>PMJK01000016.1:2869-29247 GCA_003158505.1 Holophagaceae bacterium | reverse complement strand
TGAGCGGAGGGTTAGGCAGACCACAACCACTGCCGTATAGGACTTAATAGGTGCCAATCGACGCTACTTGGGCTATCACTTTGTTTTCGCTGCCTCATACAGGGAAATCTCCGGAAAAACCTCGTGTGTAAATCCGTATCTGAGGCCCGGCGACTTCTTTGCCAACTCTACAGCTTGATCAAGGTTGTCAGCCTCAAAAATCAGTAGTCCGCCAAGATCTCCGACATAATCTTTGACATTTTTCGCGGAGACAGTTTTTCCACCTCTAATCGGCATAGCCACTGTAGCCTTCAGCAACAAAATCCATTCGCCCATGTCTTTAAGATTCTGGGCGACCTCATTCTCGGGAACCGAGCTGCCGTCGGTGTGTCGGGACAGTAAAATAAACTTCATGTTCCTCTCCTTTCTATATCACCGCTGAGGGTGACTTTGGGCATGGATGCCTAACTTTGAATTGGACGGATGGGGGAGGAGGGGTTGGGTTCGCCTAGTCCGGTGGAATCGGGGGGCCGGGGTGGGTCCGGTGCGGGTGGAATAGGCGTATTTTTTTGAGGGCTTGACAGGCGAAAAAAAGACGATAAATTGTGTCATCTCCCGCCTGTTCTGCTCTTGATTCGGTCCCAAGATTAGCGCGATAGGCGACCTGAGGCGATCGGAGCGGGGCCCATGCTCGAGGCGAATAGGCAGACGGGTGGNNGACTGGGTGCGGCGGTTCATCCTCTTTCACGGCAAGCGGCATCCCAGGGACCTGGGGGCGCCGGAGGTCCAGGCTTTCCTGAGTCACCTGGCGGTGGACCGGCGCGTCTCGCCCTCGACGCAGAACCAGGCGAAGGCGGCCCTGCTGTTCCTCTACAGGCATGTGCTGGATGCGGACCTGCCCTGGCTTGCCGAGATCGTCCAGGCCAAGCGCCAAGCGCGGCTGCCCGTCGTGCTCACGCCGGGCGAGGTGCGCACCCTGTTCGACCAGATGGAAGGCGGCATGGCCCTGCTGGCGCAGGTGCTCTACGGGACGGGGATGAGGCTAATGGAAGGGCTGCGGCTGCGCGTGAAGGATGTGGAATTCGAGCGGAGGGAAATCCTGGTGCGGGATGGCAAAGGAGGCAAGGACCGGGTCACCATGCTGCCCGATCGGCTGGTGGCGCCGCTCCGGGCCCACCTGGACAAGGTGCGCGCCCTGCATGAGCGGGACCTGGAGGAAGGCTTCGGGGAGGTCTACCTGCCGGATGCATTGGCGGAGAAATGCAGGGCGGCGCCCAGGGCCTGGGGCTGGCAGTGGGTGTTTCCCTCGAACCTGCGCGCGATGGACCCGCGCTCGGGCGCCATCCGCCGCCACCATCTCCAGGCGGAGAGCGTGCAGAAGGCCATTCGTTTGGCGGCCCGGTCCGGCGAACTGGTCAAGCCGGTCACACCCCATGTGCTGCGGCACAGTTTTGCGACGCACCTGCTGGCGGCGGGCCACGACATCCGTACGGTCCAGGAACTGCTGGGCCACAAGGACGTGGCCACGACCATGATCTATACCCATGTGCTGAACCGCGGCGGACGCGGCGTGACGAGTCCGCTGGATGGGTTGTGAAAAGCCACATCCGGGGCAAATCCTTTCTTGTTTGAAGGGAGTAACCTCGTCCCATGCACGTATCAGATCGCGAGTTCCGGAGGCTGGTGGACGAGGCGCTGGCGCTGATTCCGGCCGAGTTCCGGCCCTACCTGGAGGGCGTGCCGGTGGTTCTCGAGGACTGGCCTCCGGACGACCTCCTGGATGACCTGGGCGTTCCCGAGGATGAAACGCTCTACGGCCTGTACTCGGGCCATGCGCTGACTGAGGGCCCCCGTGGATCCGGCGACCTGCCGCCCCGCATCACCCTCTACCGTGGGCCGATGCTGGAGGACTGCGAGGACGAGGCGGACCTGCGCAATGAGATCGCCACCACCGTCATCCACGAGGTCGCCCACCACTTCGGCATCAGCGAGGCGCGGCTGGAGGAGCTGGGCTGGGGGTAGCGGTTCCTTCTGGCTATTTCTTGGCTGGTCACGGAAGGCACGGAAATCCTCGGAAGACTCAGAAGAAATCCTGGTCATCACAAAAGGGAACTCCTAAGCCCCAAAGGACGTGGTCCGGATGTTCGGATCGCGGATCCCCAATCCATTCCGCGCTTTTCTGTGATCTTCCAAGCCTTCCGCGACCAGCGCTTTTCGGGAATCCTAAAGCGTTTTCAGGATGGCTTCACGCTTCTCCTGGTACTCGGCTTCGCTGAGGAGGTCCTCGTCGCGGAGCTGCTTGAGGACCTTCAGACGCCGGGTCTGGGCCTCGTAGAAGGCCGAGTCCCGGGCCGGTGAGGCCAGTTCGGGCGGTGCCGCCGGGGCGACAGGTGCCGCCATTGGAGCCGCGGTGGCCACGGGGGCGGGCGCAGGGGCGACCGCCAGGGAGAAGGTCAGCCAGTCTTCGCGCAGGCGTGTCGCCTGGGGGGCCTGGAGCACCGCTGCGGAAGCCGCCTTGCGCGATCCGTAGACGAAGGTGGGCTGCAGGTTGTCCACCAGGTAGCGGTCCATGAAATCCAGCCGGGCGTCGTGGACGATGAGGTTCAGGACGCCAGCCCGCACGAAGAGCCGGGCGGTCAGGGCCGTAGCCCTCTCCAGTAAGCCGGCCCGTAATCCGCTGCCGTGTTTGTTGGTGCTGACCAGGACCAGGTCTTCACCGGGCTGGGCCAGGGAGAGGGCCTCGCTCAGGGCCTTCGGAAGGTCCTTCAGGTCTTCCTTGCCGAAGAGGGGGACGTCTTTCCCGGCGTCTTTGACCTGGATTGGGGCGAGCGTGGCCTGGATGGCGGCCTCCGTGAGCGCAGCAGGATGAGCATTGGCGGGCGCGCCTGGCTCGGCGGGGACGCGCTTCACCCAGGTGAAGCTGCCGAGCTTCCACTGGGTCTGGTCGGTACCGGTGGCCCGGACGGCGGTTGGGGCCACGGCCAGCAGCAGCATCGTCGAAAGCATCCATCCCCTGTATCGCATCTGAGTTTCCTCCCTGGAACCACGCCAAAGCATAGCGGAAGGACCGGCCAGGAATTTCCGAATGGCTGGGCCCAGGGCCTCGCTATTCTGGTCGATCCGGCACCCAGGGCCGGCCAGGGTCCTCCAAATGCTCAAGCGATTATGGACCACACTCAAAGGCAGCTTCGCCAGCTCCGTGCTGGCGGCCAATGCCGTGGCCATCTGCTCCGGCATGATCCCGGTGGCGCTGGTGAAGCTGGCGCTGCCCTTCGGCGCCGTGCGCCGGGGCGCGGATCGGCTGCTCAACGCCATGGCCGAAGCCTGGATCGCTGTGAATGGCTGGTGGATGGCGCTGGTGCAGCGCATCCGCTGGGATGTGACGGGCCTGGAGGGCCTGCGCCGAAGGGGCTGGTACCTGGTGAGCAGCAACCACCAGAGCTGGGTGGACATCCTGGTCCTGCAGAAGGTCTTCCATCGCCGGGTACCCTTCCTCAAGTTCTTCCTCAAGCGCCAGCTGCTCTTTGTCCCGATCATGGGCCTAGCCTGGTGGGCCCTGGATTTCCCCTTCATGAAACGCCGGAGCGGCAGCCGCTCGGCGGACCTGGCCACGGCCCGCCGGGCCTGTGAGAAGTTCCGCCAGATCCCCACCTCGGTGATGAATTTCCTGGAGGGCACCCGCTTCAGCCGCGCCAAGCATGACCAGCAGCAGTCGCCCTACCGGCATCTGCTGAAGCCCAAGGTGGGCGGCCTGGCCACGGCCCTCAGCGCCATGGGCGAGTGCTTCGACGCGCTGCTCGACGTCACCATCGTCTACCCGGAGGGTGTGCCCAGCTTCTGGGACCTGCTGTCGGGCAAGGTGAAGCAGGTGGTGGTGCGGGTGCGCGAGCTGGAGATTCCGAAGGATCTGCTGGACGGCGACTACGAGGGCGATCCCGCCTTCCGCGGCCGCATGCAGGCCTTCGTCCAGGCCATGTGGGCCGAGAAGGATGCGCGCATCGAGGAGATCTTGCTCCGGGGCCAGTCGGTCGGGGCTTGATCAAACCAGCATCAGGGTTCCGAAGAGGGATCCCAGCAGGGGCGGCCGGCCGGGGCGGCGGTCCTCGTAGAGGCCCGCCAGGCCGGCATCGGGGTGGAACTGGGCCGTGGCCGGCAGGACCAGGCCGCGGAAGCAGACCTGGGCGCACAGGTTGGAGGCGAGGGCCGCTTCGTCACCGGCTTTGATCTGGGCCGTGCCGAAGGCCCTGGAGGCGGCCCGGTGATGGCGGAGGCGCTTGCGGATCCGGTCAAAGAAACCCGCGAAGTCATCGAGGTGGAGGGGGGCCCCCAGGCGGTCCAGGCGATCGAGGATGGCGAAGATGTGGAGCAGCACCTGGACGGAGACGTGGGTGGGAGAACTCTCGTTCCGGAAGCGGGCGTGGATGGCGGCAAAGGTGTCGATGGGACCCTGGACCCGCGCCTTGACGAAGCCCGCCGCGTGGGCCAGGTGAGTGCCGAAGATCAGTGTGGTGCCCCGGTCGCCCAGGTCATAGGGGGCGGCCTTGGCGGCCTCCAGCACGGTCTCGAGGGCCTGGCGGATGAAGCGATCCATGAGGATGCCCGGCGCGAAGTTGCGGATCCGGGCCGCGTGGGCCAGGACCAGGGCCAGGCGGAAGGACTGGCCGTCCCGGATGCGGAGGTCCTGCAGCAGCTCTGACTGGACGCGGTGGACGGCCTCGAAGAGGCGGACCCGCTGCTCAGCCTGGTCTTCGTCACCGGAACGGCCGCCGTCCACCAGGAAGAGATCGGTGGCATAGGGCAAGCGCCATCCCGAGGCGGCGACCGTGGCGGGCAGCACCGAGCGCAGGCGGTGCGTCACGGCGTTCAGGCGCTCGCGGTTGCACCAGAGGTAGGCCCGTTTGGGATCCTCCCGGGAGGCCCGCAGGAGGCGCACGAGGAAGCCGATCTTCGCGCGAGGGGGCTGCAAGTCCGCGAAGGGGGGAGTCCGGTCGAAGGCCTCCAGGAGGCCTTCGTACTCACTCACGAAGGCAGAGGGTCGGTCACCCGCGGCCATGCGATCCAGGAGCAGGGTCAGGAGACCCGAGGGATCCTCTTTGAAATGGGCGAAGCTCTCGCCTCGGTGGCCGGGGCTGAAGGCAGTCTGGAGGGCGGTTTCGAGCAACTCCATCACGGAGGCTTCGGGCAGGGCCGCCTCGCCGGCGGCCGTGAGCCGGAAGTAGCCCTCGCCTTCCACCTGGGTGCCCTGCGGGACCTGCTTCTGGACCTCATCGATCTCCCGGTCCGTGGTGGCCAGGCGGTCCAGGCACTCCCGCCCTTCCACCTGGAGGTAGTCCTGAATGCGCGCCAGGTGTGGTAGCACGTCTTCGGGGCCCTTCACGCCCCAGACCTGGATCTTCAGGAAGTCCAGGAGGCGGAAGAGCTCGACGGCATCCGGGTCGTCCGGACCCGGACCCGTAGGAGCGCCGCGGGATAGCAGGCCCGCCAGACGGGATTTCGGCGCCATCCGGCGCTGCAGGCGGTCCGCGCAGCCCTTGGCCTCGACGATCTGGAGGTGGGTCTCTTGCATGGATTCGTAGCGCACTTCCAGGCTGGCCTGCTGGGGGCGTTCATCCTTCTGGATGAGGCCCCGGACCGCCAGATCTTCGAGGCCGTCGCGGCCGATGGCTTCCAGGCGCACCGTCTCGGAGGCGGCCAGGATCTTGAGGTGGTCGAGCCAGGTCGGGGATGGGTCCATGGGCGGTCGGGTAGGCTCCGGCGGGCGCCGGATGGCGCCTACATGTCATCGGCCTTGGGGTGGCGGATCCCAAGTGGGGAAGGTGCACCATTCTGCGCTAGGGGACTGTGCCCCGGAACTACCCGTTCGTTTTGACGAACTGCTCCATGAAGTCCACGAGGGTCTTCACGTTGTCCACGGTGACGGCGTTGTAGGTGCTGACGCGGATGCCGCCGATGTCGCGGTAGCCCTTCAGGCCCACCATGCCGACCTTCTTGGCTTCCTTGACGAACTGGTCATCGAGCTCGGGGTTCGGCAGGAAGAAGTCCACGTTCATGAGGCTGCGGTGGGCCTTTTCGGTGACGAAGCCCTTGAAGAAGCCCGGGTGCTTGTCGATGCAGCCGTAGAGCAGCTCGCCCTTCTTGCGGTTGTTGGCCTCGATGGCCTTCAGACCGCCGATGCTCTTGTTGTAGGCCAGGACGTTGCGCAGGATGTAGATGCCGAAGGTCGGAGGTGTGTTGTAGAGGCTGTTCTTCTCGGCGTGGATCTTGTAGCGCAGGTAGCTGGGCAGGTCCTGGGCCTCGCACATCTCCAGGAAGTCCTCGCGGATGATGGTGAGGGTCACGCCGCTGGGGCCGAGGTTCTTCTGGGCCCCGCCGTAGATCAGGCCGAAGGGGCTCACGTCGAAGGGCCGCCACATGAAGTCGCTGCTCATGTCGCAGACGTAGGGCACCTGGCCGACTTTTGGGAACTCGTGCCACTGGGTGCCTTCCACGGTGTTGTTGGACGTGAAGTGCACGAAGGAACTGTCGGGACCGACCTTGATTTCCTCGGTGAAGGGCAGGCGGCTGAACTTCAGGTCCTTGGTGCTGGCGGCCACGCGCACATTGTCGCCGGCCACGAGCTTGGCCTCCTTGGTGGCCTTCTCCGCCCAGTTGCCCGTGACGATGTAGTCGGCCTTGCGGCCCCCGCGCAGCAGGTTCAGGGGAATCATGCCGAAACTGAGGTGGGCGCCGCCCTGGAGCATGAGCACCTTGTAGTTGGAAGGCAGGCCCATCAGTTCCTTGGTGAGGGCGATGGCTTCCTCGTGCACGGCCTCGTATTCCTTGGCGCGGTGGCTGATCTCCATGACGGACATGCCGGTGCCGGCGAAATCCAGTAGCTCCGCCTGGGCGCGCTCGAGGGCGGGCAGGGGCAGACCGGCGGGGCCGGCGTAGAAGTTGATCACGCGATGGGTCATGCGAGGCTCCTTCAGAAAAGAAACTGGATCTTTTATGCTTTGAAATCCTTGAGGATGAGCACCACCTCGTCGCCGATGCGGCCGAGGTTCTCCTTCGAATTGGCGCCCAGGTGCGGGGCCATGATGACATTGGGGGCACTGAGCAGCGGACAGTCCGCCGGGGGCGGATCGCTGGGCCACACGTCCGTGCCGTAGGCCCGGAGCTTGCCGCTCTGGAGGGCGGCGGCCAGGTCGGCATCGACCACGCACTTGCCCCGGCCGGTGTTGATGAGGATGACGCCGTCCTTCATCTTGGCGAGGAGCGCGGCGTTGACCATGCCCCGGGTGTCGTCCGTCAGCGGCGTATGCATGCTGATGACGTCGGCCTTGGCAGCGAGTTCGTCCAGGCTCGTCATACGGGCGATGGGGTGCTCCTTGAGGAAGGGGTCGTAGGCGATGACCTCCATGCCGAAGGCCTGGGCGCGCTTGGCGACTTCGGTGGCAATATTGCCCGCGCCGATGAGGCCCAGGGTCTTCTTGAACAGCTCGGTGCGCTTCAGNNGGGATGGCCACCATGAAGGCCATGGCCATTTCGGCCACGGCCACGCTGCTGGCCCGGGGCGTGTTCATGGCCTTGATGCCCTTCTCGGCGCAGAGCTTCTTGTCCACGTTGTCCATGCCCACGCCACCGCGGATCACGAGCTTGAGGTTCGGAGCCTTGGCGATGAGGTCGGCATCGACCTTGGTCTTGGAACGGACCAGGAGGACCTGGGCCTGGGGAAGGGTGGCCAGGTCGCTGCTGACCGTACCGAAGGCGGCGAGGCGTTCGGGCAGCTTGGCGTCAAAGGCGTCGGCGATGAGGATGTGCATGGGAACTCCCGTCAGTCTTCGTACATGCGGACCAGCAGCCCGGAGCGCAGCTTGGGTTCGAACCAGGTGGACTTGGGGGGCATGACCTCGCCGGCATCGGCCACGGACATGAGCTGGGTCAGCGACGTGGGATAGACCGCGAAGGCCACCGCATAGCCTTCTTTCACCCGGCGTTCCAGCTCGTCCATGCCGCGGATGCCGCCCACGAAGTCGATGCGGGTGTTGGTGCGGGGGTCGTCGATGCCGAGGATGGGACCCAGCAGGTTTTCCTGGAGGATGCTCACGTCGAGGCCGCGCACGGGATCGCTGGCGGGGAAGCTGCCGGGCTTGGCCTTCAGTTCGTACCAGGTGCCGCCGAGGTACATTCCGAAGGTGGTGGGTGCCTGGGGTGCGCGGTGGGCCGACCCGGCGACCTCGAACTTCTCCCGGACCTTGGCGAGGAAGGCCTCCTGGCTCAGGCCGTTGAGGTCCTTCACCACGCGGTTGTAGTCCATGATCTTCAGCTGGTCGTGGGGGAAGACCACGGCCATGAAGCTTTCGAAGGGTTCCTCGCCGCTCCCCGGTCCTTCGGCGGCGCGGCGGGCCTGGCCGTAGCGGATGGCCGCGGCGGTGCGGTGGTGGCCGTCGGCGATGTAGAGGGCTTCCACGCCGTTGAAGAGATGGACCAGCTCGTAGACCACGGTCTCGCCGGAGACGACCCACACGGTATGGCCGATGCCGTCCGGCGTGACGATGTCATAGACCGGGAGCTGCTTCCGGATGTCGTTCACGATGTGGTCGATGTAGGGCACGGCCTTGTAGGTGAGGAAGACGGGTTCGGCGTTGGCGGCCTGCTCGGTCACATGGCGGGTGCGGTCGTCCTCCTTGTCCTTGCGGGTGAACTCGTGGCGCTTGATCTGGCCCGTCTCGTATTCCTCGACGGAGCAGAGGCCCACCAGTCCGGCCTGTACGTGATCGCCCATGCGCTGCTGGTAGACGTAGAGGCAGGGGGTGTTCTCGCGGAAGAGGGAGCCGTTCCCGATGAGGGCGCGGAGGTTGGACACACCCTTGGCGTAGACCGCGTCCGAGTGGACATCGGTGCCGGGGGGCAGGTCGATCTCGGGTCGGCCCACATGGAGGAAGGAGAAGGGGTTGCCCTTGGCCAGCTCGGCGGCCTCCTGGGTGTTCACCACGTCGTAGGGAACGGCCGCCACTTGCGCGGCCAGCTCAGGCCGGGGGCGGTAGGCGCGGAAAGGCTTCAGCTGGGACATGGACACCTACCTGGGAAGGGGCCCCGACGGGGCCGCACGGTGGCCATTATTCCCCGATCGCCGATCCTTGGCGGACCCAAAGGTTATTTTTTAACCAAATCAGGTCATTTTTTGACCAATGCCCGACCCTGCACCCGTTGAAGGTGTCAGGCCTCGCCGAACTCCGGGCGCCGGTGGTCCGACACCATGGCCGCGTTCAGCAGGAGCTCGGTCAGAGGCAGCTCGATGGTACGTTCCACCCGGCAGGTTTCCACGAACTCGATGTCGGGACGGTCCCAGGAGAGAATCTCGTAGGCGGCGGGCAGGCCCTCGATGGCCCGGTAGGCGGCATGCACCACCTCGCCCCGTTTCAGATACATCAGTCCCATGCCGGCCTCGGATTTGACCGTGAGGGTGCAGGACTTCTTCTCCCAGTCGAGCAGCTGGAGGATGCTGTTCAGTCCGATCCCCCGGACCATGCCCGCGGGCTGGAACGCTGCGGCGGCGCGGATGGCATCCATGAGGATGGTGAGGCGGGGCGGCTTGGTGAGGATCCGGATGGCGCCGAGCTGCAGGGGCGTGTTCAGGTGCTGGCTCTCGTCAAGGCCGGTCATCACGATGATGGGCACCTGGGGATAGAAGCGGCTCGCCTTGGCAATCAGGTTGAAGCCGTCCATCACGGGCATGTTCAGGTCGGTCACCAGGACGTGAACGGGCTCCTGCCGGAGCATCTCCAGGGCCTGGCCGCCGTTCTCGGCCATGAGGATCTTGAAGCCCTGGAGGCCCTTCAGCCCGGCCCGGTAGAGGCTCAGCGTGGACCGGTCATCCTCCGCCACCAAGAGCGTCTTGGAGGCGGTGTCAGGGCCGAGAAGGGGGCGGGAGTGGCTGGGAAGGTTCATAGGCTAGGGATGAGGATACCTGCGGCTGAATCTTAGCGCTCCTCTCCTTTTGGAATTCGGTGGCTCGGGGGCGGTTCTTTCATAATGATGGCCAGGGCCTCGGCGGCATCCCCGGGGTTCCTGGCCTCCCAGTCCACCACCCAGGGGGGCAGCTCCGCATCCTCGTAGTCCCGCAGCTTCCGGTGCCAGGCCACCAGGGACTGCACCACGGCCTCGTGGATGTTCTCGGCCCTGGGTGGGATGTGCCCCTCCCAGATGGGTTCGTGGAAGTACTGCCGCAGGGTGGCCTCGGCGGGTTTGCCCCAGACGGCATAGCTGCGGTCCTGGGGGCCGCCCACGGGTTTCTCATTCAGGTTCTCGCCGTAGAGGTAGTAGAACACGGCCTCCCCGTCGCTCCAGTGCCGCAGCACGCCGAAGGCGCCCTTGAGGAGGAAGTTCTGGAGGTCGAGATCGAAGGGCTTGTCGGTGCGGAAATCCCAGGGCCCCACGTGGGCATGGGCCACGGAGGGGTAGCCCACTTCGGTGATCATCACGGGCCGATGGAACCGGGCCTGGAGGGTGCGGGCCTTGTAGACGACCCACCACCAGGCATCGCGGATCTGATCCGCGCTGGGATATTCATCGTATTTGGCTATCGGATCGTAGGTGTTGATGCCGATGACGTCCAGGCAGTCGCCGAAGGTGAAGCTGTCGTGGCTGTCGAAATTCACGCTGTAGACCAGCTTGCCCTGGAAGACCCGGCGCACTGCCGCGGCCAGGCGCCGCCACTGGTCCGGAAAGGCGTGGGTGGAGGCCATCTCCGTGCCCAGGCTGTACCACTCCACGCCGCCCTCCTGGGCCAGCGCGGCCAGCCGCACGTTGAAGGCCGTGTAGTTCCGCCACCAGAGCTCCCAGTCGTCGGGCCGGATGTTGCCCCGCCACCAGTCCGCGTTGTCCGCCTCGTCTCGCAGGTTGATGGTGGGGAAGAACATCATGCGCAGGCCGCGCACCCTGGCCTGCTGGAAGGTGCGGCGAAGACTGGCTTCCGTGGGGCTGGAGGTGGGATGGCGGCGGATCTCGTTGCTGTGGCCCGTGTCCATGCGGTAGATGGCCTGGAGGCTCACGCAGGTGGCCCCGGTGGCGGCGATGCGGTCCAGTTCCTCGTGGTAGTCGTAGTCCGGTACCCCCGCATAGAGCCCCAGCACCATGCCCCGGGGCTGGGGCACCAGGGCCTTCCGCTGCCGGCGCCCCACGAAGCGCAGGGTGAGGGGCAGGACGAGGATGGTCAGGAGGGCGAGGATGCGACGGGTCATGGGGCGAGTGCTCCAGGATTCAGCCTAGCGGCTGAATCCTGGAGTTAGAAACAGCATTGCTTTTCCTAACTCGCGGATCGCAGATCCGCGAGCCTGTCTCGATCTATGTCCGCTCCACCCTGACCTGCACCACCCGCGTCCCTTCCATGCGCATCACAGTCAGGCGGGCGCCTTCGACGCTGACGGATTCCTGGGGCTTGGGCACGCGGCCCAGGCGGGCCATGACGAGACCGGCCAGGGTGTCGAAGCCGTCCCGCTCCCAGGCGAGGCCCAGGGCTTCGGCTACGTCTTCCACGTGAGTCTGCCCCGAGACGAGCCACACTCCGGGAGCCTGTTCGACGAGGCCAGCAGGGGCTTCGTGTTCGTCCTGGATCTCACCGAAGACCTCCTCCAGCAGGTCCTCCAGGGTGACCAGGCCCGACACGCCGCCGAACTCGTCCACCACCAGGGCCATCTGGGTCCGGGCCCGCTGGAGGTCCCGCAGCAGGTCGGCCACGGGCTTGCTCTCGGGCACGAAGTGGGGCGGCTTCAGCAGGGTGGCCAGGGGGGGGTGGGCCCCATAGGGCTGCTGCATGAGGTCTTTCAACAGCAGCACGCCCCGGACATGTTCGATGCCGCCCTCGTACACGGGCAGGCGGGAGTGGCGGCTGGCAGTGAAGGCCGCCCAGGCCTCCTGGATGGTCGCGGTCAGGGGCAAGGCCACGATGCGGGTGCGGGGCGTCATCACCTCCCGCACCACGGTGTCGCCGAAGGTGACCACATTGCGGATGAGCTCCCGGTCTTCGGCCTCGAGAATGCCCTCGGCCTCGCCTTCCTCCAGGAGGGCGTTGACGGCCTCTTCGGTGGCCTCTTCATCGTCCTCGTCCTTGGCCTTTTCTTCGGCGTGCCGGCGGTCGGTCATGCGCGCCAAGGGGTTGACCAGACAGCCCAGGAGCGCCTCGACCGGCGCATAGAAGGGGAAGAGCCGGACGAGCCAATGGGCAGGCTCCCGCGAGGCGAGCAGGGCAGGGAGGAACAGATCCAGCAGCCAGAGACTCACCAGGCCCAGGGCGCCCAGGGTCCAGGCGCCACCCGGCAGGGCCTGGCGGGCGGGCCAGAGCAGGATCACCAGCACCAGCAGCAGGAGCTGGTTCAGGAACGCCAGCCCCATGCCCAGGGCCCGAGGCCGCACCAGAAGGGTGACCAGCCGCGGATCGGTGAGGGTCTCCTCCTCCAGCAGGCGCCGCCGCTGGAGCGAGGGTATGGCGTGGAAGGCCGACAGCAGGATCACCATCGAGGTACGGTAGGCCAGGACCACCAAGGTGGCGAACAGGTACCAGGTTGGGAGGGCGCTGCCGCCGGAATCAGACATTGTTCAATTCATCTTAGGTTCATCCGGTGATGGCTGGATAAAAAAAGCGGAACACCGATGAACACCGAGAACTAAATGATGAACACCGATAAAGATGGGCCCTTACTCGATCCAGACGCGCCGCGGCCCCTCAGGTACCGACCAAAAGCCCCCGGAGTGAACCGGTGGCGATCACTGCGTGGGCCCGGGATACAGCCCGCGCTTCGGAGCGGACGCTTCAGGCTTGATCGGTGTTCATCGGTGGAAGGGCTTTTTGTTTTCTCCATGCCCTCGATAGGACCTGCAATTTAGAAGAACCCGAAAACCCCCCTTCAAGGTCTTAGTTTCCCGCGCGCCAGGATCATCCGGGTCAAGTCGGCGCGGGCCCCCTCGCTGAGGTGCATCTTCCTCCGCTCCGCCTCGCGGAAGTACTCCGCCGGATCGCGACTGAGGCCATCGGGCGTGGGCGGCAGGCCCTTGCGGATCCGGGCGGCGTTCAGGAAGTGGTAGGGCTCCTTGGCCAGCTCGGGGCTCTGCAGGAAGTGGCGGAAAGTCCACCAGCCCCCCAGCACGAACCATATGCCCAGTGCGGCCACGGCCTTGTGCTGCAGCCAGTGCATGCGTTCCGGCGCCTGTCGCACCTCCTGCCAGGCCACGCCAGCCCAGAGGTTCAGCCCAATGATCGCGGCGGTCAGGAGCAGCGTACCCGTCCAGCCCAGGCTGCCCCAGCCCAGACCCGTGACGGCGATGACCGCCGGGGCCAGCAGCACGCCGAAGATGAGGTTGAGGTGCAGCATGTAGAGGAGCAGCGACTCGGCGCTGGCGGCCTTGACGGGATTGGCGCCGTGCCCCTTGGGCCGCACCAGTTCGATGGCGCCCATGAGGGACCCGCCCAGGAGGATCCAGCCCGCGCGGCCAGCCACACTGGGCAGGGTGGTGTTGGCGATGGCGCCCAGTTCGCCATAGGTGAAGGCGCCCGTGGGGCTGTGCAGCATCCAGATGCCGTTCTCCTGGAGCCACTGGCCGCCCCAGAGCCAGGTCTGCTGGTGGGAGGTGCCCCAGGCCAGCAGCACCGCACCCACCACGGCCAATCCCACGAGAAATTTGGGTTCACTCCACCGGGCCTTGCCCTCGACGGGTTCCACCCGCAGGTGCCGGTAGAGGCCGCCCAGGAAGGCGCCGAAGGCCGGGAAGGCGATCCAGGGGAAGAGCGGGAACAGGGCATTCAACCCCCGGTCGGAATTCCCGTTGAACAGGCCGCGGATGGGCAGCCACATGCCATCCGCCACGCCGTGGGCCCAGAGGTGGGGCGAGACCAGGGGCACGAAGATCGCGATCACCAGGGCGAGGAAGGTGAAGACCCTCGGGCTGCGGACCAGCCGGGCCAGGCCCTGGAAGATCAGCAGGGAGAAGACGATGCACTGGAGCACGTCGACCTTGAACAGCTCCCGCGCCTTCTGCGTGGTGTTCAGCACCGTCCAGTCCGCGGCGGTGAGACCGGGGGCATGCAGGGCGTAGGCGCAGAGCAGGATGAAGCCCAGGCGCCGGGCCGTGTCGGGCCAGAAGGGGCGCAGGGTGTTGTCGGTCCGGAAGGTGGAGATCACGAGGCTGTAGCCCGCGGCCATGGTGAAGCTGGGGGCCACCAGGCCATTGAGGTAGTTCAGCCAGTCCGGCCGGAGGCCGGCGTGCAGCCAGACGTTGACCGCGTGCACCTCGATCATCACGATCACGGCCCAGCCCCGCAGCTGGTCGATCCAGTCGCAGCGTTTGGAAGGAGTCAAGTCGTTCCAGGGGGACATGGGACATTCCTCATGTGGGGTTAGGGAATACTTCGGCTGGACCGAGGAATCCCGAAAGAAAAGCACTCGGGGGAGCCGGGAGATGGAAAGAGGGGTTCGCCGAGAAAGGATGCCACGGCAAGGATGATTTCTCGGCCCCACACCGCCAGCCGCCTGATCCCAGCGGCCGTTTTCAGCGCAAGGCTTCCCGCGAAGACACCTCGTAGGCCTTCAGTACGGCGATCATGTCCTCGTCGCCAAAGCCCATGGCCAGGGCCTGTTCGTGGACGCGCCGGCAGGCATCGGCCAGGGGGGTGGGGATGCCGGAGGCCCGGGCAGCCTCGACCAGTAGCCGGTTGACGTCCAGGACATTCCGGACCGAGGCCTGCGCCGCGAAGTCTCGGCGGGCGATCTTCGGCGCCTTGACCCGCGCCACATCGCTGGCCATGGGGCTCCCCAGCAGGACCTCATTGAACCGGTCCAGGTCCAGGCCCTGCCTGGCCGCGAAGTTCATGGCCTCGGACAGGGCGGTGATCATGGCGATGTTGAAGAGGGCCGTGCTGATCTTCATGAGCGTGCCGCCGGGCACAGCGCCGCAGGGGACGACCTGGCGGCACATGGCCGCCAGGAGCGGGCGCAGGCGCTCCAGATCAGCTGGGTCCCCGGCCATCATGGCCACCAGTTGCCCGGCTTCCGCGGGCTTGCGCGAGCCGGAGACCGGCGCTTCCGCGTAGCGGCCCCCCGCCGCCCGGATCGCGGCCTCCAGCCCTTTCGAATAGGCGGCCGAATGGGTGGCCAGGCTCACGACGAGGCGGCCACTCACGCGCTCGGCGAAAGCAGGTGTGCCCCGGCCAAGCACCTGATCCAGGGCCACCCCATCCACCAGCATGGCGAGGACCACACGGCATCGGGCGAACACCTCGGCGGGCCCGACCGCGAGCAGGGCGCCCGCCTGCACCAGGGCCTCCGCTTTCACCGGATTCCGGTTCCACACGACCAGCGGACCCCCGGCCTTCTGAAGGTTCAGCGCCATGGGTTCGCCCATGGTCCCCGGCACGATGAATCCGATCGTGTCCACGGGTCCCTCCTGATTCCGCTCCGACAAAACCTTCTTACCAAATTGCGTTAAAAAAATAGAAACACTACTTTCCCCACGAAGGCGGAAAGACCACGAAGAACTGCAAGGGAACAAATTTTTTCTTTTCTTCCTGTCTTCCTGTCTTCGTGGTGAATCTTTGCTTTTGAAAGCAGATCCNNTTGAACACGACCTCGTTCAGGATGCGGAAGCCGGCATGTCGCAACAGCCCTGAGGCCTGCCGGGCCCGGTCGCAGAGACCTTCCACCAGCTCGGCCGTGCCCCGCCTGCCCAGGATCCTCAGGGTCGCCCATAGCTCAATGCCCCGCCCGCGCCGGGACATCTCCGGGGTGTAGAGCATCCCGTCGCGCTGCTCGCTGTAGACGATGTAGGCGCCGGTGTTCTGCATGGCCATCATCGCGGCTTCGGGGTGCCGGCAGAGGAGGATGCCGCAATCGTACGGGGCATTCAGGGTCTTATGCGCATCCACGGACCAGGAGTCGGCCCGTGCCGCATCCTTCACCAGATGGCGCAGGCGCGGGGAGGCCGCGGCCCACAGCCCGAAGGCGCCATCCACGTGCACCCAGGCGCCCGCTGCCTGCGCCCGGTCGCAGATCGCGTCGAAGGGATCGAAGGACCCCGTGTTCACGTTTCCGGCCTGGGCGAGGACCAGGGTGTGCCCGTCGAGCGGAGGCAGAGCGCCCGCCAGCATCCGTCCCTGGCCATCCACGGGTACCAGCTCTACCCGTTCCCGGCCCAGGCCCAGCAGGGCCAGGGCCTTGAACGCGGTACTATGGGCCTCGGCTCCGATCACGACACGGATGGGAGGGGCGCCAAAGAGTCCCTTCGCGTTGACGTCCCAGCCTTGTCGGCGCAGCAGCTCCTGGCGGGCGGCGGCGAGCCCAACGACGGTGGCCGTGGAGGTCCCGCCCACGAAGCCCGCCACGCATCCAGAAGGCAGCCCCAGCAGATCAATGAGCCACGCTTGGCAGACGGCTTCCAGCTTCGAGGCCACCGGCGACATGACATAGAGGGCGGCGTTCTGGTCCCAGGCATCCGCCAGCCATTTTGCGGCCACCACCGGCGGCAGCACGCCGCCGGTCACGAACCCGAAGTAGCGTCCCCCCGTGGTGACCGTCGTGGCGGGAGAGCCCAGGTCATGGAGCTGGCGCAGCATGGCGGCGGGATCGCAGGGTTCGTCCGCAAGAGGCCCATCGAAGCCGGCGAGGCCGGCCAGGGCGGTTTCCGAGGGGAAGACGGGCTGATCCTGGACGCCCTGCAGGTAGTCGCAGGCCATGGCCCCGGCCCTTTCGAAGAAGCCCCGATCCGCGGCGTTCGCAAACATCTGCTGCTGGAGGCCTGGCGCTCGGCTCATGGCTAGCTCTCCTGGAGGATGGGTGGCCGGGGTGATGAGTGGGAACCCTGGGTTCACGACCGATTCCATGGGATGCCCATGGTCGCTCCCTTTGGCCGCTATCATGCCCCATGCTGCCGACGGTTCTCCAGTCACGTCTGGCCCAGGCGCGGGGTTCCCTGCTCCTGTGCCGGGGCTGTCTGGTCCCCGTGGGCAGAGGCGCGGAGGCCGGTCTCTGTGCCCATTGCTGGGACGGTCTGCGGATTCTGCCCGAGGGGCGCTGTCCTCGCTGCGCCCTGGCCCATGCGGACGGGGACTGTCCGGAGGTCGTGGCTTGGGACCTGGGCGATGCCCTCTGGGACTACCACGGCGGCCGCCCGCCCCTGGGCGCCCTGCTGCTGCCCGGCATCAAGCAGGGGGAAACTGGGTGGCGCAAGGCGCTGCTGGGGCGGCTGGCCCGGGCGCCCCTGCCGGCATGGACCGCCGAGGTGGACCACGTGACCGCGGTGCCCAGCACGCCACTCCATCGCTTCCTGCGCGGCTTCGACCTCAGCGCGGAGGCCGGACGGCTGATCGCCGAGCGCATCGGTCGGTCCTTTGACCCCCTGCTGGCCAAGGGCTGGCTCAGCGGCCGCCAGGCTTCGCGCACAGAGACCCAGCGGCGGCGGCTGTCCCGGAAGGCCATCCGCCTGCAGCCCGGGGCCTCGCCCCAGGGCATCATCCTGCTGGTGGACGACGTCTGGACCACGGGCACGACCCTGCTGCGCTGCGCCCAGGCCCTGCAGGAGGGCGGTGCCGAGGAGGTCCGCGTGCTGACGCTGTTCCGGGCGATGTAGCCCGGGACTCAGGCCAACGGTTGCCGCAACGGCACCGTCCCCTTGGCCGCGCGCAGGTAGGAAGCAGGCCAGGGCACTTCGGCGCCTAGTTCCTGCGCGGCGCGCAGGGGCCAGCGGGGGTTGCGCAGCAGCTCGCGGGCCAGCAGGACGAGATCCGCGGAGCCCTCGGCAAGGATCTGTTCGGCCTGTTCGGGCTCAGTGATGAGGCCCACGGCGCCGGTGGGGAGGCCTGCCTCGGCGCGGATCCGCGCGGCGAAAGGCACCTGGTAGCCGGGACTCAGGGCGATCTTCTGGTGCGGCACCAGGCCGCCGGAGGAACAGTCCATCAGATCCACGCCCAGCGCCTTGAGTTCCTTGGACAGGGCCACGGACTGGTCCAGATCCCACCCGCCTTCCGCCCAGTCCGTGGCTGAGATGCGCACCAAGAGGGGCATTTCCTCAGGCAGGATGCTGCGCAGGGCGCCGACGACTTCGCGGACCAGNNGCGGCGATGGCCCGGCGGGCCGCATCCATGAAGGCGTCGATCACGGCGATGATGCCGGCCTCGTCGAGGGCCGTGGGCACGGTCCAGGCCGGGTCGAAGGGGAGGGCGCTGGGGGCCACGGGCGTCCAGCCCCCGGCGGCGGATGGCACGCTGCCGCTGCCCCGCCAGGGGGCGAAGGTCGAGGCCTTGCGGCCCGCGTGGGCCAGCTGGATGCCGGGCACGGCGCCCTGGGCCTTGATGAAGTGGACGATGCGGGCTAGCGCCTCTGCCTGGGCCATGTTCCAGAGGCCCAGGTCCTCCGGGCTGATGCGCCCTTCGGGCAGGACTGCCGCGGCCTCGGTGAGCACCAGCCCCGCGCCCCCCTGGGCCAGTCCGCCCAGGTGGACCAGGTGCCAGTCGCTAGGCAGCCCGTCCGTNNGGTTGGAAGAGGTGGGTCATGGGGGCTCCGGGCGGGCTCAGAATGGGGCCCCTGCCCCATTCTGAGTTAGGGTAGGGCGCGTGGGGTTCGTTTTATTCGTTATTGAGGTGGAACATGCACGGTGGTTCCAACGGTCAGCCGATCCGGATCTGGGTGGATGACCGGGAGGCGAGGGGGTCCGAGCTGGCCTCTCAATTAGCGGAGATGGAGGGCGTATCCGTTACCGTAAAGCGCCTTCGTACGGGAGATTACCTCATTGAAGGCAAGGCCGTGCTGGAGCGGAAGCGAGTAAGGGATTTCCTCGAGAGCCTTCGGCGAGGACGCCTGTTTAGCCAGGCAACTCGACTGGCAACTTCGCCGTGGCGCCCTTTCCTTATTCTGGAAGGGCCATCCCATGAATGGCGGCAGGCAGGCGTGACCCGAGAGGGCATCCAAGGCGCTCTCGTGGCCCTGGCCATCGGGTTCGGCATTCCTGTCCTCCGGTCCCAAAATGAAGATGAAACGGCGCGATTGATCCTCTTCACGGCACGGCAGCTTCATTCGACAGCAAAAGTTGCCATCCGGCGCCCGGGGCGCCGCATCCATGGCAAGCGTGCCCGTCAGGTCTATATTCTTACGGGCATACCAAAAGTGGGACTCACAAGAGCCCGTCGACTGCTTAATCATTTCGGGACGATCGAAGGTGTGATGACGGCAAGCCCGAAGGATTTGACCGAAGTGGAAGGCATCGGAACGCAAACGGCCCAGCAGATCCACTAGGCCGTTCACGAAACCACTACTCCCTATCTTTCCTAACTCGGGGCGCATCGCGCCCCGAGCCGGATGGAACTACAGCCCTAAAACCCGACGTACCTCTGCCTCCAACACCCCTTCGCGGATCTCCGCCAGTTCATAGCGGGCCCGGGTCATGGGCTTGGACACCTTCAGGACGCGGGTGAGGTCGATGGGCGTGCCACTGAGCACCACGTCGCAGGGCGTGGCCTCGATGGTGGCTTCGAGGTCCCGGATCTGGTGTTCCCCATAGCCCATGGCGGGGAGGATGCCCTTGGCGTTGGGGTACTTCCGGTAGGTGGCGGCGATGGAGTCCACGGCGTAGGGCGTGGGATCCACGATCTCGTGGGCCCCCGCGGCCTTGGCAGCCACGACGCCCGCGCCATAGGACATGGACCCGTGGGTGAGGGTGGGGCCGTCCTCGATGACCAGGGCGCGCTTGCCCTTCACCAGCTCCGGCCGGTCGCAGGTGACGGGGCTGTTGGCGCGGATGACGCGGGCCTTTGGATTCACCTTCGCGGCGTTGGCCTCGATGGCCTTGATGTCCGCTTCCTTCGCGCTGTCGCACTTGTTGATGAGGATGAGATCGGCCATGCGGAAATTGGCCTCGCCCGGGTGGTAGGCCATCTCGTGGCCGGAGCGGAGGGGATCGGCGATGCAGATATGCAGGTCGCTCTTGTAGAAGGGCAGATCATTGTTGCCGCCGTCCCAGAGGATCACGTCCGCCTCCTGCTCGGCGCGGCGGATGATCTGCTCATAATCCACACCTGCGTAGACCACGAAGCCGTTGTCGATGTGCGGCTCGTACTCCTCGCGTTCCTCGATGGTGCATTCCTGCTGGTCCAGGTCGCCGTAATTCGCAAAGCGCTGGCAGGCCTGCTTGGCCAGGTCGCCATAGGGCATGGGGTGGCGGATGGCCACCACCTTCTTCCCCAGCTTCTTGAGGATGTTGCTGATGAAGCGTGTGGTCTGGCTCTTGCCCGCGCCGGTGCGCACGGCCGTGATGCCTATGACCGGCTTCGACGACTGGATCATGGTCTTGTCCGCGCCCAGCAGTTCGAAGTCGCAGCCATGGGCGATGCAGAGGCTCGCCAGGTGCATCACGGTGGCGTGGGTGACATCGGAATAGGAGAACACCGCGACATCCACCTTCTCGCGCTGGATCAGGTCCATCAGGTCGGATTCATCAAAGATGGGGATGCCTTTGGGGTAGAGCTTCCCGGCCAGCACGGCGGGGTAGCGGCGGCCAGCGATGTCCGGGATCTGGGTGGCGGTGAAGGCCACCACCTGGTAGTCCGGGTTGTCCCGGTAGACGGTATTGAAATTATGGAAGTCGCGTCCTGCGGCCCCCAGGATCACCACGCGTCGTGTCGCCATGACACTATGCCTCTCGGTCCAGCGNNGGAGTTGTGGCTTGAATCACAAACGAAGCAAGGGCCTAAGTTTTCCCAACGCCCCTTCCAGCCCCTCTCTCGGCCATACTCCGTCTGTGGTTCATGTCATGAGCTTGAACTTCACAGTTGAGCCTTACGGATCAAAGCGCAAGGGTTCGTGCCCAACCTTCGATGCCCTCGGCGAGGTTCGGGATCCCCGGGCCAAAGCGGTCGGCGCCCACCCAGTGGAGGTTGGGGGGAAACTCCGTGAGCAGCCCGGCCACCCGGGCGTCGTGGCCTGGTTCCATCAGGGGGAAGGCCGCAGGACAAGGCTCCTCCCGCACCTGGACGGGGTCTGACAACTCCGGCAGCCAGCGCTGGAGTTCCCCGAAGACGCCGGGCCAGGCCTCCAGGGGGGGGTCCACCGGAAAGGCGCCGCCCACATAGGTTCGAACCTGGATGAGGCCCGGCACGCCCCTGGGATCATCGGACGCGAAGGACACGGCGCCGAGGAGGCCGCGTCCCTCAGGGGGATGGATGAGCAGGCCGATGCCACGCTCCCAACCCTTCACCATGGCGTGGCGGCTGTGCCAGACGCGGAGATCCAGGCGGGGAATGGCCTCCAAGGCCTGGGCGGCGACCGGCGCCATGGTCCCCAGCAGCTCCGAGACCACGGGGGAGGGCAGGGCCAGCACCACCGCATCCGTGTCGGAAATCAAGCTGTCACCGTGGATCCGCCAGCGGCCCCCGGGAAGGGGCTCCAGGGCCAGGGCGGGGCGACGGGTCCGCACGCATCCGACCGCGGTGGCCAGGGCCCGCGCGAGGGCGCCCGTTCCGCCCAGGGGCAGGCGGTCGTGCTCGGGTCCAGCCCTCAGGCCGCCAATCAGCAGGCCACCCATGGCTTCCAGGCACCGCAGGCGCGGCAGCGCCCCCGCACTGATGCGCTCCGGCGGGGCCGCGAGAACCCCTGCCACCAGGGCCGGCAGCAGCTCCCGGGCGAAGCCCGTCCCGAGGCGGCGGGCGAAGAAAGCGTGCAGGGTTTCATCAGCTCCGTTACCTGTGGGAATGAAGGGTTCCACCAGCATCCGCGCCCAGTCGCCGGGGCCGATCCCGGGGGCCTGAAGCAGGCCGATGATGGTGGCCGGACTGGGATGTCGCCGTCCTTCCTTGCCCAGCCAACGCGGGCCCTTGGGGCTGGAGGGACGCAGCTCAAGATTCAACTCGCGCAGCAGGCGCGCCAGGGCGCTGCCGCGACCCACCCGCAGCGATTGTGGACCGCGCTCCAGAAAACCGGGTTCGCCCTGGGGACCCGGCCAGGAAAGGGTCTGGGCCCAGCCGCCCACCGCCGGGGAAGCCTCCCACACCTCGATCTCCAGGCCTCTCCTTTGCAGATGCCAGGCCGCCAGAAGGCCGGACATCCCGCCCCCCAGGATGATCGTGCGATGGGTGGTTCCCCTGTTCGTGCTCACATCGCTCCGGAAGCTGCCGCTTCCGGAGTATGAAACAGAAAATGGGATGCCAAGCTCGGCACGCGGTGAATCTATTCTTCCGCGGGGATGTTCAGAGCAAGATCCTTACCTTGTCTGAGAACCAGCCATGTCTGGGCCGCATTTAGGTTAGATAGGGCTGTGGCGGAATGCAGGGTCAATGCCTGCCCCTTCAAGGAACCGATGGCGAGCACTTCATCACCTTCCTTGGCGCCCCCCTTGGCCCAGCGGCTGATGGGATTGACTCGCCAGACCATGAGTCGGTTTCCAGCAGGCCGTCGCTCCCAGATTAGGGGTGGCCGTCTTGGCGCCTTCCGGTAAGGCAGGTTGCCTTGGGCATCCAGGGTGAACGTGACCCAGTAATCGATGAAGTCCAGTCCCATAGGTGCGGCACACAAGACCTCCCGGCCGATCACCGCGCCGCCTTCGCCGGGTTTCACCAGATCCAGCGAAACCTTCATCCAGGCCTTACCGCCGGATTCCAGACAATCCATCTTTACGGTGTTGCCCTGCTTTAGTTCGCCGGACACGCCGCCATAGAAAAAGGGTTCCGAGGGGATCGATGATCCGGGGTCTCCGGGCATCTGAAAGCCACCGTTGCCACCGGTGTCCAGCGTGCAGGGCACATCCGTTCCTGCCACCTTCACCGTGAGTGTGGGATGGCCACTTGAGTTAATAGCCAGGGGGACACGATGCCCCTGAGTGTCTTGCCACCAGCGGATCTCGCCAGCAGACACGTCCAGCACGAAGCGTGTTCCCTGCAGGAAGTTCATGCCGAGGATGCCGTCCACGGGTTCGTCCTGGAGGCGTCCTAGCATCGTGTTCTTTAGGTCCATGCGGTAGGCTGTCAAGTCCTCCCGCGCCATGCCCGCGAAGTCAAGGTGCTTCAGGCACGTGATCCGGGTGGCGATGGCCTTTCCTACGCCATCATTCACCGTGCTGGTGACGCCTTTGTTTTTCTCAGGTTCCTCCCAGACGAAATCTAGCGGCACGCTTGGGTCGATGACGCACATCGTGGCCCCAGTGTCGAATATGAAACGGAAATCCCGGTCTGGAACGCCCGGCTTCTTTGCGGAAAGACGCACCTTCACGATCAGGTTGCCGACTTCGTCAACTGTCACGGGCGTGGCCTCTCCTTTGGGGCGCACGTCAGCCTTCATTGGAAGGCCAAGACCGAGGAACAATCCAGACACCCAAGTGATTTTCCAGATTCTGGACATTGGCAACTCACTGTTCCTGTAGATTTTCAGGATACTAGGGTCACCCGTGCCTGGCTCCAGAAGCGGTGCTTCCGGAGTATGAAACAGGTGGGCCCATCTCAGGTGGCGCTCAGGTGATGGTGCCTTCCCGGGGGCGCTCTCGGAGGCCATGGGCGTGGGCGAACAGGGCCTGGATCAGCGGCAGATCCTGCTCCAGATTCCCGCTCGGCCTGAACAGGGGCATCAGGTGAACCACATGCTCCCGGTAGTCGAAGGCCACCGGGAAGATGGGCACCCCGGCTCCGGTCGCGATCGAATGGAAGCCCGATTTCCAGCGGCTCACGCCTTTGCGCGTGCCCTCGGGCGCCAGGGCGAGCAGGAGGGCGGGGGCCGCCTCGAAGGCCTTCACGCAGGCCCCGACCACGCCGTGGCTGGCCCGGCGATCCACCGGAATGCCCCCCAGCCACTGGAAGAAGCCCTTGAGCGGGGTTTTGAAGAGGGAGTGTTTGCCGAGCCAGGACACGCGCAGTTCCAGCGCGAAGACCACGGCCACGCCCAGGGAGAAATCCCAGTTCGACGTGTGGGGAGCCACGATGGCGACGAACTTGGGGTCCGTCGGGAAGGTCCCCTCGATCCGCCACCCCGAAAGACGCAGGTACGCCCGACCGATGGCCTGCCAGAGCCAGCCTCTGGACTGGCGAAGCGCTGCGGGGGGGACCGGGAATTCCGTGGGCTGCTGCAACCGTTTCCTCGCGGGGAGTCTCGTTCTTCGTTCGCTAAGTCAGAGATGGGGCCTCACAGCTTAACCGGGATGAACCGATGCGAGCCTCGGCAGGCGCCTGCTTCAGGAATTCAGGTCTTCCCGCCTCGCCGCAAACTTGCGGGAATCCTGGCCCTCCTGAACGCTGCGCCACGAACATGCGGCATCCTGATCCGGCCACCCTGGGAAACTGGGGCGAGAGTGCCCTGCCCGGAGGATCCCCATGAAAGTCCTAGCCCTCAACGGAAGTCCCAGGAAGAACGGCAACACCCAGCTTCTGCTGGAAGCGGTGCTGGGACCTCTCGCCCTGGCTGGTTGGGACACGGAACTCGTGCAGATCGGCGGCAGAAACCTCCACGGCTGCCTGGCCTGCGGCCAGTGCTGGGAGAAGCGGGACAACCACTGCTCCTACGGCAAGGACGAGTTCAACGCTGTCTTCGAGAAGATGCGGCAGGCGGATGCCATTGTGCTGGGCTCGCCCACCTACTTTGCGGATGTGACCAGTGACCTGAAGGCCCTCATCGACCGGGCGGGCTTCGTGGCCCTGGCCAACGGTTGCGCCTTCGGGGGCAAGATCGGTGCAGCCGTGGTGGCCGCCCGGCGCGGCGGCGCCACCCATGCCTTCGATACCATCAACCATCTGTTTCTCATCTCGCAGATGGTCGTGCCCGGATCCACCTACTGGAACCTGGGCTACGGGCTGGAACCCGGCACCGTGTCGAAGGATACCGAGGCCCTGGGCAACATGGCCCACCTGGGCCAGGCCATCGACTGGCTCGGCAAGGCCATGCAGCGGAGCGCCACGCGCTACCCGATCCGGAGCATGGGCGAGGCATGAATGAAGGGGGACCCAGGGCCTACCCGGCCTATCCGTTGCGCTGCTGTCGGATGGGCATCGCCCGAAGGCCATTCCGTCTCAGCGGAAACACAGCGGGCGCCTGTCGGCGCCCGCATCGCGTGTGCTCCGCCCGTCTACTTGGAGGCGACGTAGGCCTTCAATCCAGCCGACGTCGGTTTCATTGCTTTTTCGCCCTTGTGCCAGTTGGCGGGGCAGACTTCGCCGTGCTCTTCGCTGAAGTCCACGGCATCGAGGAGGCGCAGCACTTCCTCTACGCTGCGGCCCAGGTCGTTGTGGTTCACGGTGATGTGCTTCAGGATGCCGTCCTTGTTGATGATGAACAGGCCGCGCAGGGCGATGCCGATGGGCAGCAGGACGTTGTAGTCCTGGGCGATGGTCTTGTTCAGGTCGGACACCAGGGGGAAGGTGACGCCCTGGATGCCACCTTCCTTGCGGGGGGTGTTGACCCAGGCGTGGTGGCTGAACTTGGAATCCACGCTCACGCCGATAACCTGGGTCTTCCGGGCCTCGAACTCCTTGAGGGAATCGGCAAAGGCCAGGATCTCGGTGGGACAGACGAAGGTGAAATCGAGGGGGTAGAAGAACAGGACGACCTTCTTGCCCTTGTAGTCGGAAAGCGAGACCTGCTTGAACTCGCCGTTGACGAGGGCGTCGGCCTTGAAGTCGGGTGCGGGCTGGGTGACGAATGCGGCCATGGTGCCTCCATTTCGGGGATTCGCCCCGGGGGTTTCGGTAGGAATAATCAGGCTACGCCCGAGCACCAGGGGGTTCAAGAAAAATTCCGACTAAATTAGTCGAATATACAAACCCTGTGGGTCAACTGAGAGGGCGGCAGGAGGGGCCCTTGGCGCTCCGCATTGCCGCTCTGTCAACGGGAAGATCCAGCCAAAATGGGTCTAAATGCCCCGTGATACGCTCCGAGGTTTCGGGTTTCCGAGGCGTGCATGCAGCCCATCCAGCTTTCTGTCTTTTCTGAGACCGCCCGCCTCAAGCAGGTGGTCGTGCACAACCCCGGTCCCGAGGTGGATCAGATGGTGCCCGGAATGATGGAGAAGCTGCTCTTCGACGACATCCTCTACGGCGACCTGGCGCGGCACGAGCACGGCCAGTTCCGGCGGGTGCTGGCCAAGGTGGCCGACGAGGTGCTGGACGTGCAGGATCTGTTCATCGAATCCCTCCAGGACGAGGGCGTGAAGCGGGCCTTCATCAGGGACCTGCAGCGGCTGGTGGGGCTGCCGGACGAGACCTGCGACCTGCTGCGCGACCTGAGCCCGGCCGAGGCGGCCCGCAGCGTCATCGGCGGCGTCCCCTGGGACGATATGCCGAGCCACACCCGCTGGGAGGAGGAATTCGACTACCGGGTGCGCCCCATCCCGAACCTCCTGTTCATGCGGGATCCGGCCTCCGTCATCGGGGATGGCTACTGCGTGAACTCCATGGCCACCTGGGCCCG
>PMJK01000016.1:0-2864 GCA_003158505.1 Holophagaceae bacterium | reverse complement strand
GGTGACATCCAGGTGCTCAGCCGCAAGGTGCTAGTCGTGGGTTGCAGCGAGCGCACGCAGGCCGACGCGATCCACCTGTTGGCCGAAAGCCTGCGGGCCCACCGGGCCGGGAACGAGACCAGCTTCGACCACCTGCTCATGGTGCTCATGCCGAACAAGCGCAGCGCCATGCACCTGGACACCATTTTCACCCGCATCAGCGGGGACGAGTGTCTGGTCTACCCGCCCTATTTCCTGCAGGGCAGCCGGGAACTCCTGAACGTCACCAGCATCGACCTGCGCCACGGTGAGCTGCGCATGAGCACCCAACCGGGCCTGCTCCGGTCGCTCAAGGCCGTGGGCATCCCGCTGGAGCCCATTTTCTGCGGCGGGAGGGATCCCATCCTCCAGCAGCGGGAGCAGTGGACCGACGGCGCCAACGCCTTCTGCCTCGCCCCGGGTGTCATCACCAGCTATGGCCGCAATATCGCCACTGGCGAGGCCCTCGACAAGGCCGGCTACCGTGTGGTGACGGCGGAGCAGGTGCTGACGGAGGCCAGCCTGAACCTGCTGGACGGGACGAAGTACCTGGTCCAGATCGAGGCCAGCGAGCTGAGCCGGGCCCGGGGCGGCCCGCGCTGCATGACCATGCCCCTTTCCAGGGAGGATGCTTGAACACTCATCCCGTGCTGGCGGATCTGGACCGGGCCCCGGCCCTTCGCAGGCCGGATGTGGATTGTGATTCTGCGGTGGTGACCGACTTCCCCATCCATGGCTCCAGCGCCCATCGAATCTCCCCAGTCCGAGTGGTGCAAATGCTGGGAATGCTGGTCAAGGAATCCTGAACCCGGTTGCTGTTAAGCTTCAAATGCGCGCCTCGTAATTCCGAGGCGCCCCTTTTTTTATGGCCCACGTGAATCCAACTCCCACTCCGACCCTCCGGCACCGCCTGGAGTACGGGCTGTTCCGCCTGCTGGATGGCGTGATCGGCCGCCTGCCCTGGGCCACGGTGCAGGCCCTGGGAGAGGCGGCGGGCACGGTCTTCTACTTGGTGGACCCCCGGCATCGCCGGATTGTCCGGGAGAACATGCGTTTCGCGGATCTGGGCCTGGATGAAGCGCAGACCCGGGCCATGTCCCGCGCCTGTTTCCGCCATTTCGGCGCCCTCTTCGTGGGCCTGTTGCGCCTGCGCCGCGCTACCCCGGAGGAACTCGACCGCTGGATCAAGGTGGAAGGGCTGGAGCACTTCGATGCCGCCCAGGCGGGCGGCAAGGGCTTCATCCAGCTCACGGGCCACTATGGCAACTGGGAGGCCATCGCCCTGGCCCAGAGTCGCTGTGGCCGTACCTTGGACGCCATCGGGCGGGAACTGGACAACCCGCTGCTGGAGCCCATCTCCCTGGGCTTCCGCACCCGGTTCGGCAACCGAGTGATCCTCAAGGCCGGAGCCATGCGCGACACGCTGAAAGCCCTCAAGGCCGGTCGCGGCGTGGGTTTCCTGCTGGACCAGGATGCCCTCACCAGCGGCATCTTCGTCCGCTTCCTGGGCCAGTGGGCCTCCACCTTCGGCACCGCCGGCAGCCTTGCAGCGCGCTACGGCCTGCCAGTGCTCCCGGTCTTCAGCTGGCCCAACCCCGACGGCACCACCACCGTGCGCTTCGAGCCCCCCTTCCAAGTGCCTGTGACCGGCGATGCCGCCCGGGACACCTGGGTGGCCACCCAGCTCATGACGTCCTGCATCGAGACCCAGATCCGGAAGGACCCTCGCTGGTGGTTCTGGATGCACCGCCGATTCAAGACCCGGCCCGGGGAGGGAAACCCCCTTCCCGCTCCGCTTCCGCCCCAAGAGTGGGTAGAATCGGTTCAAACCTCCCTCGATTGACCGGGCCCATCGGCCCGCCTTTTTTTACCCCCCTTTTCCGGAAGTCCCCATGCCCAAGCACGTGCTCGTGAAGCTCGAGAAAGAACTCAAGGCCATCAAGCAGGCCCTCCTGGTGGACATCCCCCAGGAGATCGCCCGGGCGGCCGGACAGGGCGACCTGTCAGAGAATGCCGAATACGAGCAGGCCCTGGCCAAGCGGGACATGTTCCAGAATAAGCTCGTCACCCTGGAGAAGCGCATTTCCGAGGTGGCCAGCCTGGACATCAGCCGCCTCCCCAAATCCAGGGCGGCCTACGGTTCCAAAGTCACCATCCTCGACCTGGATTCCGAGGAGGAGTTCACCTACACGCTGGTGCTTCCGGAGGAACTGGATGGCCATGCCCAGCATCTCAGTATCAGCTCCCCCATCGGCATGGCGCTGGTGGGCCAGGAACAGGGGAACGAGGTGCGCGTCCAGATCCCCGCGGGAATCCGGCGCTTCGAGATCCTGGCACTCAAGACCATTCACGATGTAGCCTAGATCGTCCCCAGGAGGGGAGTGCCTGATGAATAAATATAAGCGCGAGCAAAAATGCTCCTTCTGCGGCAAGGAGCCCCACGAGGTGGAGCAACTGCTCGCCGGGCCCGAGGCCTTCATCTGCAACGAGTGCCTGGAAGCCGGGCAGCTGCAGCTGCGCATGAGCCGCCAGGGCAAGCCCCTGGGCAAGCATGAGGCCCGCCTCAGCCGGCCCAAGGAGATCAAGGCCTTCCTGGACGACTACGTCATCGGTCAGGAGGCCGCCAAGAAGCGCCTGAGCGTGGCCGTGTACAACCACTACAAGCGCATCCTCACCCCCCGCAAGGCCCTAGGCGCCACCGAGGTCGAGCTGTCCAAGAGCAACATCCTACTCCTGGGTCCCACGGGCACGGGCAAGACCCTGCTGGCCCAGACCCTGGCCCGGTTCCTGGACGTGCCTCTGGCCATGGCGGACGCCACCACCCTGACCGAAGCCGGCTACGTGGG
>PMJK01000155.1 GCA_003158505.1 Holophagaceae bacterium | reverse complement strand
TGGATTCATTTGGAACTTCAGTCCTGTGCCCTCGCCCTCCGGGCGGCAATCGCCTGCGGCGATTCCGTCCTATTCGCCAATCCTGGCGAATGGTGCCCACAGCGAGCAAGGCCCCCGTGGGGCCTGCGCAGCACCCGTGGGCGTGGCCAGCCACGCGCCAGTTCGAGTCTGCCTCCTTCGGTCAGCGCGGACGCTGCCCGAAGTCTAGGGTCAGTCACCACTTCAAACACCGGAGCCGAGCGGCTCCGGTATGCCTGTACACCCGCCCAAGCCAACAGACTCGGACTGCCGAGAAGCAGTGGCGGCCAGGCTGACCCGGGCATCTCCTGTGCCCTCGCCCTCCGGGCGGCAATCGCCTGCGGCGATTCCGTCCTATTCGCCAATCCTGGCGAATGGTGCCCACAGCGAGCAAGGCCCCCGTGGGGCCTGCGCAGCACCCGTGGGCGTGGCCAGCCACGCGCCAGTTCGAGTCTGCCTCCTTCGGTCAGCGCGGACGCTGCCCGAAGTCTAGGGTCAGCCACCACTTCAAAGCCCCAATACCACTAGATTTTGAGGCTTCCTTGATTTTGTTGAGATCCTCCGAGCGGGTAACCAATGCGATACTCTGTCCTTCCTCCTCCTCTTCCAAGGGGCGGCGCAACCCAAGGTGCCCTTCCATGAAGCATCTCAAATGCTGCATTGCCTTCCTCCTTTGCTCCCTGGCCGTGACGCTCCCTTCCCGGGCCGGGGAAGCCAAAGAGAGACCTAGAGCAATTTACCATCTGAGACCTGGGATCAATGTCTCCTGTTTCGACTGTCACCAGGAAGAAAAGCCCACCAAGAAGGCCGTGGCCTCGGAATCCTGCATGGTCTGCCACGGGGACTATCCGGCCATGAGGGCCTTGACCAAGAATGCGAAGCCCAATCCCCATAACTCCCACATGGGAGAAGTCCCTTGCACTGAGTGCCACCGCGGGCACCAGCCCTCCCGCGTCGTCTGCCTCGAATGTCATGAGGGTGAGTACAAGTTCAATATCCCTCTCACTGACATGAAACCATGAGGTCAGGAACCAAGATGAAGGAGCAAGGCACGCAATCACAAGAGTGAGAAGGTAATTGTCCTACCTAAAGACCACTATGAAGATCGGAGCCACGGCCCCGATCTCTTATGTACGCCATAGACAAAACCAGACTCGAACTGCCGAGAAGCAGTGGCGGCCAGGCTGACCCCGGCTAGAAAAACGTCTTCACCGCCTCCACCACCCGGTAGCGGTCATCCACCATGAAGACCACCTGCCATTTGTCGAAGGTGGTACAGGGGTGGCTAATGGCGCAGCCCACCAGGTCTCCAATGGCCAGGTCCGACCCTGCCGGGAACTCCAGCTTGGCGTGCTGGTCGTAGAGCGTGGTGATGCGCCAAGCCTCCGGAGCAGGCTCCGGGAATGGGTGCATGCCCTTGCGGAACCAGTGCGCCGGCCTGGGGAGCCCCAGGTCGTGGGACACGTCCCGTTTGCCCAGGTTCAGGAAGGCCAGCCCGGGTTCTGGGCGGCTCACCACCTGGCCCCAGACTTCCAGGGCGGGCGCCAGGTGGGAGGGCGGGCGCCAGGCGACCGGCAGGCGTGCTTCCAGCAGGTCCACCAGGCGCCGGTAGTGGCCTGCATCATGGCTCAGGTAGCAGCCGCTGCGCAGGAGCACCCGCAGGGGCCGCCCCAAGTCCACCCGGCCCAGGCTCCGGGCCACGAGGTCGAAGTAGGCGGACCCACCGGCGGACAGCAGCACCTCCTCGGTCTGGAACAGGTCCTCGGCCGCGCAACCCCGGGCCAGCTTCCCCATGGCGTCCAGCCAAGCCAGGATGCGCTGCTCATCGGTCTGCGGATCCTGGGTGATGATGATGCCTTCGTAGCACTCCACACCCTGCAGCGCCAAGCCTGCCGAGGCTTTCACCGCCCGGGCGACCGCGAGGCCTTCCTCTACGGAGCGCACCCCCGTGCGTCCTCCAGGGATTCCCAATTCCACCAGGACGGCCAGGGGCCTATCCTTCCCGTGAACGGATTCCAGCCTTTGAATTCCTTCCAGGGAATCCACCAGGCAGGTGAATTCGAACCCAGGATCCGAATCCAGGGTGCTCCGCACCCAGAGGATGGCGCCGAGTTCCGTCAGCTCGTTGGCCAGCAGGATGCGCTTCACCCCGTGGTCGTAGGCCACCCGCACCTCCTGGGGCGTGGCCAGGGTGATCCCCCAGGCGCCATCCTCCAGTTGCCGGTGGAAGAGCTGGGGCGCCATGGTCGTCTTGCCGTGGGGGCAGATGGAGGTGCCTGTGCGGTGCAGGAACTCGCGCATCCAGGCCGCGTTCTGCTGGAACACCGACTGGCGCAGGATCGCCACCGGGAAGGCCAGGTCCTCCTCCAGGAGGTTCCACCCCTGGCCACCAACCTCACCCAGGCGCAAGGGGGGGTGGTCCGGCGGAAACCCCTTGGTGCAACCGTCGAGAATCAAGTCGTGAATGGACTGGAGGGGATGGGACATGCCTCCATTTCAATCCCGCTGGCTGGGAAAGCAAAGGGCTTTGCTTAGATCGGATCCGGCACCCGCTCCACCCGGGGGCCGATCTGGCAGGTGACCTCGTAGGGGATGGTCCCCAGGGCCCGCGCCCAGTCCGAGGCGGTGATCTCCTGGCCTCCGCTGCGACCGATGAGAATCACCTCGTCCCCGACTTTCACTTCCGTGGCAGGTCCGAGATCCACCATGGTCTGGTCCATGCACACCCGGCCCACCACGGGATAGGACCGGCCGCCGATGAGCACACGGCCCCGGTTGGAGAAGAGCCGATTGAACCCGTCCGCATACCCGCAGCAGATGGTGGCGATCCAGGTGGCTTGCTCTGCGGTCCAGGTGCGGCCATAGCCGATGGTGGTCCCCCGCTCCACCCGTTTGAGGAAGGCCACGCGGGTGACGAAGGAAAGGCCGGGCAGGAGCGGCACCGTGCGGGGGGTCTGATCATCGGGATAGGAGCCGTAGGCCATGATGCCGGCCCGCACCAGGTCCATCCAGCTCTCCGGATGCCCCAGGACACCTCCCGAATTGGCGCAGTGCACCAGCTCCGGCCGGCGGCCCAAAGCGGCTTCCACCGCCCCCACCGCCTCCTGGAAGACCCGGGTCTGCGCCCGGGTGAAGGTGCCATCCAACTCGTCGCTCACGGGCAGATGGGTGAAGAGACCTTCCAGGTACAAGTGCGGACATTCCCGCTCAATGATCCGCGCCAAGGCTGGCGCTTCCGAGACCGGAACCCCCGTCCGGCCCATGCCGGTCTCGATCTTGAGATGGACCCGGCACCTATGGTCCTGGGCCGCACACACCGCTTCCAGGCCCCGGGCCCCTTCCCCGTCGCTCAGGGCCAGGGTGAGGAAGGCCGCCGCCGCCGCTCCCATTTCCTCGGGGAAGGTGGGCGACATTTTCAGGATGGGGAGGGAGATCCCAGCGGTCCGCAACTGGATTCCTTCGGGCACGGTGGCCACGCCCAGCCAGTCCACACCACAGGCTTGGGCCAGGCGGCCCACTTCCACGGCCCCGTGGCCGTATGCATTGGCCTTGACGGCGAGCAGGAGTTTCCTGGGGCCGATGACGTGCCGGATGGCCTTGAGGTTGTCCCTGATGTTGCCGAGATGGATGCGGGCCTGGGTCTGGTAGAGCATGGATCGGTATTCCCGTGGGCGGGTTCATTCGCCATCAGATGATGCCAGGGTTTCCTTCCACCACGCGCCCTTCAGGTGTCGCTTAAGAGCTCATAACAAAACCCGACGATGCCNNAGGGACCTGACGCCGCGGAGCGCCCGGCTGGCTTCATCCCTTCGGGCGGGGGGTGGCAGGCGTCGCAATGCAGCGTCAGGTTCGTCACGCGTAGTGCCTGCTATGCTTTGACTCACCTTCCTTGCCTTGCTCGCCTGGCACCCCTCGCGCGGCGACGTGGGGTTTTGTTATGAGCTCTTAGTCCTTATACCTGTGGCGGGTGGCCCGTCCCGGGAACTGGGTTTCCATGCACTCCGGGCAGATGCCGTGGGAGAACCCGACGTCGGTGTGGTCGCTGATGTACTGCTCCAGTTGATTCCAGTAGCCGCCGTCATCGCGGATCTTCTTGCAGGTGGCACAGATCGGGAGGAGTCCGGACAGCTGCTTCACCCGGCCAAGCGCATCCGTGAGTTCGACGTTCCGATGGCTCAGTTCCTCGGTGCGCTCGGCCACCAGGGTTTCCAGTTCCGCCGTGCTCTTGGCGAGGGCGGCCATCCGCAGGCGGAGGATGAGCAGCATGGCGCCTATCGCACCGAGCCCCCATAGGGCCATGGCCCACCAGGTGCGCCACCAGCGGGGCAATACCTCGAAAGGGAAAGTGACCACGGGACCGAAGTCCCCGTCAGGTTGGGCGGCCCGGGCTTCGAACCGGTAAGTGCCTCCGGGAAGGACCGGATACCGTGCCAGCGGGGCATCCAGATCCCGCCAGGCCTCTTCCAGCCCCACCAGTCGCACCTGGATCCTCCCCTGGCCCTCGTGCCGGTAGCTCGGAATGGCCACGCGGAAGGCGAGGCTGGATTCCCGGGATCCCACGGGCCCGAAGGCGCCGAAGGGAGCATCCAGCTTCTGATCTCCCTTCATCACATGAAGGATGTGCGGCACCGGGGCCATGGCTGGAGGTTCTCCGTCCCCGGCTTCGTAGCGGACCAGGCCGGCGGAGGTACCCACCCAGAGGCGTTCTCTTTCTGCCAGGAGGGCCTGGATATTGCAGTCCTCACTGATGGTGCCCTCCAAGCGCCCCACATGGAGGCGGGTGTCGAGGCAATCGAATCCATGGTCGGTGCTGGCCCAGGTGCGGCCCTGAGGGTCCACTTCGACGGCATAGATCCGGTCGGAATGAATTCCCTGACCCGCACGGCGCCACTCCACAACCGTCATTTGCTCCCCATCGATGCGGATGCGCATCAGGCCCTGGGGCTCCCTGGAGAAGATCCAGGCCGTTCCATCCGGCAGAAACGCCATCCCGAACAGGCCGAGGGGCAGGATCCCCTCCTTCTCCGTGAACAGGCGCCAGAGGCCGGATCTTTCGCGGACATAGAGGCCGAGGGTGGTGGCCGCCCAGATCCGACCGGTGGCATCCTCGCGGATCCGGAACACGCCATGGATGCCGGAGGATGCGCCCCCGAGTCCCACTTCCTGGACCAGACGCCGACCGGATGGATCCCATCGCAGGATGCCCAGGCGGGGATGACCGAACCAGGTCTGCCCCGACGAATCGGTCATCACTGTGTTGAGGCCGATACCCAGATTCCCCAGTGGGGCCACCTTCGCTTTGAGAGCGCCTGGGGCCAACCAAAGCACCGGGCCCGTCGTGCCTACCATCCAGAGCCGTCCGGATGGATCCAGGGACATGCCCTTGACTCGATGCCCCTCCGTTCCTGGGATGCGCTGCAGACCGGTGGAATTCATCCGGACCACGCCATCGTCCGTACCCACCAGAAGATCTCCTCGGGCATCCCGCATCAAGGACCAAACCTGGTCACCGGTCGATCCTGTCGCGATGGGCTGATTCCAGACCCGTTCATCTCCCTGCAACCGGGCAAGGGTCGACCCGAGCATCCAGAGTTCGCCCTCACGATCCCTGAAGACGGACCGCACCCACCGCATGGGCAGACCCGCCGAGGCGTCCAGCAGGAAGGGCTTCGCGTCATGCAGCCTCAAGGCGCCCATCTTCGTGGGCAGCCAGAGGGACCCATCCCGATCCTTGAAGAAGATGCCATTGGGAGTGATGCCCGCTGGGAGCAACCGGGATTGGTCCGTGAACCTGCCCGCTCCGGGTTCCCTCATCACAAGCGTCCGCCCGGTGCATACCCATGTTCGCCCGGCTCCGTCCTCTCCCACCAGGGCCGCCCCGGACAAAGGGAGCCCTTGAGCGGAGCCCCAGGTTTCGATGGAGCCATCCGGATGGAAGGTGCACAGTCCGCGATCACTGCCGACATGCATGGACCCGGCGCGGCCATTGGCCACAGTGAACAATTGACCCACGGGGGCAAGTGGATGGGGGTGGAAATCCAGGTCGTGATCCTGCACAAACAGGCCCTGGCTGGTGACCACCCATAGGCGACCAGAGGTATCCAGAGCCATGGCACGGAGCTCTTGGGCCGCTGTCAGGGACGCAAACCGGGCCGATTCGATGCGCCCATTCTGGAACCTGGCCAGACCTCGAGCGGTGGAGACCCACAGCCCACCTGCTGGGATAGCCACCAGGCGATCGACATAGTCAGAGGGCAGGCCATCCTTCCGGGTCCATCGGCTGCATTGTCCACCCTCATATCGGTGGAGCCCATTCTCGGTACCCAGCCAGATGAATCCCTCGGCATCCTGGGCCAGACAGATGATTCCGCCATTCGGGAGTCCTTGGGCAGGCCCCAAGACGGCGAAGGGGCGCTGCCAGCCTTGGTTGAGCCCAACCGTCCCGGACAGACTAGTGGCCAAGGCCAATAGTAGTGACCACCACCCTTTCACCAGGACTCCTCCAGTCCCAGCTTATCGGCAGCACATTGGAAGGCCTGATTCTATGCGCAAGCGCAGGACTTCCCCGAATCAGTCCTGCCCCAGCACCTGTCGGTAGAGAGCCTCGTACCGGTCCACGATGGGTCCCTCGGCAAAGGTGCCCAGGGCCCGCTCCCGGGCAGCGTCGCCCATGGTGAGCCGCAGGTCCTCGTCTCTTAGCAGCCTCACCGCATCCGCGGCCATGGCGTCCACATCGCCCATGGGTTCGAGGTAGCCGTCCACACCATGGCGGACCACTTCGGGAAGGCCCCCCACTCGGCTGGCGATGACGGGCACCCGGTGGCCCATGGCCTCCAGCGCCGCCAGGCCGAAGCTCTCCGTAGCACTGGGCAGCAGGAAGAGATCGGAACAGGCCAGCACGGTGGCAATGTCCAGCTGTTTGCCCGTGAACCTGACTTCTGAGGCAAAGCCCCGGTCCCGGCTGTAGGCTTCAGCCTCCAAGCGGTCCGGACCGTCGCCCACCAT
>PMJK01000026.1 GCA_003158505.1 Holophagaceae bacterium | reverse complement strand
GAGGGCTTCCCCACCTACGGCGGCATGGCAGGGCGGGATCTGGAGGCCTTGGCCGTGGGCCTGGAGGAGGGCATGGACGAGTCCTACCTCCGCTACCGCCTCCGCACCGCCGAATATCTAGGTGAGAAGCTGGAGGCAGCGGGTGTGGGCTTCGTGAAACCCACTGGCGGCCATGCGGTCTACATCGACGCCAAGACCGTGCTGCCGGATATGCCCGTGGCGCACTACCCGGCCTGGGCCCTTTGCAATGCGCTCTACCTGGAGGGTGGCATCCGGGGCGTGGAGATTGGATCCATCATGTTCGGCAGGCACCGGTCAGATGGCACCGAGACCTACCACAGCATGGAGTTGGTGCGCCTGGCCTTCCCCCGCCGCATGTACACCCAGAGCCACTTCGATTTCGCCGCCGAGGTCATCGCCGAAGTGAAGGCTAAGGCCAAAGAGATCCGCGGCGTGAAGATCGTTAAGCAGAGCAAGTACCTCCGGCATTTCACCGCGGAGATGGCTTGGGCTTGATTTAGAGCATTAACCATGAAGACCACCAAGACCACGAAGGAGAGCCGGTATTTCTTCGTGGTCTTCCTGTCTTCTCGGCATCGCCTCCGCCGATGCGCGAGACGGAATGACAAATCGTGGTGAATTGTTTGTTTGTAGGATGATCAAGACCCTCAAATATGGAGTTCCCATGACCTCCGCACCGCTCGAAGCCCTCTTCGCCCGCCAGCAGGCCGCCCGCTGGCGGATGGCCGCTACCTCGGCCGATCAGCGCAAGGCCAAGCTCCGGGCACTGCTGGATGCCCTCATGGCCCACCGGGCCGAGGCCCAGGCGGCCCTGGCCGCTGACTTCCGGAAACCCCCCGAAGAGGTGGATCTCACGGAGCTGTACCCCGTCATCTCCGAGATCAAGGATGCCCTGCGCCACCTGCCCCGCTGGATGAAGCCCCGGAAGGTCCCCACGCCCATCGGCCTCTTCGGCAGCACCAGCGCCATCGTCCATGAACCCAAGGGCGTGGTGCTCATCATCAGCCCCTGGAACTACCCCATCTACCTCACCTTGGGCCCCCTGGTCTCGGCCCTCGCCGCTGGCAACTGCGCGGTGATCAAGCCCTCCGAATTCACACCCCACACCACGGCCTTCCTCATCAAGCTGCTGGCCGGGCTCTTCCCCGAGGAGGAAGTGGCCCTGGTGGAGGGCGATGCGGAAGCCGCCCAGGCCCTGCTGGCTCTGCCCTTCGATCACATCTTCTTCACCGGCAGCCCCGCCGTGGGCAAGGTGGTGATGAAGGCCGCCGCCGAGCATCTGACCTCTGTGACCCTGGAACTGGGCGGCAAGTCGCCGGTACTGGTGGCCGCGGACGCCAACCTGAAGGAGGCCGCCCGCAAGATCGCGTGGGGCAAGTGCCTCAACGCGGGCCAGACCTGCGTGGCGCCCGACTATGTGCTGGTCCACGAACGGGTCCACGATGCCCTGGTGGAGGAGTTGAAAGCCGTGCTCACCCGCTTCTACGGGGCCGATGCCGCCGTGCGCCAGGCCAGCCCGGACTTTGCCCGCATCATCAACGATCGGCACTACGACCGATTGCTGGGGCTGCTGCGAGGCTCCCCGGGCCTCGTGGTCTTTGGTGGCGAGGTGGATGCGGCCTCACGCTACATCAGCCCCACCCTGATCACCGAGGTGGATCCCGCGTCTCCCATCATGCAGGAAGAGATCTTCGGTCCCCTGCTGCCCATCCTGAAGGTGCCGGACATGGAGGCCGCCGTGGCCTTCGTGAATGCCCGTCCCAAGCCGCTGGCGCTCTATGTGTTCACCGGCAGCCGGAGGCGGGCCGAGGACCTCGTGGCTCGCACCACCGCCGGCGGGGGCTGCATCAACGACACCGTCCTGCACTTCGCCCACACGGGCTTGCCCACGGGAGGCGTGAACACCTCCGGATTCGGCAAGGCCCACGGCGTCCACGGCTTCGAGGCCTTCTCCAACGCCCGGGGCATCCTCCGCCAGCGTACCCGCTTCTCCGCCATCCAGCTCATGTACCCGCCCTATACGGGCTTCGTAAGGCGGATGATCGATATGACGTTGAAGTATTTCTGAAGGCAGAGGGTGCCATTCCCAGCGCAATGGCTCAGCGCTGGGCTTCCTCCAGCGCCCCCTGAGCGGCTTCCCAGTCGCTCATGGCATAGGCGAGATCCGCTTCCAGGACCTTCTGGGCATCCAGCCGAGCGCTGAAGGCCTGCCAGTCGGAGGGATCCATGACGGCCATTTCTTTCTGAAGGACCGAAAGTTTAGCCTCTAGGTCCGCCACCTTCGCCTCGGCCTCGGCCACCTGTTTTTCGAAGCGTTTCACGGCGCGCTGTTTGTCTTTGTCGGCGACGATGGGTTTCGTTGGAGGGCTCTGCGGCTTCGCCGCAGAGTTTTGCTTCGCCTGTGGCGAAGCGAGTTTCTTGGGAAGCTCGGGCTCATGGCTGCCGGCTTCGTCTTCGGCACCCAGATCCAGATCCACCCAGGCCTGGTGGTCCTCGTAGCCGCCTTCGCGGAATTCTGCCCTACCTTCGTGGATGCGCAGCAGGGAATCCGCGACGCGGCCCAACAGGTAGCGATCGTGGGTCACCACGACGGCCGCGCCCGTGAAGCTGAGGATGGTGTCTTCCATGGCCTCCATGCTGGGGATGTCCATGTGGTTGGTGGGCTCGTCCAGCAGCAGTAGGTTCACGCCATGGCGGATGAGGGTGGCGATGCTGAGGCGGGCCCGCTCGCCGCCCGAAAGCGCCGTGACGGGCTTGTCCACCTCGTCGCCCCGGAACTGGAACTTGGCCAGGAAGCCCAGCACATCCTGCTTGACGGCCTGGGGAGTCACCCCGTGGATCTGCTGGAACACCGTGTTGCGCGGGTCCAGGTTCCGNNATGGCCTTCAGCAGGGTGGACTTGCCCGTCCCATTGAGGCCCACGATCCCCATTTTCTGGCCGCGCTTGATCTGGAGTTGCTCCAGGGGTGTGTAGAGGGCCTTCCCGTCCCAGCCCACGCTGGCGTTCTCCAGCACCAAGGCGATATCGCCGCCGCGCTGGGTTTCGGGGAAGCTGAACTTCACCTTGCGCCGGTCGCGCAGGGGCTTCTGGATGCGCTCGAGCTTGGAGAGGTGGGTGCGGCGACCCCGGGCCTGCTTGGTGTTCTGCCCCGCGATGTTGCGGCGGATATACTCTTCCTGGTTCTTGATGTAGGCCTGCTGCTGCTCGAAGTGCCGCTCCTGCAGCTCCAGTTCCTGTTCCTTCTTCTCCATGAATTCCGAGTAATTGCCTTCGTAGACCCGCGAGCGGCCCTGCTCCAGTTCCAGGATCCCGGTGGCGATCTTGTCCAGGAAGTAGCGGTCGTGGCTGANNCCCTGGAGGATGGCCTTGGCCAGCATGACGCGGCTCTTCTGGCCGCCGGACAAGGTCTCTACGGGAGCATCGAAATCGACGGCGCTGAAACCCAGGGCCTGGATGATGCTCTCGGCCCGGGCGCGGATGCTGAAGCCGTCGAGGTGTTCGAAGGATTCGGTGACCTGCTGGTAGCGCTCCATCACCTCGGTCAAATCTGCACCAGGCTCCCCCATGCGGTGTTCCAGCTCGCGCATCTCATGCTGCAGGTGCTCGACGTCACCAAAGGCCGCCAGGGCCTCCTCCAGGACGCTGCCGTGGGTCTCGGGCACCAGGTCCTGGGCGTAGTGGCCCATGCGAATGCCGCGTTCTCGGGTCGGTTTCACCACGGTGCCGCCGTCTGCCTCCAGTTGGCCCAGGAGCAGCTTGAACACCGTGCTCTTGCCCGCCCCATTGCGCCCGATGACGCCCCAGCACTCACCCTCCTGGATGGCCCAGGTGACATCCTTCAGCACCTCCTGGGGGCCGAAGCGCAGGTCGACGTGGTTGAGGGAAGCGAGCATGTTTGTGGACTTTCAACTTTCAGCAAGAAGGCCACCTTCCGGTGGCCTTCTGTTTGGTGGAGCCAATCGGGATCGAACCGACGACCTCTTGCATGCCATGCAAGCGCTCTCCCAGCTGAGCTATGGCCCCAATCGGGAAGAACCAGTATCCCACCCCTTTCAGGCTTCCGCAAGAAGGGATCAGCGGGGTGAAAGCCGGAGCCGTTGCCCCGCCTGGAGGCGGTCGCCTTTCAGCCGGTTCCAGGCCTTGAGATCACTGGGATCCACGCCGTACTTCCGGGCGATGCTGGCCAGCGTGTCGCCCTTTTGAACCTTGTGCGTACTGGCTGCGGGAATGGTCTTGGGTTCGCCGGGGCTGGACGGAAGACGCACTTCGTCTCCTGGATGCAGCGTCTTTACGGCCTCAGGGTTCAGGCGCATCAGTTCGCCAAGAGACACCTGATGGCTCCGGGCGATTTTCGCCAGAGTATCGCCCTGTTTCGCATGAAGGATGGAAGTCGACGGAACCGGAGCCGGTGTGACCGGGCCAGTTGAAAGCATGGCCGATGGAGAAACAGGTTCCGCCTGGACCATCGGCACGGATACCGGCGGGACCGCGGCTGGAAGCTGGGGAGGCATTTCTGTCTTCTCGGAGGCTTCCGCGGAAATGTCCAGGTCGCGGGGCATGGCCGGAAGGGGTGCCAGGGGGCGATCGCCGAGATCTTTCACGCGCTCTGTTCCGGAGGCGAGGTTGTGCCCCTCTAAAGCGATTGCAGGCGGTGGTGGCACCAGCAGGCGTTTGCCAGGTCGGAATTGCTTTGCCGTGAGGTCGTTCGCAGCGAGCAGATCATCCGCAGTCAGCTTGAAGCGCTTCGCCACTTTTGCGAGGGTGTCCCCCTTTTTCACGAGATAGGTCTGAAAATCGAGGCGTTTGCCTGCGGGCATATGGGCCAGTTGGCGGAGGCAATCCATGGCTTTGCCGGGTGGGACGCGCAATTGATAGGTCCCGGGGGGCGTGGATCCACGCAGCAACTCGGGGTTCAGGGTCTTCAGTACCGCGGCGTCGGTGCCGGCACAACGGGCCAGCACCGTCAGACTGGTCATGCTGGAAACGGTGACCGTCTCATAGACGTAGGGCACAAGGGGGGCGATGTGAACCCCGTAGCGATCCGGATTCCGCCCCACCACGATGGCCGCGCACAGTTCCGGAACGTAGTTCTTCGTCTCCGTCCTCAGCCACCGTGACCGGCTGAGATCCCAGAAATTGCGCGTACCCAGGTTCTGGATGGCCCGGTCCAGCGTCAGGGGCCCGGCGTTGTAGCTGGATGCCGCCAGGTACCAGTCGCCAGAGATTTCGTAGAGCCGTCTGAGATAGCGTGCGGCGGCCCGCGTGGCCTTGATGGGGTCGCGTCGCTCCTCCACCCAGGCGTTGCCATTGAGGCCGTAAATCCGACCCGTGGACCGGATGAACTGCCACATACCCACGGCCTTGGCGCGGCTCTTGGCCTCATTGCGGAAACCGGACTCGATGACGGCGAGATAGGCCAGGTCCGAAGGCACGCCTTCCTCTGCGAAGACTTGGCGGATCATGGGTAGGTACATGGACGCCCGGCCCAGCGCGTTCTCCATGAAACCTCGTTTGGTGGTGCTGAACAGGCTCACCCAGGTGAGCACCTTATCATTCAGGTCGATCGGGTAATCGTAGGTGGTGCCCTGCTCCGCCGAGCGCACCAGTTCCTGCTCGGCTCGGAGTTCGTCGCCGCTGATGGAAACCACTTCATCGGGGGCCTTGAGTCCTGGTTCTGCCTCGGGTTCCTCTTCCTCGGTGATCTGATCCTGGACCTCCTTCAGCCGCTGGAGCAGGCCCTGGACTTCGGCCTGCTTCAGCAGATCAAGGGACCAGTCTGCCGTGAGGACATCGGCTTCATCCGACCGTGCGGCGACCGTCTCCTCGTCGTCAGCCTCAAGCGCCTTCTCTGCGGCCTCCACCAGCAGCCGGAGTTGCTGCGTCCGGGTGGCATCGGATTCAGCGGCCCGGACTGGAGCAGTGGCCACCTGCACCTGGGGCACCGGGACCGGCGTCTGCACCAGCGCGGTCCCCCAGAGGAGGCTGGCCAGAACGAAGACTGGCATGGATCTAGTGACTTTCCGCGCTCACCAGGGCCTCATAGGCCTTGGCGTCCAGAAGACCTGCGGAATCCCCCGTCAGCTTGATCTTCACCATCCACCCCTTGCCATAGGGATCCTCGTTCACGGCTTCCGGGTGGTCCGCCAGCGATGTGTTCACGTCGAGCACTTCACCAGCTGCGGGCATATTCAACTCGGAAACCGTCTTCACGGATTCCACTGTGCCGAATTCTTCGCCAGCGGCGAAGGAGGCACCAACCTCCGGGAGATCCACGAACACCACGTCGCCCAGTGCATCCTGGGCATATTGGGTAATGCCCACCAGGGCCGTACCGTCGCCGGTGGGCTTCAGCCACTCGTGATCCTTGGTGTACTTCAGGTCGGCAGGGAACATGGATCCTCCAGGGTAAGGTGGGATGGGCACGAAATGGGCAGCTACTTTGTCCGCTTGTAGAAGGGGGTCGGGATGATCTCCGCGTCCACGGCGCGCCCGCGGATCTCGATCTGAATGCGGCCGCCAATCTTGGCCAGTTCCGTGGGGACGTAGGCCAGACCGAGGTTGATCCCGCAGGTGGGGGATGGAGCCGCGCTGGTGACGAAGCCGATTTGTTTTCCGTTCTGCACCACGGGCATGTGATCCCGGGCGATGTCCCGCTTCTCCAGGGTCTTGAAACCCACGAGCTTCCTTGGCGCAGGGGCGCCCTTGGCAGCCAGCAGGGCCTGGCGTCCGATGAAGTCGCCCTTGTCCAGCTTCACGATCCAGCCGAGGCCAGCCTCCAGCGCGTGGATGCTGTCGTCGATCTCGTGGCCGTAGAGGGCCATCTTGCATTCCAGGCGGAGGGTATTGCGGCAACCCAGGCCTGCGGGCACCAGGCCCTGGGGCTTCCCGGCGGCCATGACAGCATTCCAGAGCCGCTCGGTGTCGCCAGCGGCGCAGTAGAGTTCGAAGCCATCTTCCCCGGTATACCCTGTGCGGCTGATGAGGCACTTAATCCCAGCCACCTCTCCGTGGGTGAAAAAGTAGTAGCCGATGGGTTCCAGCGCCGTCTTCGTGAGGGGCTGGAGGATGCCCAGGGACAGCGGACCCTGGAGGGCGATCTGGCCCGTGGCCGGGCTTTCGTTCACCACGGTGCAGTCATAGGCCGTTGCGTGCTGCTGAACCCAGGCGAAGTCCTTGTCGGAGTTGCCAGCGTTCACCACCAGCAGGAACTCCTGCTCGCCTTCGCGGTAGACCAGCAGGTCATCCACAAAGGTGCCGTTCTCGTAAAGGAAGGCCGTGTAGTGGATCTGGCCGATGGCCAGCTTCGCGACGTCGTTGGGTGTCAGATGCTCGACCAGGGCCAATGCACCAGGACCCTTCACCCGGATCTCACCCATGTGGCTCACGTCGAAGAGCCCGGCCTTGGTACGTACCGCCTCATGCTCGGCAATGATTCCGCCCGGATACTGGACGGGCATGTCCCAGCCGCCGAAATCGACCATCTTGGCGTTGAGGGCCCGATGGGCCGCGTTGAGGGGTGTCTTCATCAGTTCAGATGCAGCGGTTGACATGGGTACTCCGGGGACGAACCGTCAGTCTATCCCCGAGGGACCCAGGGCAGAAGGCCCGGCAATTCCCAACCCAGGCTCCACAGGCCACTTGCGTTCGGGCTTGTGACCATGCGCACAGCCAGGGGAAGGACCTGCACGCCAGTCTCCGCGGCGCGATCGAGTTCAAGGGCATACGCAGGATCGATCTCCCGCGCGACATCAAACCGATCCACATCCGTCCGATGCACGAAGAAGGCGATGGCCGCACGGTGCCCTTCCCTCACCATGGCCTGGAGCTCCCGCAGATGCTTGGTCCCGCGTTCCGTAGTGGCATCCGGGAACAAGGCCCAGTCACCGGACTTCAAGGTCGTATTCTTCACTTCGATGAACACTTGGCGATCCCCGCCGTCCAGGGCCACCACATCGATGCGACTGTTCTCGGCCCCGTATTTCACCTCCGTTCGGACCCCATGCAGGCCGGGCAGGCCCGGCAGCACGTCCCGCCGCGCCGCCTCGGCCACCACCCGGTTGGGCATGCCGGTTTCCACACCCACCCAGCCACTGGGCCTCTCCACGGCCAGCCAGGTGAACTTCAGCTTGCGGTCCGGGTTCGCCGCGGATTCCAGCAGCACACGGTCCCCCGGCTCCCAGCAGGTCTTCATGGAGCCCGTGTTCGTGCAATGAGCCGTGATCACGCTGCCATCATCCAGTCGCACGTCCGCCAGGAAACGCTTGTACCTCTGGATCAGCTGGCCGGACACAAGGCCGGTCTTCTCGAACAGGATCATGGCCATTGAGACAGGATGATCTCCACGGCTTCGGGGAGGTTTTCAGCCACCAGGTCCGCCTCAGAACCATCCACCCGGGAACCGTAGCCCGTGCGCACGAGCGCCACGCTGCATCCGGCCCGGCGTCCGGCCTCCAGATCAAGCGCCTTGTCCCCCACCATCCAGGAGCGTGCCAGATCCAGGCCATGTTCTTCCGCAGCCCTCAGCAGCATGCCGGGATTCGGTTTGCGCTCCGGATGATCCGCCACGGCATACTCCCCCAGGGCGTGCTCGTGGTGAGGGGAGGCATAAACGGCGTCGATCCAGGCGCCCTCCCGGGCCAGGAGCGTCCTCATGCGGCACATGACGGCCGCGAAGTCCTGCCACCCATACTTGCCTCGGCCGATGCCACTCTGGTTGGTGACCACCACGACTGGGACGCCCAGGGCGTTGAGCCTAGCCACGGCAGCAGCCGCACCTGGAATCAGTACCAGTTGCTCCGGGTCGGACAGGTAATCCACCTCCTCGTTGAGGGTGCCGTCCCGGTCCAGAAAGAAGGCGGGTTTCAGGGGAACTCGTTCCAAGGTGTGTTCTCCATTCATTCCATCGGAAGGCCGATTCGGACGAGGGATCCCCGCTCCACGGGTACCATCTGCACGGTGCCGTTGTAGGCGGCCATGAGGTGGGCACAAACGGAAAGACCCCTGCCCGGCCGTCTTCCAGCCTCGGTCATCGCAGGGCGCAGATCTGGAAATGGTTCAAAGGCCTCCTCGATCAGGTGGGCCTCGATGGGAGCCCCATCGTCCTCCATCTCCATCCGGAAGTGGCTCCCCCCTCCCCAGGTCCTGAGCGAGATCCGCGTTGGCTGGCCTTCCATGGCATGGCCAAGCAGGTGGCCGAACACTTCAGTGAAGTCCGAATAGACTCCGTACAGCAGATCTCGCGGAGCCTGGAGATTCAATTCCACACGCAGGAACTCAGGCAGGATTTCTTCGGCCCGTACGAGTTCCAGTTCTTGTCTCAAGAGGTCGTGGAGGTGGATCCATTCAGGCGAACTCGCCTCCCTCTGGCCCGCACGTCGCAGCAGAGCTCGGACAAGATCATCCACCTTGTGGATGGCGTTACGAATTTGATCGATGGAACGGCGGCATTCCATGCGCAGGTCCGAGGGGGTGATGTCGGGCAGGTCCATGACGAGAGAAAGCGCGGCGCTTTCCTCCTTCAGGGTGCCCACGGGCATCTGAAACTTCGGGGCCAGGTTCATGAAGAGGCCACCCAAGGCGGTCTTTTGGTTTTGTGTCTTCAGTGCCTTTTGGGCTTCCTTCAGGGCCTCATAGGTCGACTCCAGCCCCTGGTAGCTGGTACCAAGGGCCTGGCTGGTCTCCGCAAGATGGGTGATGAGCCCTGCATTTTCCAAGCTGACCTGGAGGATACCCACGTAAAGCGCCGCCAATTCAGTCTCGAAGGGCTCGAAGGCCCTGTCGAAACGGTCGGCCGCCAAGAATCCCCAGAGGCGCTGTTCCTCGGATCGGCTGCGGAGGGGCAGCACCAGGGCCTGAGTCCTGGGCGTCCAGAGTCCAAGCTCGATGCCCTGTTGCCAAGACATGGATTGCCGGAGCTCGCTCCCTACGAGAACGCATCCGACTGGAAGGGTTTCCATCCAGGTGATCAGTGGGTGCGATCCTGGGAGCACAGGCGTTTCCTCGAACCCTTCCGGAGTCATCGCCGTCCCCTGGAAATAGGCCCCGCTCTCATGCACCCGGTAGGCTCGGAGCCGGTCGAGATGCAACTCCTTATGGAGCTGGTTGAGCACCCGTGCCAGGATTTCGCTTTCATCCCGAATGGGAATGACGTCCTTGCTGAGCGACAGGAGGCGGGAGAGGTGATGGCTCCGCTGTTCCAATTCGTCCTGGACACCCAGCAATTTCCGGTTGCCTTCCTGGGCCTCCTTCAGCTGCACCTCGAGGTGTTCCACGACCTGCTGGCTGAACTGGCGCAGCACATCCCCTTCTCGACCCTGTTCAAGACGGTCCCTTTGCCCGCCAAGATAGGCCTCAACCTGCCCGACGAATAGGAAAGGGTCGATGGGTTTCGGGATGAATCCGTCGCAACCGGTAACCAGGGCGGTTTCGCGGTCGCTCCGCATCGTCTTGGCCGTCAACGCCACGATGAGCGTGGCGTCCATGCCGCGGTCCTGGCGCAACTTCATGGCGACTTCAAAGCCGGACAACCCGGGCAGGTTGATATCCAGGAGGATGAGGGCTGGCTTCAGCGCCAGGGCCATGTCGCAACCCTTGAGGCCATCCTCTGCCCAGTGCATCTCATAACCCGCCTGCGACAACAAACGCTGCACTAGGCGCCAGTTCATCGGATTATCTTCGATGCATAGGATGCCGGGCCGGGAATCAGTCATGCTTTATCTCCCCCCGGCGATGGGCATCTCGACGATGAAGGTGCTGCCCACCCCTTTCTGGCTGCTGGCTGAGATGCGCCCGTTCATGAGCCACATGAACCGCTGGCTGATCGCCAGCCCAAGTCCGCTACCCCCAAATCGGCGGGTGATGCTCCCATCGACTTGCTGGAAGGGCTTGAAGAGGCGTTCCAGTTCGGTCTCCGACATGCCAATGCCAGTGTCCTCGATGCGCATCTTGAACCTGCCCGATTCCTGTGAAACGGAGACGGTCACAGTACCCGATTCTGTAAACTTGATGGCGTTCCCAGCCAGGTTTGTGAACACTTGCCGGAGTCGGCCCTGATCCCCTAACACGCGGAGTTCTCCCTTTGGCCGGTGGTAGAGGAGATCAATGGGACGACCCTTGACGAGCCCGGCGGACATGGCCATGACTTCGTCCAGCAGATGCATGGGATCGACCTCCTCCAGCTCCAGTTCCATCTTGCCCGCTTCAATCTTGGAGAGATCGAGGATCGAATCGATGAGCCCAAGCAAAGAGCGGCCGTTCTGGTAGATGATCTGGAGATCCTCACGAGCATCAAGGCCCAGCCTACCCTCTGGATCCTGCATGAGCATGCCGGAGAACCCAATGATGGAATTCAGGGGTGTCCGCAGTTCATGGCTCATGTTGGCCAGGAATTCGTCCTTCAGCCGATCGATCTCTTTCAGTTTCTGGTAGCTGGTGAGGAGGTTGCCATTGAGTTCCCTGAATTCCCTGGTCTTTTCATGAACCTTCTCCTCAAGGGTGCTCGCCCAGGCCTTCAGTTCCAGCCGACTTTGTTCCAGACCTCGGGTCCGGTCCTGGACAAGCTGCTCCAGGTTGGCGCGGATCTTCTCCAGCTCCCCGATGGTCTCCGTCAACTGGCTGGTGCGTTCCTGGACTCGGTATTCCAGCAGCCGGTTCTGACGTTCGATCTCGTCCCGGGATGCCCGAAGTTTGTCGGTCATCACTTCGAAGGACTGGCTCAGATCCTGGATTTCGTCCCGGGTGTTGACCTTCACCGATACAGTCTCCAGGTTTCCCTGAGCGACCTTCTGGGCCGCCTCCGTTAGTTGGATCACCGGGCGGAGGTAGCGGTTCGAAAGGATGATCGCCACCCCGATGCCCAGGATCAGGGTGACCAGGCCCACGGCCAGGCTGGCCTTGATGTTGTCGTGAACCGCTCGCTGCGTGCGTTCTGTCGTGAATCCTAGGATCAAGGTCCCCACCTGGTCGGCTCGTGGCCCTTCGTCGACGATCGGGGCCACGGCCACGAGCATGTGGTCATCCCGTCGGGTGTAGGTGTGGGAGTTGCCATCACTAGGGATCTGCTCCACAGCCCATTCTGGTGTGGTGGGCGTGCTGCCGAGCGCCTCGCCCCGGGCCCCGTAGACCGCGCTGAACCGGAAGTCCGGGATGTTCTGGACACCTTTAAGCACTTTGTCGATGTCATGGGTATCCCTGCTGCTGACGGCCGGACCCAAGGCATAACTGGCCGTCTCGGCCACCTGACGGGCACTCAGTTCCGCCTGGGAACGAATCTGCCGACCCACCCAGCGCGGGTAGTACAGCAGGTTGAAGGCGATGAATGAGAGGACCAGGGTGCTGATGACAGCGCTCAGCTTGGTCTTGATGGAAAGGCGGTACATGGATGGGAGCCTGTGGAACCGGCTACCAGCCTAACAGCTGAGAGCCGGTCCAAATATTCGTGCGCCCCCGGGCTACAACTTGAACAGGTTCACTTCACGGTTGAGCATGTGAACCTGGACGCCCAGCTGCTCCACTGCGCCACTGGAAGCCTCAATGGCCCGCTCGCTCTCGATGGCTTTTCCTAATACTCGGTGCATGGTCTCCTTCAGGGAGATCACATGGTCCTCCTGCCGGGCCAAAATCTCGTGCAGATTGCTGGCGAGCGTCCGGACTTGCTCCATCGCTTTCGCGATCTCGTCGCTTCCTATGCTCTGTTCCCTGGTCGAATCTCTCACCACGGCCGTGGCCTGCTGGACATTCATGGCCAGAGATAGAATGTAGTTGCTCGTCTGCTGCTGCTCCTCGATGACCGTACGGATGGTTTCCACCTGGTTGTGGATATTCCGGTTGGCCTCATGGATCAGGGAGGCCTGCCCGGCCTGCTGAAGAGTCTCGTTATGGATGCTTTCGACCACACTGTCCGTCTCGCTCACGGATTCGAGGATCGCCTGGAGCGCTTCCTGGCTCTGTGCGACGGAATCGGCCCCGTCGCGAACGGCATCCAGTCCGAGATCTACCTGCTGGTAGGCCTTTCGGATCTCGGCCTGGAGCGTTCCGATGATTTGCTGGATCTCTTGGGTGGACCTTGATGTCTGCTCCGAGATCCGCTTGATCTCATCCGCGACCACAGAGAACCCCTTGGCCTGCCCATCCCCGGTGCCGCCCTGAGAGGCGATGATCGCCGCGTTCAGTGCCAGCAGGTTGGTTTGCTGGGCGTAGTCCCCGATGTAGTCGAGAATCTTGGCGATATCGGCCCCCAATTGGAGAAGAGTCCGGGTGGTGCCATGGAAATCCTGGACCACCCGCTCGATGACCTGGATCTTCTCCCGGTTCCTGGCCACCAGTTCCATGCCCCGACCGGCGTTATGGATCACCTTCTTGGTGTAGCGCTGGGCGATCTTGACGCTGTCGTCGATCGCGGAGGTGCTCTGTTCCAGGTTCTCGGCAAACTCCTTGGTGTGTTCGGCATGCCTCGCGAGATGGTCGACGTTCTTGCCCACGTTCTTGATGGCGATGTCGAAGTCCCGGATGGATGAGGTAATCCCCTCGACCACCATCAGCAACTCATCCATGCTCTGATTGATCTGCTGTACGGTGGCGGCCATCTCCACAATGGTGGCGTTGGTACTTTCGGAGGCGAGGCTCAACTCCATGGAGCTCGCGCTGATCCCGATGGAAGTGTCGGTCAGTTCGTTGATCTCTTGGTGGAAACCTTCGATCAGTTCCCGCTGCCCCTGATTCGACTGACGGACGCCGTCCCCGGATTCCCGGATCAGGGCCGAAGCCTTGGCCAGGTCGCGGCTGGCAGACCGGATTTGCACCACCATGCCCCGGAGACTTCCGACCATGTTGCCGAACCCCTGGACCAGGGATGCCACCTCGTCATCGCTGTAAACCGGTTCCAGGCGATTGATGTGCCCCTCACCCACCTGCTGGGTGTTTCGGCTCAGCACCTGAAGAGGCTGCTGTATATCTCGCAGGATCAGGGGGATGAAATAGGCCAGGAAGATCCCTGCCAGGACGAGTATTGCGACATTCGGGCGCAGGGCTTTCCAGATGGAGTTGGCATACGCGGCTTCGGGGATCACTACGCGCAGTTCGGAACCGTCCGGAAGGGGCTGGACCACCAGGATGTCCCCGCCTCCGGTCGGCTGGACCTTGGACCCCAGGAGGCCGCCACCCCGGGCTTCCGGAAGACGGAGGGAAACGCTCCCCCCGGACCCGAGCTTCAGGGTTCCCAGAAAGGCATCCATGTCCTCGGGGGTCGGGTTCATCTCGGACACGAAGGCAACGGAATCTGCGATGTTCGCCAACTCGTTGCGAGAGTAGTTCGCCACCGTGGTCCGCGTGGAAGACTGGAGGATGAGGCCGGACACAAGGATGGAGACGACGAGGACACCCCCGGTGATGCCCAGGATGCCGAAGCCGAACTTGGTCCGGAGGCTCGTGGTGAACCGGGCAATGGAGTCGTTGAAGCCGGGCTGCCCTGCCAGGATCTTGAAAACTTTCATCAAGTTCTGCTTGGCGAGGAAGTACTGACAGATGCTCCCTAGCCCAGCCAGGGTCAGGAACATGGCCGTGGTGATGAAACTGACCCAGAGGCTTTCCCTCAGGTAGAGCTTCATCCAGAGATAGGAAGCCGCTCCCAGGCAGGTGGCGAGGTAGAAGAGCAGCATGGAGGAAGACTGGGGGAACCGCGTCAGGGGACGATAAAGGTCCGGCCCGAGCTGCTGCGCTGCCAGGGACCGCCCCAGCTGTCGAATGTGATAGAAGCAAATTGCCACCGCCAGGAACAAGAGCGCCAGGAACGCAAAGACCCCTTTGGCCGTTATCTGGAACCCAGAAGGGGCCGCGAGCAGGAACAGGATGGCGGCTACGGCAAACCCGACGGCCCAAATGAGCCCGGTGCCCTTCCGCAGGCGCCCCAGGACCAAATCCTGTTCCACCCTGCCGAGAAGGACAGGGGTCTGCGTCCTGAGATCAGACAGGGATCCAGAAGTGGAATTGGGCCGCACCATATTTGCGTGTTTCGGCAAGTATCCATCTGGGCTGTAATTCTAACGTGGTGTTCCGGTCCGTTTCGAAGACCACGACCCCGCCCGGTGAGATCCAGGACCTCAGCTGACTGGATTGGCTAGCCCACAGGGCGGAGGCCATTTCATAAGGCGGATCCAGGAAAATCACCGCCTGGTCCCGGAAGGCGCCTGCTTGGAGCCGCCGCAGATCCATGCGGATCGATTGGATGGGCAGGCCGGCAAGATTTCGCTGAAGGCAGGTCCAGCCCGGTTCTCCCGATTCGACACAGGCCACTGGCGTGTACCCCCGTGAATGGGCCTCGACACCCACAGCTCCAGTCCCCGCGCAGACATCGAGAAATGGGCCGGAGGCCCATCGTTGGAGGATCGAAAACAAAGCCTCCCTGGCCCGGTCAGAGGTGGGGCGCACCCTCAGGTCCCCAACCGGGGGGGCTGAGAGTCGGCGCCCCTTCAGGGATCCGGCGACCACCCGCATGGTCTAGGACTGCGTCCGGATCATGGCTCAGTAGGCCCAGCGGAGGAGGGTCGCCCCCCAGGTGAAGCCGGCGCCGAAGGCTGCCAGGGCCACCAGATCACCTTTCTGCATGCGATTTTCACCCAGGGCCTGATGCAGGGCGGTGGGAATGGTGGCGGTGGTGGTGTTGGCGTAGCGGTCGATGTTCACCATCATGCGCGAGGGATCAAGTTCGAGCCGCCTGGCGGCGGCATCCATGATGCGGATGTTGGCCTGATGGGGAACAAACAGCTTGAGTTCATCCCCCTTGAATCCGTTGCGGTCCATCAGAAGCTTGCTGTTGTCGGCCATTTCACGGACGGCATTCTTGAATACCTCGCTCCCGGCCTGATGGATGTAATGCTCCTTTGCCGCTACGGTCTCAGCGGTGGCTGGCTTCAGGGATCCGCCCGCAGGCATGTATAGGAACTTGCCACCGGAACCATCCACCTTGTGTTCGAAGTCCAGGATGCCCAGGCCATCCTCCACCCGCTCCACGATGACTGCTCCGGCCCCGTCGCCGAAGAGCACCGAGGTGGCACGGTCCTCCAGGTTGATGATGGTGGACATGATGTCCACGCCGACCACGGCCGCCCGACGGATGGCCCCGCCAGCCACCATGCTGGCGGCAGTGGTCAGGGCATACAGGAAGCCCGAGCAGGCGGCATTCAGGTCGAAGCCAAAGGCGTTGCTGGCGCCGACCATGTCCTGGATGCGACAGGACGTGGCCGGGAACAGGGTATCGGGTGTCACCGTCGTGACGAGGATCAAGTCCAATTCAGAGGCCTTGAGGCCCCGATTGTCCAGAGCCATTTGGAGGGCCGGGGCGCCCAGCTGGGAGGCGCCGGTACCGGGTTCGACCCAGCGGCGTTCGCGGATGCCGGTGCGGGACCGGATCCACTCATCGTTGGTATCCATGATCTTGGACAAATCATCATTGGTGACCACTCGGGGAGGGAAACACTCTCCAGTGCCGGTGATGCCAACGGGAATGGCAAGACGACGGTTCAAGGGGCCTCCGGTACCAAACAGCCATCATCGCATGAAGGCCCCGTGACGTCAGCGCTCTTCCCTCAGTCGATGCAGTAGCGCGATGAGGCGATCCGGATCGACTAAGAGCAGGGTCTGACCCTCCACCCTGCAGACTCCACCCAGCCAGCGTTCCCTGGCATCTCCTGGGTCCACATCCTGCCAAGCCTCGGGTGGCGGGCTGATCGTCCCGATCATCCGTTCGAGGGGGAGACCGAGCCGTGGCCGCAATACTGCCATCGCCATTGGCTTACCTGGTGGGGTTTGACATCCCGGGAGGTCTTTCCACGCCAGTACAGGCAGGAACTCCCCCTGGTAGATCACCACACCATAGATCCCCCGTGGACGCCCCGGGAGGGGGGCGATGGGAGTGGAGGCCACAACCTCGCGAAGGTCTAGTGTCGACAGCAGCAGGTCCATTCCGGCTGCTTTGACATGGAGCCAGGATTTTTGCTCAGACACGGGCCACCCGCCGCATCAGGGAATCCATGGCCAGTCCAAGCATCGCCTCGGGATCCAGCACCCAGAGGATGCCCTCCTCCTGGGCACTGCCTCCCATGATGCCGGCCGCGTGGGCCAGTTCCGGCAGACTTCTCAGCAGCACTTCTCCCCGGCCCAGGATTTCATCCACACCCAGGGCCACCTGGACGCTCCGGGCAGCGGCGCCCTGCTGGCCCAGCACCACAAAGGCCCGCTGACCGACGGGTTCCGGCAGACCGAGACAGGCCTGGAGGGACTCCAGGGGCAGGGACATGCCGAGGACCTCCACCTGATCGCCTCCGAGGAGGACCTGCTTCCCCGCCTGAACCCGGCCCACGCTTCCTAGGGGAATCCCGAAGATCTGGCCGGCGCAGCGCACCTTCAGGCAGCTCACCACCGCCCGGCTCAAGGGGATACTTAGCCGAATGAGACTGCCTCGTCTCGCCTCGCTTGAGAGGTGAATTTCTCCCCCCAGAGCCTCGATTTCAGTCCGAACCACATCCATGCCCACGCCCCGGCCNNGACTCGATACGCTCCAGATCGAATCCCCTCCCATCATCCCGGATATCAAAGCGCAGATTCCGTCCCCGCTGGGAGGCCGAAATCCGAAGGGAGCCGCTTTCGCTCTTGCCTTGGGCCAGCCGCTCAGAGGGTGTTTCGAGCCCATGATCCAGCGCATTCCTTATCAGGTGAAGAAAGGGTTCAGAAAGGCGCCCTAGGAGGTTCCGCTCCAATTCCAAATCACCCCCCAGGAAGGTCAGCTTTACCGGCTTCCCAGTGTCTCGGCTGAGGCTCTTCACCATGGGCTCGATACGAGAGAACAGGGTTTCAACCTTGATCATCCGCATCTGGAGAAGGGCCTTTTGGACTTCGAGCAGACCACTTTCGATCTGCGCCATCAGGGCCCTTGGGCGATCACCTCCAGTCCCGGGAGTCTGTCGCAGGAGCAGACTGGTCGCGTCCCGCAGCAGCCCCACCTCCATGAGGCGGGCTTCCAGGGCCTCGACGCGATGGGCGGGAAGCCGGAGGATCTCCACCTCCGGGGCCTGGGCTGAAGGAAGGATCCCGGAGGCAGGTGATGAAGCTTCAGGAGCGGGCTCCTCGCTAGGTTCAGCGGGCGCTTCATTCCGCAAGACTGCGGGAACCCGCGCGGGATCAGCCAGCAGGGCCATGCCGATCAGCTCACCCTCCAGTGTGTGAAGGTCGGCCGGGTTCATGACTGGGCAGGCGGCTATCAAGAGGAAGGCCAGCCCTTCTCGGCCCTCCGGCGCATCCAGCGGCAGGGTGGAGATCAATTCCCCCAACTTGCCCAAAGCGTCGCTGAAGACCCGGAGGCGCTCATCAAAGGTGGCGTAGTCCAGACACACCGTTACCCCGTGGATCGGCATGCCGCTCATCAGGAGGACGGTCACCCGGGTCCGTTCGTACTCAGAGAGGGTCTTCAACATCTCCGCCGGCAGGTCCAGCATGGATGTCAGGTCCTGGGATCCGCCTTCCGCTGGACGGGCCAGGGCCTCCAGTTCACCGAGCGGACGCCGGAGGGCATGCAGGTAATCCTCCGGTTCGGGCCTCCCCATCCGCATATTGGCCAGGCCGGATTCCAGGGCCATCATGCCCGCCTCCAGCGTATCGACCAGGGAATCCGTGGAACGCAGCCGCCCCTTGCGCATGAGGTCGAAGATGTCCTCCAGGCGATGGGCCGCCCGGCTGAAATTGGGAAAGCCCAGCATCCCCGCCATTCCCTTGAGCGTGTGGGTGGTCCTGAAGAGTCCGTTCACGGACGCCTGAATCAAGTGAGCAGGCTGGGGATCCTTCATCGTGGCGAGCGTCTGCCGGGCCTGCGCGAACAGGTCCTCGCATTCCGCCCAAACATCGTCGAAGGATTGATCCAAAGGAGGGCTCCCGGTCCAGTGAGGTATCGGCCGGGGAGTCTGGAGTCTGGAGTCTGGAGTCCATGTACTGGCCTTACACTGACCCCATGCGCACCCTCGCCGTCCTTCCCTCCCGTTTCCAGGCCACCCGTTTTCCCGGGAAACCCCTGACTTCCATCGCCGGGAAGCCGATGATCCAGTGGGTCTTCGAAGCGGCCAGCCGCGCCGAAGGGGTGGATCGGGTGGTGGTCGCCACGGATGACGACCGCATCGCTTCGACCGTCCGGGGATTCGGCGGAGAGGCCTTGATGACGGATCCGGCCCTTCCCTCGGGCACGGACCGCACCGCCGCAGCCATGAACGCACTGGGTGAATCCTTCGACTGCGTTCTGAACATCCAGGGCGATGAACCTGCCATGCACCCGGATACCGTGGGCGCCCTGGTGACCCTCATGCGCGACCAGCAGGACCTGCCCATGGGCACAGCCGCATGTCCCTTCGCTGACGTGGACGAGCTCTTTAATCCAAACGCCGTGAAGGTGGTCATGGACGATCGCCAGCGGGCGCTCTATTTTAGCCGAAGCCCCATACCCTATCTGCGGAACTCATCGCATTTCGATTCGGATTTCCGGCCTTGGATGAAACCGGATCAGCTGGTCCACTTCAAGCGTCATCTGGGCCTCTACGCTTATCGACCCGACACCCTGCGTGCCTTCACGAAACTGCCGCCGCATCCACTGGAGCAGTTTGAGATGCTTGAGCAGCTTCGCGCCTTGGCGGCGGGCATTCCCATTGGCGTGGCTGACACACCCTACCTCAGCCTGGGCGTGGACGTCCCGGGGGACGTGATCGCCGCAGAGGCCCTGCTTCGGGCGAGGGGTCTGGCGCGCTAGGAGCCTGTCCAAGTATTCGAGCGCCCCGCGATGGGTCCAGGCGGGATGCACCGCCAGAAAGGGCCCGCAGGGCGATGTGTTGGCATCGTTCAAGGGCCCTGACGCAGCATGGCGACGCGCGCCGCCACACGCGCGGGGCATTCCAATTACTTGGACAGGCTCCTAGACTCGAAGACCGGGCTTCACGCCCATTCCCAGCCAGGAGAAGCCTGTGAGCCACCACAAAGTCGTCGTGATTGGTACCGGCCCAGCGGGCTACACCGCCGCCCTCTATGCCTCCCGGGCGAACCTCGCACCGCTGGTCTTCGAAGGTGTGCAGCCCGGCGGCCAGCTCACGATCACCACCGAAGTGGAAAACTTCCCTGGCTTCCGCCATGGCATCGCGGGACCCGCCCTCATGGAGGAGATGCGTGAGCAGGTGCTTCGCTTCGGCACCACGATCAAGCCGGAGACCATCATCAAGGTGGACCTCCAGGTCCGACCCTTCCGGCTCACCACTGACAAAAGTGAGTACACGGCGGATGCCGTGATCATCGCTACCGGTGCCTCCGCGAAATGGCTGGGCATTGGCAAGGACGAACAGCTCTCCCGTTCCGGGGGTGGGGTCAGCGCCTGCGCCACCTGCGACGGGTTCTTCTTCCGTGGCAAGGAGATCGCCGTGGTGGGCGGCGGCGACACGGCGGTGGAGGAGGCGACCTTTCTTACCAAATTCGCCACCAAGGTCCACCTCATTCACCGCCGGGACAAGCTCCGCGCGTCCAAGGCCATGCAAGATCGCGCCCTCAAGCACGAGAAGATCAATCCTGTCTGGAACAAGACCGTTCTGGACGTGCTCACGACCACTATCGAAACGCCCATGGGCGAGAAGGTGGAGAAGATCCGGGCCCTGAAGCTCAAGGACACCGTGGATGGTTCTGAATCCGAACTGCCGGTGGAAGGTCTCTTTGTGGCCATTGGCCACCAGCCCAACACCGACCTTTTCGCGGGTCAGCTCCCCATGGACGAAACCGGCTACCTCCAGGTGGAGAAAGGCTCCAGCCGCACGCCCATCGAGGGAGTCTTCGCCTGCGGCGATGTGCAGGACCATGTCTACCGTCAGGCCGTCACCGCAGCCGGCAGCGGTTGCATGGCCGCCATCGATGCTGAACACTGGCTGGCCGAAAAGGGCCTCGCGGAGTAAACGAACCCTATCTCGGGCAGTGGCTGTGCTGGATCTGCATTACCATGGGACGCTTGCCCTTGGCTCCCCATGAACCTGCTGGTCATTTCCCGCCATGACGACCTCGTCGAGCGCCTGAGGATGGCGTTTGAAGGGGCGGGCCATCTCATCATGCAGGCAGGTGATCCCCTGGAGGCCCTGGCTCAGGATGCCTGGGGCCAGGCTCAGGTCCTGCTTGCCGACTCAGGTGGCGAACCCATGGACGGCTATCGGCTTTGCCGACTTCTCCGCGGTGAAGCCCGGGTGCTGTTCCGGAATCTTCCCATCTTCTTGATCCTTGATCATGCCCCGACCGAGGAGGATCATCGGGCACTCGAGGAAGCGGGCGGGGATGGTTTCATCTCCGCCGGGAGCAGCATCCAGCAGCTCATTAACCACCTCGGCCCGGTGATGGCTGGCAGCGCTTCCCGTGAGGAGGGTCGGCACGTGCCCATTCTGGCTGTGGGGCTGCATCCTGGACTCGCTCAACAGGCCCGCGACCTGCTCAACCACTATGGGATGGAGATCCATTCCCCGCCCACACGAAATGCCGTAGAGGCACAGCGGGCGCTGAAAGCACCTGTGCTGCTCCTGGGACTCTCTGCTGGGGGAGTTCAGCGTGCGCTGGCGATGCTGACCGAGTTCCGGGAGCAGAACCTGCTGCCCTACACGATCCTGCTGGGACAGGTGAAGGACGAGGCCGCTCAGCGCAAACTGCTCCTGGCAGGCATCTCCGATTGGGTGCCCCTTCCCCTGCCAGGTCCACGCCTGCTTCACGCCTGCAAGCGAGCCATCGAGTGGATGCACGCCCGTCGGATCCAGACCGAGTTCGAATCCGCCATCCATGACCTGCGGGAACGCCGGAGCATGCTGGAGATCGAGGCGGCGGCCCTGCGCAATGAAGTGCTCACGGACCCACTCACGGAATTGCTGAACCGTCGCGCCTTCGATCAGAACCTGGATCACGCCATGCGGCAATGGGAACGGCACCGGCGCGCCTTCGTCCTGGTGCTTGGCGACGTGGACCACTTCAAGCTCATCAACGACCGGTTCGGCCATCCGGTCGGGGATGAAGTCCTCCAGCAGCTGGCCGCGACCATCCGCTCGGCCCTGCGCAAATCCGACCTCGCCTTTCGAATAGGCGGTGAGGAATTCGCCGTGCTGCTGACGGAGACCAGCGTCAAAGCAGGCGCCGAGGTGGCAGAAAAGCTCCGGCGTCTCATTGATGAGGATCCCGTGGTGCTTCCCTCGGGCCAGACCATCTTCCCCACCATGAGCTTCGGCGTGGGTGGGCCCGGTGCGATCACCCTCGCTACGTTGATGGCGCAGGTGGACAAGGCGCTTTATCAGGCCAAGCACCTGGGACGGAACCGTGTGGTGGTGGCCAATCAGGGCGAATACCCACCCCGCTCCGTCAGTACCGGTAGCTGAAGAGATCCCCCAGGCCTCGCAAGGTCAGCGTCAGATCCACACGGTCCTCGCGCCCCCCGGCCATGAGTGAGGTATTCAGGGCCACGTGCGTATATTTCAGGACGTAGGCCACGCAGGGCTGCACAAAGGCGAGGTCCACTGAACTGGAGGCGAAACCGTGCATCACGAAATCGTAATTGGCACTGAACTCAAACCGGAAACGGTCATCCCAGATCCGCTGCATCCCACCGAACTGGACCCCCTGCTGGCGCACCAGGGACGGGTTGACCCCCGTGGAAAAGTAGGCAAGGTTGAACCGGCCGCCATCACGGGCTTTCACATCGAGACTGATGGAATCGTCGGATCCACTTGTCGAGATGTCCGAGGATCGGCGGAGACTCACTCGCCAGCGATCATTTGGTTCGATCTCTAGATCCGTATCCAACGTGGCCCAGCCCTTGCAATAGGACCCGTCGTTGAGGATGACGGGGGTCATGTGGTACCGCGTGGCCACCTGCAGACGCAGCAGATCCATGAACCCGCTGCCCGATTCCGAATGTCCCAGGATGTGCTGTTTGAGCCCCAGCTCGAAACTCCGTTCCCCGGAAGAGCTACTGTTGACGCCTGGAGCGTAGTCCACAGGATCAAATCGTTGGATGCTGCCGGCCTCGCTGTAGCGGCTGGTTTCGGTAAATCCGAAATAGGGTTCGAGTACATGCTTGAGTTCGCCATGGTAGCCCAGGATGGACACATCCTGGAAACTCCGCCCGACCTGAGGGCCTGACAGGCGCAGGTGTTCGGAAAGCAGGAAGCGGGTGGCCGCCTCCCCATCCACTTGGAAGGGGCTGGTCGCCGGATCGACATTGGTACCGTTCGTACCGCCGTTCGGATCGAACACCGGAGAGGCGAGGGTGCTGCTGTAATGCGTGACCCGTCCCATCATTTCGAAATCGGCTCGGAAAGGCCCCCATTGGCCGAGGCGGCCATGGATCCGGGTATCGGCATCCTGGCGATTCCAGGCATAGCTTTCGTTAGGCGTCGTAGTGCTGCCTTCGAGGCCATAGGCGTACCGGCCCAGTCTGACGCCGCCATCCAGATAGAGAGGCCCCAGTACCGGCACCGGAAAGAACCTGAACTCACCCTGGGGCAGGGTTTGCCGTCGAAGGGAGGCGGGAAATTCGGGGTTGTAGAAAGGATCCCCTTGGGTTGCCGTGGTGAAGAAGCTGCGCTGCTCGGCCGCGGTCAGGCTGAGACTCCCGAAGGTGAAATTTCGGCCCAGGTAGAGAGCGGAATCAAAGTTCGTGGCACCGAGGCTGCCTAACCCACTGCCGTAGTCGGCCGCCACGAGGTTATCGGAAGCCTGGTTTACGTCTGCGGTCAGCTGCCAGCCATCCTCGCGCTGCCAGACTTCCTTCAGGCCGAATTGGTAGCGTTTAGTGTCCAGGCTCAACGAGTGGATGGTCATGCCAGAGATGCTCCCCTCGTGGGTCACATCCGGATGCCAGCGGGCCTCACCACCCCACAGCGTGCCCTCCTTGCTGAAGTACTCCGGTGAGAAGGTCACATCGGCGGAGTTGCCCAGCACCTGGTAATAGGAGACCCCTACGGTGGCTCCGAACTGACTGGACATCCCCAACTCCGGTGATATCAGTCCGGATGTGCGTTCGGCCTTGGCCGGGTAGAGCGCGTAGGGAAGGTAGAAGACTGGCACGGTACCCACCTGCACTCGGGGATTCCAAAGCTTGGCAAATCCATCGAGATCTACCTTGAGACTCGAGAGCTTGGCCTTCCATCCGGGCTTGTCCTCGGGACAAGGACTCAGGTCCACCTCATCGAATAGCCAGGTTCGCAACGTGGTGAAGGCCACATGGCTGGATCGGAGTGTCCAGGAGGGCGGGAGGTCCATCTGCAGGGCCCAGGCTTCCCCTGAACGGAGCGCCCAATTCATTTGAAGGCGTTCGCTGCGCAGTCTCAGGTCCGGGCCCTCCAGCCGGACATGGCCTTCGGCGATCAGCTGTCCGGTCGAAATCCGGTACTCGATGCGGTCCGCCAACAACAACAGACCTTTAGCCTGGATCACTCCATGATCGAGGACCCAAAGATCGGCCTTCTCCTGGAGCTCTCCCCGCCAATCGAAGGGCACCTTGGAATTCCCCGAACCGTGCTCGAGTTGGAAGGGGCGGAGGGGCAACAGCTCTGCGGGTGTGGGTGCATCTAAAGGCTGCAAGACCGGCGCAGGAGGGAGTCCCTGGGCCGCAAGGAGGACCGGCAGGGCACCCACCAGCATGCCTCGGCTTCTCTTCCGAAGGCGGCCCATGCAGCACTCAGTGCGAATGCGGCAGCAGCCGCGCGCTGACGAGGAAGATGCCCACACCTGACAGCAACGCGACCGTGCTTCGGAAGCCTGACACCTTCTGGACTTCCGGCAGCAGATCGGAACTGGCGACATAGAGCGTCAGTCCGGCCGTCAGGCCGAGCATCGGGCCAATCGGAAGTTGCAGCAGCGACTGTCCGGCAGACCCGACCAGGGCAGCCAGGGCAAGGGTGCCCGCCGCCATCAGGGCGCCGCGATTCCCGAACCCATTCACCAGGAAGATCGAGGCGATGGTGCCGCCTTCAGGAATGCGGTGGAACAGGATGCCCATCACGACCAGCGGCCCCAGATTGCTATGCGTAGAGAGGGCAGCAGCGATCGCCACGCCATCCATGAGGCTGTGCAGGGAAAGACCCACAAGAGCCATGATGCCAGTTAGGGGCGAACCATGGATGTGGGTCTCTTCACCATAGTGGAAGTGGAGCGTGATGCCGTGCTCCATGACGTGCACCAGCAGGTAGCCTCCGAGCACCCACAGGGCGTTCGTTTCCCCGCCCCTCGCCTCAATACTTTCGGGAATGATGCGCACGAGGGTGACCGATAGCAGGTAGCCAGCCGCCACGCCTGACAGCAGACGCATGAACTGGGCCCGGCCCTGGAGAAAGCGCACCACACCCCAGCCGCCCAGAAGGGTGGCCAGGGATGCGAGGGGCGCCAGCCAGTAGACGGCCATCTCGACCTACTCGGCCTTGGCCTTGGCCTTCTTGGTTCGGGTCACCTTGGGTCCAGGGGCCTCCTTGACGGCTTTCGCGGCCTTGTCCTTGTCGGGAGCAGCCTTGGAAGGCTTGGCCCTGGGGGCGAGTTTCTTCTTCCCTGGGGCGGTGGGTTCGGGGGCCGGAGCCGGCGAGGTGGCGGGGGGCGGCATCAGGCCAGGTTCCGGAATCGACGTCACTTTGGCCCGGGGAGTGCGTTTGGGCTTTGGAACTTGCGGAGGCATCGGAGCAACGACCGGAGCGGGTCCGCCAATCCTGGGCCTCGGGCTGGGCGTAAGCAGGCTGGCCACCAGGTCCGGCGTAGCCCTGGGAGGCTCAGGCTGGACCTCGACCTGGGATTCCGGGACGGGACGAGCCTCCGAAGACGCCACCTCCAACATGGCCTCAGCGCCCTTGTCAGCACCACCCTTGCGGCGGCGGCGGCGGCGCTTGCGCTTGGCTCCGTCACTCTTGGCTTCGTCACCCGCCTCCTCGGGGCCATCCTCGGTCTCATCGTCTTCGGGCTTGGCGCTTTCGAAGAGGGCTCGCAGGCGCTCCCGCTCGTCCAGAGCCGCCCGCTGGAGATCGCGGCGGTCATATTTGAAGGCTTCCTTCTTGGCTTCCTTGGGGCCTTCGCCATGCAGGCCCAAGGCCTTGTCGAACGAGATGGGACTGTCCCCACCCAGCACCACGGTTTCTTCTTCGGCAGGGCTCTTCTCGCGGGAGGGCTTGGGGGTCGACTTCTCGACGGGAACTTCCTCGGCCCGCTCGATCTCGGCGGCCATCTCCCCGTAACCCATTGACCAGTCGGCCTGGATGAGGATCTTCGCCTCGCTTTCCTCCTCCATCTGGATCAGGTCGCCACGTTTCTCGTTGAGGACAGCTGCGGCGATGGCAGGGGCCAGTTTGATCCGGATCTCGCCGATGCCGCCCTTGGCGAGGATGCCATGCAGCTTTCGCACCACGGAGAGTGCCATGGCCTCGATGGTCTTCACCTTGCCGGTGCCAGTGCAGGTGGGGCAGGTCTCGTGATTGACGTGCTGGAGGCTGGGGCGGATGCGCTGGCGGGTCATGACCAGCACGCCGAAGCGGTTGATCTTCCCCACTTCCATCCGGGCCTTGTCGGCCTTGAGGCAGTCCACCAGGCGGTCCTGGACGGCGCGGATGTGGGACTCGCGCTTCATGTCGATGAAATCGATGACGACTAAACCGGCCAGGTCGCGCAGGCGCAGCTGCCGGGCCACTTCCTCCGCGGCCTCCATGTTGGTCTTGTGGGCCATGTCCTCTACGCCGTCGCCGGAGGTCTTGCCGCTGTTCACGTCGATGGCCACCAGGGCCTCGGTCTGGTCCAGTACCAGGGCGCCGCCACTGGGCAGTCCCACCTTCCGCCCATAGACGCGGTCGATCTGCTCCTCCAACTGGTGGCGGGAGAACAGGGGTTTCTTGCCGGTGTAATGCTTCAGCGCGTCGAGGTACTGGGGCATGGTGCGTTTGAAGAAGGACTGGGCGGCATGGAAGGTGTCCAGATCGTCGATCTGCACTTCCTCCACATCGGCACTGAAGGTGTCGCGCAGGGTGCGGGTGACGACATCGTCCTCCTGCCACACCAGGCCAACTCCGTGCCGGTGCTTGTAGCGGTTCAGCACCTCCTTGTAGGTGTCCAGCAGGTACTCCAGGTCCCGCTGGAAGTCCTCCTTGGTGACACCCAGGCTGGCGGTGCGGACGATCACGCCGATGTCTTCGGGGATGTCCAGCGTGTCGATGAGCTGCTTGAAGTGGCGGCGTTCCTCGGTGGCTTCGATCTTCCGGCTGATGCCGTTCACGGGGTTGCCGGGTGTGATCACCAGGTAGCGGCCCGCCAGGCTGACTTGGCCGGTCATCATGGCACCCTTGCCGCCGAGTTCCTCGCGGACGGCCTGGACGAGGATTTCTTGGTCCCGCTGGAGGACGTCCTGGATGCGGCCCCGGCGTCCATCGCCACTCAGGTCTCGGGGCAACTCGCCCAGGGGCAGGAAGCCGTTCTTCTGGCCGCCGAAGTGGACGAAGGCCGCCTGGAGGCTGGTGTCCACTCGGACGACGCGAGCCTTGTAGAGGTTGCCCTTGATTTTCTCGTTGTGCAGGAATTCGACGTCGTAGTCGAACAGCACGCCGTCGATCAGGGTGGCCACTCGGATCTCTTCTGGATCCGTGGCGTTGATCATCATGGTCTTCTTGGGGTTCAAGTAGGCTCCTCTCGGGGCCCAGGGGCTTGGCTGCGGCTGACGCCCAGCAGGCTCAGCAGCCCTGGGTGGATGTTCTGGGGATGGTGGATCGGGAAACCGAAGGGGGCCCTGCCCTGACTTCGGCCACCCGTGGGGAAAAAATCGGGATGGTCGCGATCCTCGGGAAGGGGCGGTGCCTCATTCGACCCGCAGGATCTTCTAGCATTAAACCCACTTATTTCCGCCATAGCAAGCCTCATCGGGGGGGAAGTTACAGGGATGTCACAGCCTGTAACAAAACCCTTCACCCCAGGGACTCAGCATCAAGGCCATCTAAGGAGGCATCCATGAGGATCCGAATCCTGGCCCAGACCGTCCTGGCCACCCTGGTGGGACTATCCGCCGCCGCACAGACCGTCAAGGTGGACCCCAAGGTCACTACCTACAAGAAAGTGTCCGGGATCAGCGGGAATCTGAACTCCATCGGTTCCGACACCCTGAACAACCTCATGGCCTACTGGGTCGAAGGCTTCAACAAGAAGTATCCCAACGTGAAGATCCAGGTGGAGGGCAAGGGCTCCACCACCGCTCCCCCGGCCCTCATCGAAAGCACCAGCCAGCTGGGCCCCATGAGCCGGGAGATGAAGTCCGAGGAGAGCGACAAGTTCGAAAAGAAGTTCGGCTACAAGCCCACCAAGGTCGCCGTGGCCATCGACACCCTGGCGGTGTTCGTGAACAAGGGCAATCCCATCAAGTCCCTCAGCATGCAGCAGGTGGACGCCATCTTCTCGAAGGGCCGCAAGGGCGGCTATGCTAAGGAGCTCAAGGTCTGGGGTGACCTGGGGCTGACCGGTGACTTCGCCAACCGACCCATCAGCCTCTACGGCCGCAACAGCGCCAGCGGCACCTACGGCTACTTCAAGGAGCACGCGCTATTCAAGGGCGACTACAAGGACACCGTGAAGGAACAGCCCGGGTCCTCTTCCGTCGTCCAGAGTGTCGGCTCCGACCGCTTCGCCATCGGCTACAGCGGCATCGGTTATGCCACCTCCGGCGTCCGGGCCGTCCCCATGTCTGATGAAACGAAGAACGGCGGTGCCGTCTTCGCGGCCACCTACGAGAACGCCCTGAGCGGCAAGTACCCCCTGTCCCGCTACCTCTACATCTACATCAACAGGGATCCCAAGAAACCCGTCGACCCACTGACCCGCGAGTTCCTGAAGTTCGTGCTCAGCAAGGAAGGGCAGGAGATCGTGGTGAAGGACGGGTTCCTCCCCCTGACCGCCAAGATGGAAACCGAGCAGGTCGCCATCCTGAATTAGGCATCCTCGAAGCGAGCGTGCCGAAGGTTTTTCTCCGGCCCGCTCGCTGGTTGACCGGGACCCACTCCGCCCGTTTTCCTGACGAGACGACATGCCCAGCACTCCATCCCATCAGGCCCATGCCAAGCGCATCGATCGGCTCATGGCCTTCACCATCTCCAGTGGCGGCCTGCTGATCATCGGTGCCGTGCTGGCCATGCTCCTGTTCATCCTGAAGGAATCCCTGCCCCTCTTCATACCGCCGCAGTCCAAGGCCCTGGGGACTCTCCAGGCGCCACGATCCGGCGGCGCCTGGCTGGATGAATCCGGGAAGACCGTTGTGCTGTTGTCCCGGTCCGAGGGTTTGAAAGCTCTGCGTGCATCTGATGGCACACCTCTTCCGGTCCCCACGGATGGCCCGGCCCGGCCCTGGCGAACCTTCACCGCCCTCAACGCAAGGGGCGAGTCCCTGGTCATCGGGGCCGATGGCCGCCTGTTCCTTACCCGCATGTCCTGGTCAAAACCGGCAGGCGAGAACGATCCCGCCAAGTGGACCCTCGAACCGCATTGGCAAGGCAGCCTGCCCATGGCGAAGACGCCTGACGAGATCCTCCACTTCCGGATCATCGAGGGTGGCGGGTTGGGGGGAGCCTCATCGCTCAGGGTCATTGCCCGGACCCGGGAAGGGCTCGAATGGTCGGAAACACGCTTGGATGGTGCCATGGCACCTACCTGGAGACCCCTGCCAGTGGCCCCTTTCCTGCACCCCTCGGCTGCTGCCTGGAGTCTGGATGGCCGGGACCTCTTTGTGGGAACGCGGGAAGGCCGCCTGCTCGACCTCGATCCCGAGACGGGGAACGTCCTTTCATCCAGCGAATTCGAAGAGCCCATCCAATCCCTGGGCTTCGCGCTGGGTCAGTCGAGCCTCCTCGTGGGCGGCGCCAAGGGAAAGCTGGGCGCCTTCCAGCGGGTCCGCGTGAACGACGTGTTCCAGCTCCAGGCCTTCCACACCTTCGCCCGACTCGACGGCGCTGTGTTGGGATTCCAGGCCAGCCAGCGGGACAAGCGATTTCTCGCCTGGACCGACCGCGAGGCGGTGGTGGACCACCTGACCACCGAGCGCCGCATGTTCTCCGCCCGTCTCGAAGGTCCGGGCATCGCGGCCCTAGCCCCAAGGGGCGACCTCATCCTGCATGCGAACGAAGCGACCGGCGCCCTGCGCCTCTGGTCCCTCGACGCGCCCCATCCCGAGGTCAGCTTCGGCCTCCTCTGGGGGAAGACGCACTACGAGGGCTATGAGAAACCCGAATATGTCTGGCAGAGCACCGGGGGCACGGATGATTTCGAGCCCAAATTCAGTCTGGTTCCGCTGCTCTTCGGGACCCTCAAGGGGACCCTCTATGCCATGCTCTTCGCCTTCCCACTGGCCGTGCTGGGCGCCCTCTACACGTCCCAGTTCGCCACCCCCCGGCTGAAGAACGCCATCAAGCCGACCATCGAGATCATGGCGGCCCTGCCTTCCGTCGTCCTGGGATTCCTCGCCGGTCTGGTGATGGCGCCCCTCCTCGAAAAGATGGCCGTGGAAATCTTCGTCTATCCCTTCATGGTGCTTCTGCTCGCCATAGTGATCGCGCCCTTCTGGAGCAGGCTCCCGCTGCCCTTCCGCAACGCCTTTGGTAGCGGGCGCGAGGTGCTCTGGATGGTCCCGGTGCTGCTCGTGGGCGTGTGGCTGGCCGCCCTGGCGGGACCCTGGTTCGAGCGTGTGGCCATGGGCGGCAGCTACCGAACCTGGCTCCAGACGGCTCTGGGCGTCACTTACGATCAGCGCAATTGCCTGGTGGTCGGTTTCGCCATGGGTTTCGCCGTCATCCCCATCATCTTCACGATCAGCGAGGACGCACTCTCCAGCGTGCCCAAATCTCTCACCTCCGCCAGCCTCGCCTGCGGGGCCAGTCCCTGGCAGACCGCCTGGCGGGTCGTCCTGCCCACCGCCAGCCCAGGCATCTTCTCGGCCACCATGGTGGGCCTGGGGCGGGCCATCGGCGAGACGATGATCGTGCTCATGGCCACGGGCAACACGCCCATCATGGACTGGAGCCCTTTCAACGGCATGCGGACCCTCAGCGCCAACATCGCCGTGGAAATTCCTGAGGCGCCCCTGCACGGGACCCTCTACCGGGTACTCTTCCTGGCTGCCTTCCTGCTCTTCATCCTCACGTTCATCCTCAATACCGTTGCGGAACTGGTGCGCCAGCGCCTGCGCCGCCGCTACGAGTCCATCTGATGCGCCGCATGACTGAACGTCTCCGGCAGGGTGGGGTCTTTGTGTGGTTCTCCGGAACCCTGCTGGCCTTCTGCCTCGCCATGATCCTCTGTCTCGTGGGGTTCATCGCCGCCAAGGGCATGGGCTACTTCTGGCCCAGCCCGCTGGTCCAGGTGCAGACCCCGGAAGGTCCCGTGCTCGGCGAGATCACGGGCCAGGAACCGGCCCGCGGCGAGGAAACCGCCAAGACCCAGTTCCGGGTGGGAAACCGCGACATCTACGGCCAGGACTTCCGCTGGCTCCCCACGGCCAGCCTGGCCACGCCCAAATGTCCCAAGGACGCGCTCCTGATCGAACGGCTCGAGTACGGCCCCTTCATCGGACGGATTGTCTCCCTGAGCCACGAAGGCCACCTGGTCGCGACAGGCCCTGCGGCGATGTCCGGGGCCCTGGACCGCCTTCCCGAGACCAACCGGGTGCGGCGCCACATCCAATCCATCGAAAAGGGACAAGTCGGGGATCTCAACCGCCGCATCGAGCGGATCCGCCTCGCCCGGCGCAAGCTGGAGACAAGGGGCGATATCGCCGCCCTCCAGGCCCTGGACACCAGGACCGCCCAGCTTCAGACGACCTACGACCAGGTGCAGACCAGCCTGGAACAGTCCCGCGCCGAGGCCAAGGCCTGGACCCTCGGCCTTCAGACTGTCGATGGACAGGACAAGGAACTGCCCCTGGGAAGCGTGGTCCGCATCGTTCCGGCCAATGCCATGGGCCTCCTGGATAAGCTAGGCGTCTACTTGTCCCGCCTCTGGGAGTTCGTGGCGGATGACCCCCGTGAATCCAATACCGAAGGGGGCATCTTCCCGGCCATTTTCGGCACCGTGATGATGGTCCTGGTGATGTCGGTGCTCGTGGTCCCCTTGGGTGTCATCACCGCCCTCTACCTTCGGGAATATGCGCGCCAGGGCTGGCTGGTCCGGGCCGTCCGAGTGGCCGTGAACAACCTGGCGGGGGTGCCTTCCATCGTGTTCGGCGTGTTCGGCCTCGGGTTCTTCGTCTACGGCCTGGGCGGAAGCATCGACCAGCTCTTCTTCGCCGACAGTCTGCCGACGCCGACCTATGGCACCGGCGGCATCCTCTGGGCCTCGCTGACCCTGGCCCTGCTCACCGTGCCGGTCGTGGTGGTCGCCACCGAAGAGGCGCTGGGTGCCGTAGCCAGGTCCCAGCGCGAAGCCAGTCTCGCCATGGGCGCCACCAAGTGGCAGACCCTGTGGAACGTGGTCATCCCCAGCTCCACTCCCGGCATCCTCACGGGGCTCATCCTGGCCATCGCCCGGGGCGCCGGCGAGGTAGCCCCGCTGATGCTCACCGGTGTGGTGAAACTCGCGCCCTCCATGCCCCTGGACGGCACCTTCCCCTTCCTCCACCTGGACCGGAAGTTCATGCACCTTGGATTTCACATCTACGACGTGGGGTTCCAGAGTCCCAACTCCGAAGCGGCCAAGCCCATGGTGTTCATGGCTTCCTTCCTGCTGCTGGTGGTGGTGGTCGTCCTGAACCTGTTCGCACTTAACCTCAGGCGGAAGCTGCGTGCGCGCCTGGGGGGGAGCACCTTTTGAACATGAAACCCGGAGCCATCGACATGGAAATCGAGGACCCCCGCCCCGTGCCGGAACCTGTGCTCCTGCAGGTGCCTCCACCCAGTACCGGCCTTCGTCCCGCAAGCCTTCAGCAGCCCGACCTGCCCCTGACCGATCCCTCGGTCCTGTCCGCGCCCATCATGCTGCAGGTGGAAAGGCTGAACCTCTTCTATGGCGACAAGCAGGCCCTGTCAGACATCCATCTCAAGGTGGCCCGCAATTCCGTCATGTCCTTCATCGGTCCCTCGGGCTGCGGGAAGAGTACGCTCCTGCGCTGCCTGAACCGCATGAACGACCTCATCGACGATGTCCGGGTCCAGGGCCGGGTGCTCCTGGGAGACACGGACATCTACGCGCCAGAGACCGATGTGATCGCCCTGAGGAAGCGGGCCGGGATGGTGTTCCAGAAGTCCAATCCCTTTCCCAAGTCCATCTTCGAGAACGTGGCCTACGGACTGCGGATCCAGGGCCAGAGCGACCGCAACCTCCTCGAGGAAGCCGTGGAACGCAGCCTGAAGGGCGCCGGACTCTGGGACGAGGTGAAGGACCGCCTGAAGGATTCGGCCCAGGGTCTCTCCGGTGGCCAGCAGCAGCGGCTCTGCATCGCCCGGGCCCTGGCCGTCCGCCCCGAGATCATCCTCATGGACGAGCCCTGCTCGGCCCTGGATCCCATCGCCACAGCCCGGGTCGAGGAGCTTATCCTCGAACTGAAGCGCGAGTTCACCATCGTGATCGTCACCCACAATATGCAGCAGGCGGCTCGTGTGAGCGACCACACGGCTTTCTTCTGGATGGGGAAGCTCATCGAGACCGATCTCACGGAAAAGATGTTCACTAATCCCAGACAGCGCATGACCGAGGACTACATCACGGGGAGGTTCGGCTGATGCGTCAATTCGACCAGGAACTGAGGGACTTGCGGGATGGCATCCTGGCCATGGCCGGGCTCGCCGAGGAGATGATCGATCTGACCAGTCAGGCGCTCAAGGAACGCTCCCGGGCCAAGGCCGACGAGGTGATGGCCCTGGACCGGGGCATGGATGAATGGGAACTGAAGCTGGACCGCCTCTGCATCGACATGCTGGCCCTGAGGGCGCCGGCCGCCGGGGACTTGCGGCTCATCGCCTCCAGCCTGAAGATCGTCCCGGAGCTGGAGCGCATCGGCGATCATTGCTGCAACATCGCCCGGCGGGCCACCTACGTGCATCCACCCATCCTCTCCAGCGGGTCGCTGGAGCGCTTGGCGCAGGAAGTGCGCACCATGGTTCGCATGGCCGTGGACTCCTTCATCGGCAGCGATGCGGGCCTCGCCCGCACGGTGATCCAGGCGGATGATTCCGTGGACGAGCTCTACGGCAAGATCTACAGGGAGCTGCTGCGTCTCATGATGTCCGATCCCCTCTGCATCGAGCGCGCCAGCCACCTCATCCTGGTCGTCAAGAACTGGGAGCGCATCGCCGACCAGGCCACCAACATCGCCGAAGAAGTGCTGTTCATCCTCGAGGGGCGCAGCGCCAAGCACACCTACCTCCAGGACCATTCCAAAGACATGTGAAAAGGGCCCCATGCCGCGCATCCTCCTCCTCGAAGACGACACTGAAATCCGGCTCGGACTGGAACAGCACCTCCTCCGGGAGGGCTTCAGCCTGATACCGGTGGGCACGGGCCGGGATGCCCTGCTGGCCCTCAATGCCTCCGGCCCCAGGCTCGACGCGGCCCTGCTGGACCTGAGCCTGCCGGACATGGACGGCCTGGATGTCCTGCGGGCCATCCGCACCCATCCGACCCTCAAGGCCCTTCCCGTGCTGCTGGTCACGGCCCGCAGCGAAGAAATCGATCGGGTGCTGGGCCTCGAATTGGGCGCGGACGACTACATTTCCAAGCCCTTCTCCGCCCGGGAACTGGCCGCCCGTCTCCGGGCGATCCTTCGCCGATCCTCGCCGTTCGAAGGAGTAGAGCGCGCTCCCCAACTCACCTATGGCCCCATTGCCGTGGACCTTGACATGCACACGGCCCGGGTGGACGGGCAGATCGTGGAACTGACCCGGCGTGAGTTCGAGCTCCTGGCCTATTTCCTGGCCAACCCTCGGCGGGTCCTCACCCGCGAAAAGATCCTCCAGCAGGTCTGGGGTCTGGAGTACCTGGGCGAGAGCCGCACCATCGATGCCCATGTCCGCCGGGTCCGCGCCAAGATCGGTGAGGCCGCCGCCGAGTTCATCGAGACCGTGGTGGGCGTCGGCTACCGGCTGGGCGGGCCCGCCGATTAGGGGCCGTTCTCACGAGCCTGGCGATCCGGCTACTCTGGGAAGGCGGCGCCCTGAGGTCCCATCTCCGACGGGAGAATCACCCGGAAGATGGCGCCTTCCCCGGGGCGGTTCACTACCGAGACTTCGCCGCCCATCAGCCGGCACAGGTGCTTCACGATGGCCAGGCCCAGGCCGGTGCCCGGCTTGGCCTTGGCGGCCTGGGCCCGGTAGAAGCGCTCGAAGATGCGCCCCTGCTCGGCCTCCGGGATGCCCGGCCCCTGATCCCGCACTTCCCAGATCTGACCCTGGCTGGTGATGCGGACCGCCAGCTCAACCCGACCTCCTGGCGGACTGAATTTCAGGGCGTTCGACACCAGGTTCTCGAGGACCTGATGAAGTCGCAGGGGATCGGCCAGGATCACGGCCCCCGGGGGCGCCTCCACCTCCAATGCCAGTTGGACGCCGCAATCCGAACCGCGGGGTTGCAGATCCCGCATCAAGGTGTCCAGGAAGGCGGAGAGCTCCAGGCGGACCGGAGCCAGATGCAGGGCGCCGCTTTCAATCCGGCTGAGTTCCGACAGGTCCCCCAGCAGCAGGGTAAGGCGATCCACGGACCGCATGATGGACTGAGCCGTGGATCGAGCAGGCTCATGCAGGTTCTCCTCCTGCAAGTTCTCGGCGGCGATCCGGATGGCCGTCACGGGTGTCTTCAGCTCGTGACTGACGTTGGAGATGAACTTCTGCCGGGTGGTCTCGAGGGCCTCCTGGCTGGTGACATCATCCAGGGTCAGCAGAACGCCACTCACAGATCCGAGAGGTGCAAAAGGGATCGCCCTCACGCGCAGGGTCCGCCCCGCCCGCGCCAGGCGCCATTCGCACGACGTGCCCCGGTAGGCTTTCTGGACCGCATCGGGGCCTTCCTGATCCCGGAACACCTCTCTGATGGTCATGCCTTTCGCCAGGGGCGCGCCAAGGCCCAGGTGGCGCTGGGCAGCAGGGTTGAACTGCTCGAGGCTGCCCGCGGGACCAAAGAGGATCACCCCCTCCTCCAACCGGGCCATGATTCCGGGCAGCAGGCTATCCTCCCGGGCGGCCCTCTCCCTGAGGTCGACATTCTCCTGTTCCAGCGCTGACCACGCGAGAGGAATATTCTCGCCAAACCGGGGAGTATGCCTTTCCAATACCTGGCCCAGTGGGTCAGCGAGGGACCGCACCTGCCAGCGGGCCATGAGGATCAGCACGAAGGCAAGGGTGACCAGCAGACCCAAAGTCCAGAATATGGAGGTTCCCTTGTGGACGCTCATGCCCAGCCCGAATCCAAGAAAGAGCATGGAAGCCAGGCAGATCAACGCGCGGCCCAGGAAGACCGGCACGCCCGATCCACCGCCACGCTGGGATTCCGGCTGATTCATGCATCCTGAGCATACACGGCCTGCAGCCTGCGGCCCAGCGGGCGATGGCGAATTTACGCTCCAGTAACTCGCCTGGACCCGGTACAGTTAGACGCTGATCATGGGAGTTACCGATGTCTTTGAATGCTCTGATGCGCTGGCTCAAGCCCAGGGAAATGATTTTCTTCGACCTTCTGGAATCCGCGGCTGCCAACGTCTACCAGGCCTCCCAGCTGTTCGATCTGGAGATCCGGACCGGAGACCCTGTCCGGTTTGCGGAGCTTCGGCGGCAGATGAAGGACCTGGAACACATCGGGGATGATCTCACCCGCGAAATCATGGATCGGCTGAACCACACCTTTGTCACTCCCCTCGATCGGGAGGACATCATGCAGCTGGCCCACGCCATCGATGATGTGGTGGACAAGATCCATGCGATCTGCGAACGCCTCATCCTGTACCGGATCGGGCAGGTGATGCCCGCCGTCACCGAAATGAGTTCGCTCATCGTCGAGGGTTCGGGGGAGATCCTTCACCTCATCCGTTTCCTGCGGAACATGTCCAACCAGAAGGAGATCCAGGATCGCATCCGGCGGGTGCATACGCTGGAGAACAAGGCTGATTCCATCTACCACGCGGCCCTTGCGCAGATCTTCGAAAATCCCAAGGACCCCATCGAACTCATCAAGTGGAAGGAGCTCCTCGAACAGATCGAGGACGCCTCTGACAAGATCGAACTCGTGGCCAAGGTGATCGGTTCCACAGTCATGAAGAACGCCTAGGCCGGAGCCATCCCATGCATGCAGGCTTCATTCCGGCCCTGGTGATGATCGTCGGCCTCGCGCTGGCCTTCGACTACATCAACGGCTTCCACGACACCGCCAATGCCATCGCCACCGTGGTCTCCACGGGTGTCCTCAGTGCCAGGAAGGCCATCCTCATGGCCGCCGTGCTCAATTTCGGGGGCGCCCTGTTGGGCACCCAGGTGGCCACCACCATCGCCAAGGGCATCGCCGACAGCCAGTTCGTAGTCCCCGCCGTGATCGTGGCGGCCCTCCTGGCGGCCATCGTGTGGAACCTCATCACCTGGTGGTTCGGCATCCCCTCCAGTTCCAGTCATGCCCTGGTAGGGGGTCTCGCCGGTGCGGTCGTGGCCCAGGCGGGACGCGGTGCCCTCCACACCACCAAGCTTGAGGAAGTGGCCACCTTCCTGGTGGTCTCGCCCGTGATGGGATTCTTCATCGCCATGGTCCTCATCATCTGCATCCTCTGGATCGTGCGGCGGATGGCCGGACATCGGGTGAACTTCGCCTTCAGGAAGCTGCAGCTGGTTTCCGCCAGCGCCATGGCCTTCACCCATGGGACCAACGACGCGCAGAAGGCCATGGGCATCATCGCCCTGGCCCTCATCACCTACGGCAAGCTCGCCACCCATGGCACTGTCGTGAATGTGCCCGTCTGGGTGAAGCTGGCCTGCGCCATGGCCATGGGTTTCGGCACCATGTCCGGCGGATTGAAGATCATCCGCACCATGGGCACGAGGATCGTCAAGCTGCGGCCCATCCATGGGTTCGCTGCCGAGACGTCCGCGGCCATCGTGCTGTTCACCACGGCCCACCTGGGCATACCGGTGAGCACCACCCACGTCATCTCGGGGGCCATCATGGGTGTGGGGGCCACCATGAACGTCTCCGCCGTGCGGTGGGGCGTGGCCGGAAACATCCTCGTAGCCTGGGTCCTGACCATTCCCATCAGCGCGCTGTTGGCAGCAGGCTTCCTCAAGCTGGTCACCCCCTTCTTCTGAAGAAAAAGTTCCAGCGATGTGACCGCCAGGAATTTCTTTCGTTACACAGGGACCCGAGACTTGCTATCCCTGCTGTGCGGATGCCCGTCATCGCTTGGTTTCACCTTATTTCCGTGAAGTTGGCTGAACCGCCACACCGTCGTCATCACCGTGGCCGACCCTGGTTGAGAACCCAGGGAGGCACGACCATGACGATCGAGAACCTCACCCAGCACCCGGAAGGGGCCCGCTACGCCGTGCGGTCCCTGGGCAGCGCGGACTATGTCCACCTTCGCCGCCTCGAAGCGGAGATCTGGTCCGGGGATGGCGCTGGGGAGCTCTGCCCCCACTACCTGCGCCTCTGCACGGAGCTCTATCGGGACTGGTGTTTCCTTGCTCTCGACGGGGGCCGGCCCGTTGGCTATGTGCTCAACTTCGTGCAGGGGGCCACGGTCTACTGCGCCACCCTCGCGGTGCATCCCGAGTACCAGAAGGGGCGGGTGAACTACCTGCTCATCCGGGCCATGGTCTCCAAGCTACTCAACGAAAATGTGGACGAATGCCGCTTCCTGGTGGAACCCGGCAACACCGATGCCCGTAGCGTCCACAACGCCCTGGGCGCCCGGGTCGTCGAAGAGGTCCAGGATTTCTACGCCCCTGGCGACACTCGTCTCTGGTCCGCCATCACTCGCGAGGACCTCGAGCGCGTCCGGGCCCGCTACACCCGTCTCAAGCTGGTGAGCTAGTGTCGTGGAGTGGGGTCCTCTGGCCCACCGCCGCACTCCTCCCGCGCCTGGCGACGGGTGCCGGGCCCCAGCCTGGCCTGCACCGCTGGGCCAGGCGCCTGCTGCCGGCCCTGGGGGTGGACCTGGTGATCGAGGGTCATCCGCGACTCGACATTCCCCTCTGGGTGGCCAACCACCTCAGCTGGGTGGATCCTGTGGTCCTCATGAGCCTCCGCCCCATGGGCACCATCGCCAAGGGTGAAGTGACTGGCTATCCGTTGATCGGCCGCTGGGCCAAGAAATCGGGCATCCATTTCGTGGATCGGGAGGATGCCACCAGCCGGGCCGCGGCCCTGGCCAGCTTCTCGGTTTCGCTCCAGAGCGGCCGCGACATGCTGCTGTTCCCCGAGGGCACGACGACGCGAGGGGAGCGGCTGGCGGCTTTTTATGAAGGGGGCCTGCGCGCGGCCTTCCACCTGGGCCTTCCTGCCCAGCCCATGCGGCTCGCCAGCCCCTCCTCGCACTACCCCTGGACCGGCACCGAGACCCTGCTGCCGCACCTCCAGACCCTCTTCGCCACCCCTACAACGGTCAGCCTGTCCGCCGAAGAACCCCTCTACCCCGGGGATTTCAGCGATGCCAACCAATGGATCGCCGCCTTCAGGACGGTCCTCACCCCCCGGAGATCCGATGTCCGCTGAAGTCCTCATGCGGGGCCTGCGCACGGGGCTCACGCCGTTCCTGGGCCTGCCCCTCTGCATCGATCCGCGTCCCGCCACGGGCGTGGTGCTGGGCGTCCCCTGCGATGCCGGCGTCATCAACCGGCCCGGCGCCCGCCTGGGTCCCTGGGCCCTGCGGACGGCTTCCATGGGGCTGGGAACCCACCCCATGCCGGACCGGCTCAGGGAGGGCTGTCCTGTGCTGGGACCCGCGGCCGCCCATGGGTGGCTGGATGGCGGGAACATCCCGACCCTGCCCTTCTCCCTGGCCGAGGCCCTGGAAACTGTGCAGGCCACCGTGGGGGCCTGGACCATGAACGGGTGTCGCACCCTCCTGCTCGGGGGTGACCATTCCCTCACCCTGGGCGCCCTGCGTGCACTGGCCCACCGGCACGGGCCCATGGGCCTACTGCACGTGGATGCCCATCCGGATGCCGCCGACGGCGCCGCCTGGGGCACGGACATCCATCACGGAACCTGGCTCCGGCAAGCCATCGAGGAAGGCCTTGTGGATCCCGAGCGCTTGATGCAGGCGGGCCTGCGGGCCCCGCGCTTCGATGATGATGAACTGGCCTTTTTGCAGGCGGTCGGCGCGCGCATGTGGACGCCCGCGGATCTGCGCGATCCCCTGATGGCCCTGCGCTTGAAGGAGGACCTCGCCGCCGTGGGCGAGGGGCCGGCCTACCTCAGCCTGGACCTGGATGCCCTTGACCCCATCCTGGTACCGGCCGTGGCCGAACCCGTGCCCGGGGGTCTCAGTCTGGCGGAGACCCTTCGCCTGATCCACGCCGCCAGACTGTGGCCCGAACCCTGGGTGGGAGCCGATCTCATGGAACTGGCCCCCACCCTCGAGGGCGCCGAGGCCAGTGCGCGCATCGCCGTCCACCTCGCCCTCCACCTGCTTGCTTGAGGAACCCATGACGCCCTTCAGTTCGCCCCTCGAAGCCTTCCAGACCCATATCGGCCCCCTCACCTGGGACGATCTCGTGACCGGTTACGACTTCGGCTTCCTCACTTCGCTGGAAATCCAGATCACCGCTCCCGGAGAGGGTGAAGCTGTCCAGCGACTGCGGGCCCTGGAGGGTTCCGCCCTCCGGGATTTCGAGGCCCATCTCTGGGCCGCCTGCGTCGAGGCCGTGGGCAAGACGCCCCGGCCAGGCAGCTCCCGCTGGGCCCAGGCGCAGGATCGCTGGCGCGAGGCTGTCCTGCGGGAGGCTCTTGCCACCGACCGCACCGCCACCCAACTGGCCCACAGCGTGGAACACCTTTACGAACAGGTGGGTTGCCCCGAGGACATGCTGGGCATGCTGAGGCCATCCCAGGGGTGGTCTGGCATTCCGGCCACCGTGGATCCCGCAGCCGTGCAGCGGTTCCTCGACCGCGCCCGGGACGGATCCCGGAGATTCGGAACAGCATCCTGAAGGTTCTGGCACTCTTAGGGTTTCTTCCCGGAACCCTGATGCTTCTACCTGATCCCGAACTGGACCATCTTATCAACGGCCAGGCCCCGAGGCTGGAGCCGCTGCTGCGCTGGCTGCTGGAGGCCTCGCCCCTGGACTCCGTGGATGGCGAAGCCCGCCGCACCAGCCGATTGCGCCGGCTGTACGCGGCCCTGGGCGGGCAGGAACGCACGATGCTCCTGCTAGAAGAGTGGAACAGAGCCTCGGCCATTCGTCTGCTGGCGGAAACTGGACTGCCCGACCGGACTTCCCTCCTCGGCGAAGGCTTTCTCCGGGTGGTGGACCGGTTCATCCCGCGCCTTGATCCCGAGGGCGACTTCTATGCCCTGCTGGACCGCCTCAATCTTGAGGAAGCTGATGCGGTCTGGATCGAGGGCCTTCCCGGCGACCTGCGCAAGGCCTGGGGCGACCTGCTGGCCCCGCGCCAGGAGGCCTGGGTGCACGCAGCCCGGTTGCTGGCTCATCGGGCTGCGGCCGTGGGCTTGTCGCGGGATCTGCTCGCCCTGGACCCCGAGGGCAGCGATGCGGACTCCCCCTTCTTCAACCTGTCGCGCGTGGTGAGGAGAAGGGGCGAACGCCCGGATGATGAAGCGTGCCAGGTTGCTTGGGAATCGTGCCAAGCCGCCTGCTCTTTGGCGCTGGAACGCGCCCACGCAGCGCTCGATGCCCGTGGCGTCTCCACCGACCTGGTGTTCCGGCTTGAATTGCTCGAGGCCCAGCTCGATCGCATCGACCGCCTCCTCACCTTTGCTTCCGGCAGAGGGGATGGGGTGGCCTTCACCGCCGAGCTAGTGCGCGGCAGCGCGGCACAGCACGGACTTCGTGCCCTGCTCAGGACCAGCACGAAGCGCCTGGCGCGAAAGATGGTCGAGCATACCGGCGACACGGGCGAGCACTACATCGCCCGGAATCGCCCCGAATGGCGCGCCATGGGCTGGTCGGCGGCGGGCGGTGGCGTGCTCACCGCGGGCACGGCCCTTTTCAAATACGGCATCGCCGCCCTGCCATTGGCGCCGCTGCTGATGGGTCTCGCCCTGGCCTTCAACTACACCCTGAGCTTCTGCTTCATGCAGCTACTGGGATTCAGCCTGGCCTCCAAGCAACCCGCCATGACCGCCGCCGCGCTGGCTCGCGCCCTGGAAGCGGGCGATGGCCAGGGCCGTGAAATCGAACTGGTGGCGGCGATCACCCGCACCCAGGTCATCGCCACGGTGGGTAACGTCTTCGCCGCCATGCCCACCGCCCTTCTCATTTCAGGGTTGTGGATCTGGGTCACCGGAACTAGTCCCTTCGGCCCGGAAACCGCCCTGCACAGCCTCCATGGCAACCATCCTTTCCATGGGTGGACGCTGGTCTTCGCGGCGGCCACGGGCGTGCTGCTGTGGCTGTCCAGCCTGGCGTCGGGCTGGGCTGCCAACTGGAGCGCCTATCGCTGCCTGCCGGAGGCCCTGGCCCAAAACCACCGGATCCGGGCCCTGCTCGGCGTGGGCCGCGCGCAGGCTCTGGGCCGTTTCGTCCACCGCAATATTTCCGGGTTCATTGGATACTTCGCGCTGGGTGGCCTGCTGGTGTTCGTGCCCATGGCCTTCGCCTTCGCGGGCATCCACCTGGAGGTGCGCCATGTGACGCTCCAGTCCGCCGCGCTGGCCCTGGCCTCAGCCAGCCTCTGGGCCCAGGGCACCCTCCTCTGGGCGGATGTCCTATGGGGCCTCCTAGGTGTCGCCCTCATCGGCACTCTGAATTTCGTCGTCTCTTTTGCCCTGGCCCTCTGGACGGCTCTGCGCGCCAGGGACCTCACTGGCATCAACAGCCGTCGCCTCTGGTGGGGCATTCTCAGGGCCTTCAATCGGCAGCCCGGACGCTTCCTCCTCGCACCGAAGGCCAGTGGTACCCTCGATACCCCGCACCCCGGAGTCCCCCATGCGTAGCCTGCTCCTCCCGCTCCTCCTTGCCGCCCCCTTCGCGGTTTCACTGGTGGCCCAGGGGCAGCCCGCGCCCGTGCGCCTGCTGCCCCTGCGCCCGAGCCCGGCCAGCACCCTGTCCCAGGAGATCGGCATCAGCAGGATCGAGATCAGCTTCTCCCGACCCGGGGTGAAGGGCCGGAAGATCTGGGGTGGGGTGGTGCCCTACGGCGAAGTGTGGCGGACCGGCGCCAATGCCGCGACGGTCATCACCTTCAGCCATGCGGCCAAGGTCGCTGGCAAACCTGTGCCTGCTGGCAGCTACGGGTTCTTTGCCATTCCCGGCGAGAAGACATGGACGCTGATCCTCAGCACCAGGGCCAAGCAGTCGGGCGCCTCCGAGTACAAACAGGCGGAGGACCTGCTGCGCTGGGAGGCCACGCCCGAACCGGGGCCATTCCTCGAACGCCTGGACTACCGCGTGCTGCCCCTGGACGCCGGCAACGCCACCGTCGAGCTGGGCTGGGAGAAGCTGTGCGTGAGCTTCCCCGTGGCCTTCGATACCAGGGCCATCTACTGGGCCCACCTGGAGGACAAGCTGAAGCAGGCGCCCGACACCGACTGGGTGCCCTGGTACCAGGCCGCCAAATATTGCCAGGACCAGGGCATCGAACCCCAGAAGGCTTTGGCCTGGATCGAGAAAAGCCTGAAAGCCGGCGAAAGTTTTTGGAACCATGAGACCGCGGCCCGGGTCTATCGGGATGCCAGGCGCATGCCCGAGGCCCTGGCCCACCTCCAGAAGGCCATCGACCTCTCCAGGGGCAAGGCGCCGAAGGAATACACGGAAAATCTGGAGAAGGAAAGGCTGGCATGGAACACCACAAAGTGATTTCACCTGAGAACCTGTATGGACATCCAGACATCAGATGATTAGCCTCTGGGCCTTTCGCAGCCCCGGGACCAGCCTTAAACCCTTCCCCATACCTACTTCGATCTGCCGCGAGGAGTCCTAGCATGCGAATCCCCTATTGGCTCCTGCTCCCGGTCGTTCTCGGAACCCTCTCCCTGGCCTGCGGAGGCGGGGGTGGAAGCAGTGCCCCCCCGCCCGTCGTCAGTTTCACGGTGACTGCCGCCTCACTCACCTTGCCCGTGCCCCCGGCGACCAACGTGGATGCCGCCAATAATTTCTACCCTGCCCCATATTCCGGGACTGTGACCCTCACCGTGAGCCGGAGCGCAGGCTTCACTGGCGCGGTGACCCTGTCCGTGGCCCAGGGCAGTCTCCCCACGAATGTGAAGGCAAACTTCGCCAATGCCGCGGACTCGACCGGTCTGACGACAATCCTCCCGGCTTCTTCAACCACAGCCACGCTGAGCATCCAGGCCGGGTACCCGGATCCGACCGATCCCACCTTCACCAAACAGCTCTATCCGGCCCCGGTCCCGCAAAGCAAAGCCATCCCCATCAATGCCAGCGCATCAGGAGTCACCGGCACGAATGGCACACTGACCCTCAACCTGGTCCAGGAAGCGGCGGACTTCGGCCTGATCTTCTCTGATTCGACCGCCAGCAATTTCTACCAGTACACCAACATCAGCATGGTCGGCACTACGTCGCAAACGGAATACCTCATCGCCTACGGGGCCACAGGCACTTACACCGGGTCTACGTGGGGCCCTGTGGCCCTGAGTGCCTCGGGTGTGCCGGCACACATGACTGTGAACATTGCTGACTACAGCATGGTTCCGAATTATGAGTACGACATCTACAGCATCACCATCACGGCCGATCCAAGCCTGGCGGCCGGAACCTACTCCTTCCTTCTCACCGGCAGCTACCTGGGGGTGTCTCACACCCTGCCGGTGCTGGTCACCTACAGCCCCTATCCCTTCTCTCTCCAGTCGCCCCTGAGTTCCACGGTGACCATTTTCCAAGGCCAGACCCTCGCCTTCCCAGTCTACCTCTGGCACAACGACGCCTACTACGGGACCACCACGCCCACTGACGGAACCGACCCGCTTTATGTGGGGACTACCAACGTATCGGTGTTGGGCACTCTGCCCACCGGACTGTCCGTCGGGTTCACCAATCCGGATCCCACAGGCTTGGCCTCGGTTCCGCTCCAGATCGCCGCTTCTTCCGGCTTGGCCCCTGGGTCCTACACAGTAAACCTACAGGCGACCCGGACGGACGCTGGCGGGTCCACGTCCGGGCCAACGGTTCAGGCCCTACCGCTCTCTTTGACGGTGAACGTCACCAGTTCCAGCACACCCACCCTGTGGCTCCAGAACGTGGAATGGGGCCAGACCGTCGTGGCGCCCAACCTGCGCCTGGTGGGCGGCAAGCCCGCCCTGCTGCGGGTCCAGCTGCTGGCGGATCGGCCCAACCAGACGGCCACGGTCACGGCCACGATCAAGAACCAGAGTGGCAGCGTCCTCGATACCGTCACTCTTAAGGGCCCCTCCACAGTACCTATGACGGTCAGCGAGGGGGATCTCCCCACGGCCACCAACCCTTCAACCACCACCTACACGGCCATCCTGCCCGCCGCGGATATCAAGCCCGGCATGCAGGTGACGATCACGGCCACCGGGGTCTCCAGCCAGACCCTCAGCCCTTCCGTGGATCCTGGCTACACCCTCAACCTGGTGGCCGTGCCCATATACTGCCAGGGGGTTACCCCCGTCCTCCCGGCGGACAGCGTGATGACCCAGGAACTCACGGCCTTCTGGCCCGTCCAGTCGGTGAACCTCACCCACCGGGCTCCCTACACCACTTCCACCGTGATCCCCCAGCCGAGTTCCAACCCGCTCACCGACACTAGTGGGGGTGGCTGGGGGCAGCTGCTCAACGAGATCGCCTCCCTGCGGATCGTGGACGGGAGCAGCGCGAACTACTACGGCTTCTTCAATCCGTCGCTCCAGCCCGGCTTCACCCAGACCATCGTGGGGCTCTCCCTGCTGGGGGATGGCGTCGGCATCGGCATCGATGAGAACACCGTCAACTCCACCTGGCTCGGCCAACAGAACGAGGATCCCGGCCTGGACCAGCCCACCACCATCATGGTCCACGAGGAAGGCCACGCCTTCAACCTGAACCATGCCCCCGCCGGGGGGGCCGCCGACCCGCAGCTGAACTACCCCTACTACAACTTCCAGGCCAAGGCGAGCGGGGGTGCGGTCATCGGCAGTTGGGGCTTCGACCCTGTGACCCAGGCGGCCTACGATCCGACCGCATACTTTGACGTCATGAGCTATGCGACAGCCACCCACTGGGTGTCGGACTGGGACTACCGGAGCGCCCTGGGCTTCATGGGTGAAAGGGAGAACCCTCCCGTGAGCCTGGCCTCCGTCGGTATCGCGGTCGCCGCCACCGAGCAGTGGGTGGTGAGCGGCATGGTCCGGCCTGGTGGGCAGGTCCGGCTGTCGCCCCTGGTCAGGGTCACCTGTGCTCCAGTCCAGCCCAAGGCCGGAGAACTGAAGCTGGTCCTGAAGTCCGCGAACGCTAACCGCACCATTTCCTTCGCGGCCACGCCAGTACCCGACCTGCCCACCGGCTACCGCCATTTCGCCTTCACGGTGCCCGCCACTGACGAACTCATTAGTGCCGAGGTCCGGCTGCCGGGGGGCCAGTCAGTCAGGCGGGCGAGCGCCCGGAGCCTGGCTTCCAGGGCGAAGGCGGTGGCTGCCTCAGCCCAGGACGGCAGCCTGGTGGTGCAGGAAGCCGGCGGTGTGCTCCACCTCGAGTGGGACGCCCAGACCCACCCCTATGTGAACGTCCTGTACGAGGGATCGAGCCGGACGACGCTGGCGCTCAGCCTCACGGGCGGTTCGGCCGACCTGCCCGTGGCGGGGCTGCCCGCCGGCGGACAATTCGTCGTCCACTACTCCGATGGCCTGAATGCCGTGACCCACAGCACCCTGCGGCAAGTCCAGCCCTGATCCCCACCCGGACCCAGAACTTCACACGCCCTTTTTCTCGACTCCCCAGATCACCTTGTGCAGTTGGACCTGGACCCGCACGGGCAGGCCATCGGCCACGACCTGGTCAGCCAGCCAGGCGGAATCAAGCCCGCCCCAGACGGGGCTGAACAGCACTTCCAACCGGTCCCACACGTTCCGGTCTGCACACCAGGCCCTGGCCCAGGCGTAGTCAGCCTCGTGGCAGAGGACGAACTTCAGCTCGTCCTGGCCGGAGACCATGTGCTCGAGGTTGGATTCGAGCCAGCGGTGGGCCTCACCGCTGCCCGGCGTCTTGCGGTCCACGATCTTGATCACCTCGCGGGGCACGGGCGCCAGATCATGGCTGCCCGCGGTTTCCAGGGCGACCTCGTAGCCCAGATCCAGGAGGGCCCGCAGCAATTCCGGTGCCTGGGGATGGGCCAGAGGCTCGCCGCCGGTGAGTTCCACAAAGGGGGCGCAGGGGCCCTTCCGGGGTGGGCCAAGGCGCTGGCGCGTCTCGGTTAGAAGCGATTCCAGCTCGCGCATCTGACCATCGTAGAAGGCGTACTCCGTGTCGCAGTAGACGCAGCGCAAGGGGCAGCCAGTGAGGCGAATGAAGAGGCAGGGCCTGCCAATGCGGGCGCCTTCCCCCTGGATGCTGTGGAACACCTCATTGACCTTGAACTTCATTGGTCAATCCAGCGCCGGCCACCATCCTGGGTGAGGATTTCACCCGTCAGAAAAGGACTGTCGGCGGCGAATCGCACGGCGCGACAGAGGTCGGCGGGGTCCCCGATGCGCTTGAGCAGGGTGCGGTCCGCCAGGAAAGCGGCATCGCTGCCTTCGGCAGGCAACAGCGTTCCCAGGGCATGGCCCACGACCCGCACTTTCGGCGCCAGAAGCTGGGCGAGTCCCGGGATCAGGGCCGCCAGACCGGCCTTGGCGGCGCTGTAGGGTAGGCGCTTCAGCCAGGGGCGGTGGATGGATGTGTCCAACAGCAGCTGTAGGCAGGATCCCTCGGCGAGATGCGTCGCGAGGGCCTGGGCGCAGAGAAATGGGAAACCCAGATTCAGCCGCCAGGTGGCATCGAGGCTCTCCTGGGTCCAGGTCCCAACCACGCTTTCAGGAAAACTTCCCGCCAGAATCACGGCCCCGGAAATAAACCAGCCCTCGGCCTTCAACGTGTCCAGATCTGCCATCATGCGGGAAACCAGCTCTGGATTTTCGGCATTCCACCGCAACGTCCGGATCCGCCCCGTCTTCGACAAGTCATCCACCCAGATCTCCCCCTCCCAGGGGGCTGAGCTGGTCAGCACCAGATCGTGATCCCGGGCCAGATCCTCTGCCAGGGCCCGGCCCAGCCGCCGCCTTCCGCCTACCAGAACCCAACAGGCCCTGTCGTTCCGCAAGATCCGCTCCATCCGGCATTCTTTCACAAA
>PMJK01000054.1 GCA_003158505.1 Holophagaceae bacterium | reverse complement strand
CAACTCGCCGCAGTGGTTCAACACGGGCCTGCACTTCGCCTACGGCATCAGCGGCCCGGCCCAGGGCCACAGTTTCGTCGATCCCCTCAGCGGCGAGATGAAGCAGTCCACGTCGGCCTACGAGCGTCCCCAGCCCCACGCCTGCTTCATCCAGAGCGTGGCCGATGACCTGGTGAATCCGGGCGGCATCATGGATCTGTGGACCCGCGAGGCCCGCATNNGAGCCCCTCTCCGGCGGTGGGCGGAGTTCCGGTCTCATGAGCTTCCTGGCCGTGGGCGACCGCGCCGCGGGCGCCATCAAGAGCGGCGGCACCACGCGCCGCGCCGCCAAGATGGTCTGCCTCGACCTGGACCACCCGGATATCGAATCCTTCATCGACTGGAAGGTGACCGAAGAGCGCAAGGTGGCCATGCTGGCCGCCGGCAGCGCCCTCTTGCGCCGCCACTGGGACGCCATCTGCCTGGCCGTGGAAGGCTCCACCAGCCGGGATGCCGATCCCAAGACCAATGAGGCCCTGCGCAAGGCCCTGGCCCGCGCCAAGCGCGAGGGCGTGCCTCCGGCCTTCCTGACCCAGTGCCTGGGCCGCCTGGCCGAAGGCGATTTCTCCCGGGATCTGGCGGGCTATGACACCTCCTGGGATGGCGAGGGCTACCTCACCGTGGGCGGCATGAACTCCAACAACTCCGTGCGCGTGCCCGATCCCTTCATGCGCGCCCTGGAGATGGACGGCGACTGGGACCTCAAGCGCCGCATCGACGGCAAGACCAGCAAGACTTTGCGGGCCCGGGACCTCTGGGAGAAGGTGAACCGCGCCGCCTGGGCCTGCGCCGACCCCGGCATCCAGTTCAACACCACCATCAACGACTGGCACACCTGCCCCGAGGATGGCCTCATCAACGCGAGCAATCCCTGCTCCGAGTACATGTTCCTCGACGACACGGCCTGCAATCTGGCGTCCCTGAACCTCTGCACCTTCCTCACGGAGGACGGCGGCTTCGACCTGGCGGGCTACCGCCACGCCATCCGCCTGTGGACTGTGGTGCTCGAAGTCAGCGTGCTCATGGCCCAGTTCCCCAGCGAAGCCATCGCGCAGCGCAGCTACGACTTCCGCACCCTCGGCCTGGGCTACGCCAACCTCGGCGCCATGCTCATGCGCATGGGCATCCCCTATGACAGCGTGGAGGGCACCCAGTGGTGCGCCGCCCTGACCGCCATCCTCACGGGCGACGCCTACGCCGCCAGCGCCGAGATGGCCCGGGAACTGGGGCCCTTCCCCAACTACCCGAAGAACGCCGCGGCCATGCTGCGGGTCATCCGCAACCACCGCCGCGCTGCCTACAACGCCCCGGCCTCGGAGTACGAGCAGCTCTCCATCCGGCCCCAGGGCCTGCACGGTGCCGGCGTGCCCAAACGCATCATTGAAGCCGCCCGTGAAAGCTGGGACACGGCCCTCAGCTACGGCGAACAGTGGGGCTTCCGCAACGCCCAGGTGAGCGTGCTGGCGCCCACGGGCACCATCGGCCTCCTCATGGACTGCGACACCACGGGCGTCGAGCCCGATTTCGCCCTGGTGAAATTCAAGAAGCTCGCGGGCGGCGGCTACTTCAAGCTGGTGAACCGCGCCATTCCCGAGGCCCTGGCGCGCCTGGGCTACTCGCCCACGCAGATCCTGGAGATCGAGCGCCACGTGGTGGGCTGGCTCCAGATCACCGACGAGACCCCAGGCATCACGCGCTCCATGCTGAAGGGCCACGGCTGGGCCGAGGAGGAGATCGCCCTCGTGGAGCAGAAGCTCCCCACGGCCTTCGATCCCGCCTACGCCATCGACGTGGACCGCCTGAAGAACGACTTCAGCCCCGAGCAGGTGGAGGCCTTCATGCTGGCCCTCAGTGGCAGCATGACCGTGGAGGGCGCGCCCTACCTCAAGGATGAGCACCTGCCCATCTTCGACTGCGCCAACCGCTGCGGCCGCACAGGCCGCCGCTACATCGCCCCCATGGGTCACCTACGCATGATGGGCGCGGCCCAGCCCTTCCTCAGCGGCGCCATCAGCAAGACCATCAACCTGCCTGCGGAAGCCACCGTCCCCGAGATCGGCGCCATCTACGAAGCCAGCTGGCAGCTCATGCTGAAGGCCGTGGCCCTCTACCGCGACGGCTCGAAGATGAGCCAGGCCATGGCCACCAACCTGGACTTGCTGGACGGCGCGGACACCCTGCTGGACGACCAGGCCACGGCCACCGAGAAGACGCCCGCGATGGCCCAGGCCCTCACCAACCAGCTGGTGCGCACCTACCGCCGCCGCCTTCCGAACCGCCGCGGCGGCTACACCCAGGCCGCCACCATCGGCGGCACCAAGCTCTACCTCCGCACTGGCGAATACGAGGACGGCAGCCTCGGCGAGATCTTCCTCGACATCCACAAGGAGGGCGCCGCCTTCCGCGCCGTGCTCAACTGCTTCGCCATCGCCGTGAGCATGGGCCTCCAGCACGGCGTGCCCCTGGAAGAGTTCTGCGACGCCTTCCTGTTCACCCGCTTCGAGCCCGGCGGCATGGTGGCCGGCAGCGACACCATCAAGCTCAGCACGAGCCTCATCGACTTCGTGTTCCGGGAACTGGCCATCAGCTACCTGGGCCGCTACGACCTGGCCCATGTCGAGCCGGAACAGCTCACCAACGCCGCCACGGGCCTGCGTCCCAACAGCCAGACCCCCGGCGTGAACCTCCCGAGTTTGCCCACAGGCACGCCCCTGCCCTTCCCGGACTCGCCCGCCACGGGCGTCCCCGTGGCCTCGGCCCCCGCTCCCGTACCGGTACTCGTGGGCGTCTCCGGTGCCCGGGCCACCGTCAGCGCCGCCCAGGCCGCCCGCGAAAAAGGCTACACCGGCGACCCCTGCCCCGAGTGCGGCCACCTCACCCTCGTCCGCAACGGCGCCTGCATGAAGTGCCAGACCTGCGGAGCTACAACGGGGTGCAGCTAAAAGAATATTCGCCTCAAAATACATAGAGGAATGAATAGAGGGCGGGAGCAATCCCGCCTTCTATTTGTCATCGATGTTCACCCATGGTTGATAGTGCAAATAAACTGAAATGGGCATGCTTGGGTCGATACAATTTGGACAATTTCGCTACGTCTGATGAGGTGCTCCGTGCTTCCGTCGATCACCCTTCATCCTGATCACACATTGGCCGGGACCCTACGGGACCTCTTCCGCCGGACGGTTCCGACGGCGGCTTTTCTTGCCAGTGCCGTGTTCATGGCCAGTGGCTTTGCATGCGGAGGGCGCCACCTCGGCCCCAGCCCAGCTCAGCCCCCCGCCCCAATCATCGTGAGCTTCACGGCCCCCAGCTATGTTACTAGCGGGCAATCCGATTCCCTGCAGTGGAACGTGAGTGGGGCCACCAGCCTCAGCATTGACAATGGCATAGGAACGGTGACTGGCAACTTGTATTGGATTCGTCCAACTTCGAATACGACCTATACCCTATCAGCCAGCAATTCAAATGGGACCACGACTGCCACCTGCACTGCGACTGTTTACGCATCAACCGCTGGCAACACATCGATGCTCGCAAACATTCCTTTTTCGCCCATAGTCGATGGACCCAGGGCTGATGCGAGATTCAACTACACCGCCGGGGTCGCGATGGATCCGTCAGGCAATCTCTATGTTTCAGACTACGGGAACCTGGCCATTCGCAGGATTTCCCCCGAGGGGATGGTGACCACACTCATTTCTGGTCTGCCATCAGGTCCCTGGGCCATCGCCACTGGGCCCTCTGGAAACCTCTATCTCACGATAGGCGCCTCCATTTGCAAACTCATTCCTGATGGCAGTCTGACCACTCTGGCAGGCTCAGCCAGCCAGGCTGGAAGCGCCGATGGGCCCGGTTCATCGGCCCTCTTTTCCTCGCCAAGGGGGTTGGCGGTGGATGCATCGGAAAACGTCTATGTGGTTGATTCGGGCAATGACACTATTCGTCAGGTTACTCCCCAAGGAGTGGTAAGTACACTGGCAGGCTCCGCAGGGAAAGCAGGGTATGCGGATGGAACTGGTTCGGCGGCCCTCTTCAACCAGCCTCAGGGCATCGCGGTGGGGCCCTCCGGAAACCTCTTTGTGCTGGACACCGGCAATCGGGCCATCCGGACGATCACACTTCAAGGGGTCGTTACGACCCAAGTGCCCTGGCCTTTATGGATTCCCCTTTGGTCGCCAGTGTCATTGGCGGCAGGTTTCGACGGAAGCCTTTTTTTGGGCGGATCCAACTCGATCGTCAAGATCACCCCTGGAGGCACGGGGTCGACTCTGGCTGGCACTGAGGGTCAGTTTGGTCTGGTCGATGGGCCCGGTTCTTCAGCGAAGTTCAGCAACATTTCGGGATTGGCCGTGGATGCATCCGGGAATGTCTACGCGGCCGATTACCAGAACAGTGTGATCAGGATGGTCACGCCTGAAGCGGTAGTGACAACCCTTGCGGGGCGACAAACCAGTCCCTACTTCGGTCCTGTGAACCTGGGAGTGGACTCCTTTGGGAATGTGTTTGTGCCAGCCACCAACAACACGATCCTCAAGATCACACCGGCAGGATCGGTCACCACCTTTGCCGGGATTCCCAACCAGAGCGGGAGTCTTGATGGGCCTGTTTTGCAAGCATTGTTCGGTGCAGCCATGAGTACTGCTGTCGACGGTACCGGGATCGTATATGTTGCTGACCTCTCCAATGCCACGATCCGTAAGATAACGCCGGATGGACAGGTCACGACCCTGGCCGGCATGGCTGGTCAGAATGGGAGCCAGGATGGCCTTGGTCCTCAAGCTAGATTTGATGGTCCACTGGGCATCACGGTGGACGGCCAGGGGAACGTCTATGTCACCGATGGCAGTTCGACGATTCGGAAGGTGACCCCCGACGGGAACGTCACGACCTTAGCCGGAACCCCCGGACAGTACGGATTCAAGGATGGCAATGGCGCGGCAGCGAGATTCAATAATCCCGATGGGATCGCAGTCGACCTTTCAGGAAATATCTTTGTGGCGGATTGCTCCAACGCCGCCATCCGCAAGATTACTCCTGCCGGTGAGGTGACGACCTTGACCTTTTCGCTTGGCTTCCTCGGCAGTGCGGGGGCCGCGACAGCGGGACCACTCCTCTACTACCCCACAGGCATTACCGTGGATGGGAATGGGAACGTCTACGTGGAAGATTGGTACGGTTACAACATTTTGCAGATCTCCCCTGCCGGGATTGCGAGTCGAGTGCCGTGCTTCAATTCGATTGATACGCTGAATTTCCGTGGCACCGGCATCGTGCTATGGGGAGGGAATTTCTATGTGGCATCCCCCTGGGGTGTGGAAATGGACAGCCTATATTGATTGGACTCTCAGGAGGAGAGCTGAGAAGGACACAGTGGTTTTTTGCTTTTCTCCGCTTTCCTCAGCTATTCCGCTCTCCTCCGCTTATTGATATCTTTTCCAGCCCAGCAAACCCAGTTCCGGCCTGGAACAACGGCCCGGATTTCATCCGTGTGTATCCGTGTTCATGCGTGGCTGAACTCTATTTCTGCCAGAGCCTTTTCAAGGCCGGTTCTTCCGCCAACGGCGCTTCGGCCTCTGCGGCTGGTTCAGGCGACTTCCCTGGGGTGAGAGGAGACCAACTGCCAGCGGATCGAGCCTTGGGTACTGGAATGTCGATGGTGATTCTGGGGTGGGAGATGGCGCCCTCGGGCCAGGGCGATGACCTCCCCGCAGCCCAGGCAGCGGTAGAGCCCGGGAAAGGGCGCGGCCTGGTCAGGATCGTGGATGGAGTCGAAGGCAGGGCGGCCAGGATTGTCCGGGTGCTGGCCGGCATCTTTAGGACCACCCTCCGGAGGATGGCTGGTTCCTTTCAGCTCATGGTCCGGGTGATGGGCGGCCACTCTTTGACCATGGTCCAGGTGGGAGGAAACGACATTCCGGCCCTCCTCGGGGTGGTAGCCGGTGCCTTTACGCAGCTCCATATATAGATCCATGAGGCGCCTCCTTTTGATCAGCCGGAAGGTCACGAGACCAAGAAGATTTGTTAATCTCCCTCACTTATCGGTCTCGCCACGACTCCGTCCATGAGAATCCGGTGAACGGTGGGGTTTCCTCCCCTGAACGGAAAAGCCCTCTCCGTCCTGGGAGAGATCCCTCGGACCCCCTGGCGATCATATATTGGAAGTCCCACCAGGCCGGCCTGCTGCACCCGATGGTGCGTCTCTGAGCGGGGAATGAGGAACGGCCCAGCAGCGTTAAGGAACAAAGCGTGGCCCCTGTCGTCCGTTGCGAAAAACAGGAGGGACCGCTCAGCGGTCGATGGTGGCCATGATCTGGTCGGCGTAGCGCTTGCCCGAGACCTTGCCTGGCGCCATGGCCTCGTCGAGCACCTTCATCTGGGCGGGATCCAGGTGGACGGTCGCGGCGGCCACGTTCTCTTCCAGGTAGGACCGGCGNNCGGCGATCTCGCGCACCGTCTGCGCCGCCTTCACGTTGGCGTCGTAGTTCTCGCCCTGGTAGCGAGGATCGCCCCGCCGGAAGTCCCCTTCCGGATATTCTTCCGCTCGCTTAACCGCGCCGGTCAGGAAGCCCCGGCCCAGGGGCGAAAAGGGCACCAGGCCGATGCCCAGCTCGCGGAGTACCGGGATCACCTCCGGCTCCAGATTCCGTTCCCACAGTGAATATTCGCTCTGCAGCGCGGAGACTGGATGGACGGCATGGGCCTGGCGGATGTTGGCGATGCCGGCCTCGGACAGGCCGAAGAACCGCACCTTGCCCTGCCTGACCAGCTCCCCCACCGTGCCGGCCACCTCCTCGATGGGCACGGCCGGATCGACGCGGTGCTGGTAGAGCAGGTCGATGTGGTCGGTGCCGAGCCGGCGCAGGGAGCCTTCCACCGCCGCACGGATGTGCTCGGGCCGGCTGTCCCGTTCGGTGCCGACCTGCTTGCCGTCCACCACCCGGAAGCCGAACTTGGTGGCGAGCACCACCTGGTCTCGCCGGTCCCTGAAGGCCCGGCCCAGCAGTTCCTCGTTGACGAGGGGACCATAGACTTCCGCCGTATCGAAGAAATTGCAGCCCAGCTCGATGGCGCGATGCAGGGTGGCGATGGACTCTCCCTCATCCGCCGGACCATAGGACTGGCTCATGCCCATGCAGCCCAGGCCGACGGCCGCTACCTCCAGTCCCTGACTGCCGAGTTTCCGTCTGCTCAAAGTCATGATGGCTGTCCTCTTGAAATGAGATGCCCCCTCGCGAGGTTCCATATCAAACCCAGTGCTCTCAACCTGGATCCCCTTCCCCGATGGCCGCATCGATCATCCGCCGGGCGATNNTCGCCGGACAGGTACTCGGCCCGGAAGCCCACCATGAGGCCGTTGGGGAAGGGCCAGGGCTGGCTGCCGAAGTAGCGCAGGTGATGGATGCGGATGCCCAGCTCCTCGGCTACTTCCCGGTGCACGGCCTCCTCCAGGGATTCCCCGGGCTCCGTGAAACCCGCCACCGAGCTGTAGACACCGGGCTTGAAGTGGGGGGAGCGGGCCAGGGCCCAGGCCCGGCCCGGCCCCACGCCGCGCTGGATGAGGACGATGATGGCCGTCGAGTGCACGGGGAAGACGATCCGCCCGCAGGCAGGACAACGGCGGCTGTGGCCCTCGCCAGGCTCCAGGACCGTGGCGCAGCCCCCGCAGAAGCGGTGGCCCGCCGCCCACTCCAGCCACTGGCAGGCCCGCCCAGCCCGCAGCCAGTCCGCCTCCTTCATCCGGGCATAGGCATCGCGGAGGCCCAGGGCCTCCACGCCATCAGGGAGGGGATATTCTTCGGCCACACGCAGCACCAGGGCTCCCTCCGGCAGACGCAGGCTCAGCTCCGCCTGGACCTCCGGCAGTGGTCCGGCAGGAAGCCACAGGCGATCCCCCTGAAAGACGATCCGTATTTCATCCATCCATCCTCCGATTCCAGGCGCCATCGGACAGTAACCGCCTATCCACCCTAGCAAAGCCCCGGGGGAGGTGGGGTCTGGCATGGGGCCCCATCATTAGGGGTAGAGGCACATCATGACCTTCACCCATTTCTGGATCCTCACGAAAGCCGCGGCCTCCTCCTGGATCGACGACTATGCCCAAAGCATGGGCGCCGCCCTCGCCTTCTACACGATGTTCTCGATCGCGCCGCTGTTGCTGATCGTCACCTCGCTCGCCGGGTTCCTCTTCGGTGTGGAAGCCGCCCGGGGGGAAATCGTGGAGCAGTTGCGAGGTCTGATGGGGCCGCAGGGGGCCCAGGCCGTGCAGGGCCTGCTGGTGAGCATGAGCAAGCCGGCCGAAAGCATCATGGCCGTGGTCGTCGGCAGCACGCTGCTCCTGATCGGCGCAACCTCGGTGTTTGCGGAACTGCAGGATGCCCTTGATCGCATCTGGCGGGCTCCCAAACGGCGCAAGGGCGGGATCTGGAGCCTGCTGCGGGCCCGCCTGCTGTCCTTCGGCATGATCATGGGCATCGGGTTCCTGTTGATGGTCTCCCTGGTAGTCAGTGCTGCGCTGGCCGCCTTCGGAAGGCTGTGGGGGCCCCTATTCGCCGACTGGGCGCTCCTGGCCAGTGTAATCAATTCTTTGTTCAGCTTTGTCTTCACCACAACCTTGTTCGCCTTGATCTACAAGATCATGCCGCGGGTGGACGTCGACTGGGCGGACGTCTGGATCGGCGCCGTCGTGACCGCGCTCCTCTTCACCGTCGGCAAATTCCTCATCGGGTTCTATATCGGCAGGAGTGGTGTGACGTCCGGATTTGGCGCCGCGGGTTCGCTGGTGGTCCTGCTCCTGTGGGTGTACTACTCGGCCCAGGTCTTCCTGATGGGCGCGGAATTCACCTGGGCCTATTCGCTGACCTTCGGGTCCCGCAGGGATCAGCCGGTGCCGATGGCTGCTCCGGTGATTCCCAGCCAGGCGACCACAGGACGGCCCGAACCCCACATGATCGGGGCCAAGGAGGCGGCGGCAGAGGAACTCGACGAGAAGCACAAGGACGGCTAGGGCCCGCCTTCAACCCTGGCAGGGCCCATGAAGCCCTCACACGAAAGTCACCGCATGCACCGGCGGCAGGTGCTTGGCCAGGGTCAGCCAGCTGTCGCCGCTGTCCTCGCTGATCCACACNNCGGTTCACCACCACCTGGCCCTCGGCGGGGATGCGGCGCTCGTCCTTGATGGCCGGCACGAACCAGGCGGTGTCGGGATCCTTGGGATGCACCACCACCGGGAAGCCGAAGACCGAAGGCTTCACGTCCACGATCTCCGTCCAGCTCATGGCGTTGTCCGTGCTGCGGAAGATGCCGTTGTGATGCTGGATCCACCAGGTGTCCGGCGCCCCGGCGCACTGCACCATGCGGTGCGGATCCTGGGATTCGGGAGCGGACACCAGCTCGGGGGGCGCGTAGTCCGCCCGCATGCCCGTCGTGTGGGCGCTCCAGGTCTGCCCCAGGTCCGAGGTGTGCCACACGCCGCCGCTGGACACGGCGACGACCACCCGGTTCCCGTCCCGGGGGTCCACGCAGATGGAGTGGATGCCCGGAGCGTCCGCGCCGCCACCGGCCCACTTCCGGCGCTCCGGCATGTGCCACAGGGCTTCCACCAGGTGCCAGGTGTCGCCGCTGTCCTCGCTCCAGAACAGGCCGCCGGGAATGGTACCCGCCCACAGCAGGCCTGGCTGCGTGGCATGCCCCGGCGCCAGGCTCCAGAAGCGGATGAGGCGCCAGGGGATCTCCCGGCCCAGGAAGTCCTTTTCCACGTGCCCTTCGGGTGGCGTGGGGTAGGTCGGCACGCCGATCTCCTGCCAGGTGGCGCCGCGGTCCCTGGAGCGGTGCAGCTTGGCGCCGAAATGGCCGTGGTCCAGGGCCGCGTACCAGGCGCCATCCCGGGGATCCGCCAGGGTGAGCGAGACGTTGTCCCCCAGGAAGGACACGGAATCCAGTTCCCAGTCGCCCTTTCCTCGGCGGCGGGCGGAGAAGAGTCCCTTGCGGGTGGACAACAACAACTGGTCGGACATCTCAGCCTCCGGAAAGGGCCTGCATGACATAGATCACGCCGGACTCGGACACCGGGTCGCTGAGGCCCCTGCGGTCCGCGATGGGAATGCCATCCACATAGACCGCCATATGGAACCTCAGGGCGCCGTGCTCGTCCAGCACATAGCTCCGGGCCTGCGGATACAGGGTAAAGGCCGCCTCCAGGCTCTCCCGCACGGTCACGCCCCGCACGGTGCAGGGTGGACAGGCCACATGGCGCTGGAGGTTGCAGGTGAACGCGACGCTGGGCATGGGGTACCAGGAAAATACCCGCCAATGTCTCCCTGACGGAACTTCCTGTCAAGACAGCCTCGTCAGATCCTGAGACCAGAAAAGCGCTGGTCGCGGAAGCCGCGGAAGAAAGCCGCAAGACCGGGAAAAAGACAGGGGCCTCGGATTTTAAAGCCCGGGCTGCATCCCGGGGGGCCCGGGGCTGCGCTTCTGGGACGCAACCCTAGCGCCCCCCGGGATCACTTCCGGCTAGCCGGAAGCCGCCATCGGCGGGCCCGTGCGACGAGGGCCACGGCCCCTTCCGCGTCTTCTGTGAAATTCCGTGTCTTCCGTGACCAGCCAAACCTTGAATAGCCTGATACGAAAAGGGACAAAAAAACGCAGGGGGTCGCCCCCCTGCGTGATCTGAAACGGAAGATAGGGCTAGATGAGTCCGAGCTCCTTCACGGCCTGGCGCTCTTCCTCGAGTTCCTTGGCGGTGGCGTCCATCTTGGCGCGGGAGAAGGCATTGATCGTCAGGCCCTTCACGATCTCCACCTGGCCGTTCTTCACGGTGACGGGGTAGCCGTAAACCAGGCCCTTGGGCACATCATAGGCGCCTTCAGAGGGGAAGGCCATGCTGGTCCAGTCGCCCTCGGGGGTGCCGAGTACCCAGCTCTTCATGTGGTCGATGGCGGCGCTGGCGGCGCTGGCGGCGCTGCTGAGACCGCGGGCCTCGATGATGGCCGCGCCGCGCTTGGCCACGGTGGGGATGTAGGTCTTCTCGTACCACTCGTGGTCATTCACCAGGTCGTAGGCGATCTTGCCATCCACTTCGGTGTGGTAGAGGTCGGGGAACTGGGTGACGCTGTGGTTGCCCCAGATGGTCATCTTCTTGATGGAAGTGACGGGCTTGCCGGTCTTCTCGGCCAGCTGCGAGATGGCGCGGTTGTGGTCCAGGCGCACCATGGCGTGGAACTGGGAGGGCTTGAGCTTGGGGGCGTTGGACAGCGCGATGAGGGCATTGGTGTTGGCTGGGTTGCCCACCACGAGCACCTTGACGTTGCGGCTGGCCACTTCACTGAGGGCATGGCCCTGGGGCTTGAAGATGCCGCCGTTGGCGCTCAGCAGGTCGCTGCGCTCCATGCCGGCCTTGCGCGGCAGGGCGCCCACCAGCAGGGCGAAATCCACGTCCTTGAAGGCCACCATGGGATCGTCGGAGGTGACCACGCCCGCCAGCAGCGGGAAGGCACAGTCCTTGAGCTCCATGACAACGCCATTCAGCGCCTTCAGGGCCGGGGTGATCTCCAGCAGCTGGAGGATCACGGGCTGGTCGTTGCCAAGCAT
>PMJK01000099.1 GCA_003158505.1 Holophagaceae bacterium | reverse complement strand
CTCTGGGTGGAGGGCTTCTTCGAACTCTTCGCGACGGTGCTGGTGGCTGTGATGTTCGTCCAGATGGGTCTTGTCAGCACCCGATCGGCCACACGGCTGGTGTATCTCGACGCAATCCTCTACCTCACCGGCGGGATCGTTGGGACCGGGCACCACTGGTACTTCACGGGCCAGAGCACGCTCAACATGGGTCTCGCGGCCTGCTTTAGCTCCCTGGAAGTCGTCCCCCTCACGCTGCTCACGCTCGACGCCTGGGACTTCGTGCGCCTGAAGGACCGGGCCTGCGATGACTGCAACGCGCCCCTGGCGGCCCGACAGAAATGGGCCATCTACTTCCTCATCGCCGTTGGTGTCTGGAACTTCGTGGGCGCCGGTGTCTTCGGTTTCCTCATCAACCTTCCGATTGTGTCCTACTTCGAGATGGGGACCACGCTCACCCCCAACCATGGGCACGCGGCCATGTTCGGCGTCTTCGGCATGCTGGCGCTCGGCGTGGTGTTCTTCTGCCTGCGGGCCATCCGCAGCGACCGCGCCTGGAAGCGGGCGGAACCCTACATCAAGACCGGTTTCTGGGGCCTCAACATCGGCCTTGGACTCATGATCGTTCTCGATCTCTTCCCGGCCGGGCTCATCCAGTTCTGGGATGTGCTGCAGAACGGCTACTGGCATGCCCGCCGTCTCACCTTCATCATGAAGGGGCTGTACCACACCCTGGAATGGCTGCGCATGGGTGGCGATCTGGTGTTCCTGCTGCTGGGAGCCGTTCCGTTGGCCGTCGCGATCTGGAAACTCATCCTGGATCATCGTCCAGAGGAAGTCTGAGGTTCAACGGGGCAGGGGGTCTCATACTGGATCCCCTGCCTCGAAACCTGTCGCCAGCATGGCGAGAAGGAGCAGACAATGCCTTTCGACCTCGACCAGATCTGCCGGCAATTGGTCACNNACGGATCTTCGGCTATTCGGAAACCGAGGCGATCGGGCAGAGTTTGGACATCATCATTCCGGAAAATCAGCGGAAGCGGCATTGGGACGGCTTCGGCCGGACCCTGGCCACCGGGATCACGCGGTACGGAGCCGACAGCCTGTTGTCCGTGCCGGCGATCCGCAAGGATGGCTCTCGCGTCTCTGTCGAGTTCACCATCCTGCCTTTCCACGGCGAGGCGGGCAAGATCGTCGGCATGGCCGCCATCATGCGCGATGTGACCATCCGTTTTGAGGAATTGAAGGCCCTGCGCAAACTGGCTGCCGGGGCGCAATGAATCCCCAGAAGACCGGCGGGAGGATGCCCTGAGATGAAGCGTGGCTGGTCTGCCTACCTCTCGGAAATCAAAGGGGTGGGGGCATCACCATCGAATTGAAGGAGATGCTGGATGATCGTACGTAAGTCATGAAACCTGAATGGCTTGAGTAGGAAAGCATCGGGTTTGGCCTTCCACACATCTTGCTTTGTCTGCCCGCTGCAAAGGATGACCTTGGCGGAAGGATTCAGCTCTCGAATCCTATGGGTCGCCTCGATGCCTCCAAGCCGGGGCATCTCGACATCCATGATCACGAGGGAAATCGAATCGGAGCGAGCCTCGAATTGTTCGACAGCCTCCAGCCCGTCCTTTGCCCTATGGGTATTGAACCCCATGGAATTGACCAGAAAACAGAGTGTATCCAGCAACATCGCATCGTCGTCTACGATCAATACATTGATTGCAATAGGGTTGATTTCAATAAACGTTTGGTCTGGGTTTTCGTCCATGAGGGATCTCTGATGAATTGGAAAAAATGAGAATGCGTCTCTCTTTCAATATATAAAAACATAGCCATATCTCCTGGTTCAGCAACCCCTTCCTGATTCGCCGTGGTGTATGAACCGCATTGGCACCAGGAAACCCAATCCGATATTCCGGGATCCGTTCAGATGGGAGAGCCTCGCGACATCCATGGGTCATCTTGGGATGGGCAAGAGGGGAACCCCGCGGCATCCATGGTTGCCAGATGGTCTTTGGCTTCGAATCCTGCACGTTACAGAAAGGCTGAAAGGTTACAGAGAAGGGACTGGTGACTCAGGCGCTCGAGACGATATTTGGGGTACTGACTCAGGGTTCAGAGAGGTGTGCGATGAACGGAACGAGTCTGGGCGAAGGCATAAATGTAGACCCTGTGGTCCCTGATGATTTCTGGTCCTTTATCCCCAAGGAGAACCGGCCCAAAGACCATCTGGCATGGTGGGGAAAGCCCTTCATCCAGACCGTCGCCAATCCCTACTTCCCATCCGGCGTGCGCTATGACGTGTACTGCCTTGAAGAAGGAACCTACACGGACCATCCCGCCCTTTGGGGAATGTTCGGGACGCTCGAAGAGGCGGTTCAACGGGCCAAAGAGGGTCCACCCTGGCACGAGCATTCCCCTGATAAAGGTTTCAGTGATCGAGGCCCGTCTGTTTCCGGGTGCATCGGGAAGTGACTTCGCAATCGCCTCCAAGCTGGTGGTCCCGGCGGGAATTGAACCCACGACCTACCGCTTAGGAGGCGGTCGCTCTATCCGCTGAGCTACGGGACCACTGGCATCAGCACTCATTCTAGCGTCATCCCCCGTGTTCTTGCGATGATGAAGGACACCCGAGGTCGCCATGTCCCGCTCTCAACTCAAGGACGAAGTCTTCATGAACATGGCGGTGGAGCTGAGCCGGCTCGGGACCTGTTGCCGTCTCCAGGTGGGAGCGGTGCTGCTACGCGCGGATGGCGGCATCGCGGCGGCGGGTTTCAACGGGGCGCTGCCCGGCATGGCGCACTGCACACCGGAGACCTGCAAACCGGGTCAGCGCTGTCTCCACACCAGCCACGCGGAGGAGAACGCCCTGGGTTTCTGCGACGGTCCGGTGGCGTCGGCCTACGTCACGCATGAACCCTGTCTCACCTGCTGCCGCGCCCTGGTGCGCCGCGGCGTGCGGAGGGTGGTGTTCCGCCACCCCTACACCAGCATCGCCGACCAGGAACGCGCGGAACGCCAGGGCATCCTCGATCACTTCGGGGTGAAGTGGGAGCAGCTGGACCAGGCTTGAACGGTGGCTGGAGTGGTGCATACTTCACCCCTCCCCTTCCTTCAGGAGATGGGCCGTTGGCTGACTCCCTAGTCCGTGTGCGGATGAATGGCCGCGAGATCCTGGCGCCGGAGGGCACCACCCTGCTGGCGCTCTGCCAGAGGGAGGCCATCCCGATCCCCACCCTCTGCTCGGAACCGCGGCTGAAGCCCGCCTCCACCTGCCGTCTCTGCGAAGTGGAGGTGCTGGGCGAACCCAGACCGCTCTGTGCCTGCGCCACCGAAGTGCGGGAGGGCATGGAGGTGGAAACCCACACGCCGGCCCTGGAAGCCTTCCGCCGGACCCTGGTCGAGTGGTACGCCACGCATGTGCCTGCGGAGGATCCCGCGCGCCTGGAAGGGAAACCGTTCCGGGTTTTGCTGGACACCTACGGTGTGGAACCAACAGGTTCCCGACGACCGGAACTGAAACAGCCGGTCCATCCCTACCTCGACGTGGACCTCTCCTGGTGCGTGGCCTGCGGACGCTGTGTCCGCATCTGTGCAGAGGTGCAGGGACAGGATGTCTGGACCTTCGCGGGCCGCGGCGCGGAAGTAAGGCCCGTGCCGGAGATGGCTGCAGGACTGCTCGAGAGCGGCTGCGTGAGTTGCGGGGCCTGCGCGGACACCTGCCCCACGGGTGCCATCGAGGATGTGTCCCGCCTGGCCCATGGTCTGCCGGAGCGCTGGGTCCGGACGACCTGCCCCTACTGCGGCACGGGCTGCGAGATGGAAGTGGGGGTGAAGGAGGGGCACATCTCCGAAATCCGGCCCGCCCTCGACGCGCCCGTGAACCATGGCCATCTTTGCGTGAAGGGCCGGTATGGCTTCGGGTTTACCGACGCGCCGGACCGCATCACCGAGCCCATGATCCGGCGCGAAGGACTTTGGGTGGAAGTGTCGTGGGACGAGGCGCTGGATGCGGCCGCCTCGGCTCTCCGTCGAGCCGAGGGGAAGACCGGCGTGCTGGCCTCCAGCCGCGTGACCAACGAGGAAAACTACGTCGCCCAGAAATTCGCAAGGCTCGCCCTGCACACCCACAACGTGGACTGCTGCGCCAGGGTCTGTCACGCACCCAGCGCCGCAGGCCTCGGGCAGATCTTCGGCACCGGCGCCGCCACGAACAGCTTCGGCGATGTGGAACGTGCCGGATTGATCCTGGTGGTGGGGGCCAATCCCACGGAGAACCATCCCATCGTCGGCGCAAAAATCCGCCAGCGGGTCCGTGCGGGGGTCCCGCTGATCGTGATCGATCCCCGGCGGACGGAACTCGCCGCCCTGGCGGAGATCCATCTCGCGCCGCATCCCGGGACCAATCTGCCGCTGTTCCTGGCCATGGCCGGAGTGATCCTCGACCAAGGCCTCATGGACACGGCTTTCCTGGAGACGCACACGGAGGGCCTCGATGCCTTTGCGGCTTCCGCCAGGGTCTGGACGCCAGAATCGGCTGCCGAAGTCTGTGGCGTTTCGGCGGAGGACATCCGCCGGGCCGCGATCCGCTATGCCACCGTCAAGCCCGCCATGTGCCTGCACGGCCTGGGTGTTACCGAGCACATCCAGGGTACGGATGGCGTATCGGCCCTGGCCGCTCTTGCCCTGCTCACGGGCAACGTGGGCCGGCCCGGTGCTGGGGTCAACCCATTGCGAGGCCAGAACAACGTGCAGGGAAGCGCGCAGATGGGTTGCGAACCGTCGCGTCTCACCGGCTACCAGAAGATTGCCGAGGCGAGGGCAACTCACGAAGCGGTCTGGGGCGCGGACCTGCCCAAGGAACCCGGACTCACAGCCCTGGGCATGGTGGATGCAGCGGGGGAGGGCCGCCTGAAGGCGCTGGTGGTCATCGGCTACGATCCGTTGATGAGCCATCCCGACGCGGAAACGACCGCGGAGAATCTCCACGGGCTGGACGACCTCATCGTGGTAGACCTCTTCATGACCGAGACCGCCAAGGCCTTCGGCACGGTCTTCCTTCCAGCCGCGAGTCCTTTCGAGAAGGAGGGCACTTTCATGAACGGCGAGCGCCGGGTCCAGCGGGTCCGCGAGGTCCTGCCGCCGAAGGGGTCGAGTCGGACGGATCTCGAAATCATCTGCGGTCTCGCGGAGCGCCTCGGGGCCGGAGCCCACTTCCGGTTCGAAGATTCCGCCTCGGTATGGGACGAGGCCTGCGGCACCTGGTCCGCCATCGCGGGCATCAGCCATGCGCGGCTGGACCGGGAGGGCGGGATCCAGTGGCCCTGTCCTTCAGGGGGTCATCCCGGGACATCAGTGCTGCATATGGATGGCTTCCCCGGTGGTGGAAGGGCGGCCTTCAGGCCCCTGACCTGGATCCCGAGCCAAGAGGTCGTGGATGAGGATTATCCCTTCCTGTTGAACACAGGGCGGGGCCTCTTCCACTTCAACGCGGCAACCATGACTGGCAGGACCCGCAACCGGGATCTGCATCCGGACGATCGCCTGGAACTTCATCCCATGGATGCGGCCGGGCTGGAGGTGGAAGAGGGCGATGCAGTACATGTGCAGAGCCGCCACGGCGCCTTCACGCTCCGAGCCCAACTGACGGAGCAGGTGCAACCAGGAGAACCCTTCGCCACCTTCCAGGCGGTGGAAGCCTATGTGAACCGAGCCACAGGGTCCGGGCGCGACAGCACCACCGGGACGCCCGAGTACAAGGTCACCGCGGTGTCCCTGCGCAAGGGCTGAATCCGGAAGTGGCGGCTAGATGCCACCGTGTTCCCAGGACGGTACGGGATCTGGATCGATGGCAAGCTCGGTGCCGTCATCCAGGATGAGCATGGGCGGGTCACCCGCCCGCAGATCAACGATGGTGCGGCCCAGCAGGCGTTCGCGGCGATCATGGTGCCACGAGATGCCTACCGGGTAGGTCCGGCGGTAGGCGTCCAGAGGCCCCTCCATCCAGTGGCAGAGGCGCTCCAGGGCCGACAGCAAGGCGTAGTCGAAGCCTTTGGGAGGCACAGGATCCAGGCCCGCGGCCAGGAGAAAGGCCTCGGAGGCATCGCGGTTGCCGAGATCCTTCACGACCCATCGGTGGGGTGCGCGGGATGGGGATTGCCCCGCGAGAATGACTGGGCGCTCAGGGTGGATGCCCAGCCAGAGGGATACGCAACCACAGGGGCCAGTGCCTTCGAAGTCCAAAGGCAACTGGGCATCATCGTGAAAGACCACGGCCCGCAGGGGCAACCACTCGAAAGTCTCGGCCACCTTGGCCCCCACAGGTCCTGCATGTTCCCGGCGGATACCGGCCACGGCCTCCGCAAAGGTCTGGCGAAGCCCGGCCAGGCTGAGCACACCCTCCGGCAGGCCCAGCGCGTTGAAGACCATGGGCGGCTCGTGCCAGTCTGCCGCCAGAGCCGGGATGACCTGCTGGAACAGAATGAGCGCCGGATCCCAGTCCCAGTGGCGGGCCGGGTCATAACCCAGCTCTCGGCAGAGGTCGAACCAGGCGCGCCCCGGGGCGGCCGATCCCGGCATGAAGGTAGATCGTCCGTCGAGGAAGAGTTCACAACTGGGACCGGTAGCCATCTCCTTGCGGCAGAGGCCGAGCTCATGACGCCCCAGGGTAGCCAGAGTGGCTTCGTGGTACGGATGGTCCTCCTGCCGCAACACCTTCAGCGGCGCACCGAGAATCCATGCGTCCATGGCCATGCCCAGCCTCCCTCACCGGCAAACCTGGGTCCCCATTGATCCGCCGTCAATGCCTGGATTAAAAGACCTGGCGATTAATTAATCGACCTGTTGGAGGGTCATGCCGGGATAGTAGTGCTCGAGGATCTGCTGGAAGGTGGCCCCCTCCAGGGCCATGCCATAGGCACCGGTCTGGCACATGCCAAGACCATGGCCCCAGCCTCGGCCATAGAAGATCCACCGGCGCTCGGCACCTTGTCCCACGGAGAACCAATGGAAGACGTTGTCCTTGAGGCCCAGCAGGCCCCGGATGTGCATGCCGCGAACCCGGTGCGAGGCGCCCTGGGAATCGATGAGCGTGAAATCCAGGACGCGGCCCTGGTCGTTGTACTGGGCCTTCAGGTTCCGGATTCCCGGCACCTTGATGCGTTTGCGCACCAGGGCGAGCAGCTCCGATTCGGTGTATTCAACCCGCCAGTGGGCCATGGGATTGTAGCGGTCCCAGGCCGCACCATCGGGGTCGAGTCGGCGCACCAGCACCTGGACGGGGCCCTCCTCCTCACCTGGGATCCACTTCAGCCGGTCACCCACCTGGATGTCGGCCTTCGGGATCAGCCGGAGGCTTCCGTCCGGCGACTCCTCCACCAGCAACATGGAAACTGCCAGGGTAAGGGGTTCAGGCCCGCCGCGCTTGCGGCGCACCTGCCGGTCCATCAGGAGGGTTCCCTCTCCCGGAGTGAAGGGCTCCAATTCCTGCCATAGGCGCCCCAGGGTCTGGAGGGCCTGGCGGAGGGTGACGGGCTCCTTGGCGCCCCAGGAGGCAGCCGGGACCACCCCTCGCTGGGTGAGAAAGGCTGCCAGAAGGCGATCCTCCTGCAGGGAATCAGGCAGGAAGTAGGCCGCGTCCTGGGCGCGCTCCTGGCCTTCCACGATCCGGTGGAATCCGAAGGCCCGGGCCAGGGCGAGGGTGAAATTTCCTTCCGGTCCCAAAGGCCGGGTTTCCAGGGCCAGGCGCTGCTGGAGGATCCTCACGGGCCCGGCGAGATCTTCCAGAGTGGCGGGCTTGGCCAGACGCGCTCCAGAGAGCCATTCGGTGGGGATGGCGACGGAGGTCAGACGCAGGAGCTCCCAGCTGAGCCAGGGCTGCAGGCTCTCGGAGGTGACGGTCGTTCCTGATGCGTAGGGGAGGGTCAGGGGCTTCGCTGGGTAGCAAGGGACGGCACGCAGGTAGGGTGCGTCGCCGCCGAAGACATCGGCGACATCCGTGGTGTGTCCCCCGCAGTCGGCCATGAACAAGGCCAGGATAGGCTTGCCGTCGTAGGTGGCGAAGAGCCCTTCGGTCTCCAGGATGGCCCGGTCCGTGAGGGACTGCTCCCCGTCGCGGCCACCATAGACCTGGTCGGCCACCGTATCGCCCATGTCGAAGCCATCCGTGGCGCGCTTGCCGCGGTTGGCGACCGCGTAGGTGCGGGCGGCCACCGCCTGGGCCTTGAGGGCTTCGAGATTGGGGAATTCCCAGGCCCCCATTTCCTTGGGCACCACGCCGCGCAGGTAGGTCTCCAGGTCCAGGGTGTTCACCACCGTGAGGCGACCCTGGGCGTTGGGGAAGATCTCGATCTTCCCGCGGTAGCGGCCCTTGCCCTGGAGGGTGGTGAGCTCGCCCATGGGTTTCAGCCACACACCATTCAGGGGGAGGGGCAGCCGCTCGTAGCGTTCCGTGACGGCGTACAGCGCCCGCCCTTTGCGGGGCTGACCGGAGCGGGATTCAGTGGCCACCCACAGTTCCTCGAAGCCGAGATCCTGGAGTTTCTGCAGTACGGGTTCGGCCTTGCCCGCCTCTGGGAAATGGCCTGTGAGCACGCGCCAGGAGTCGGCATCCGGGACCTTGATCCGGTCCGGAGCTTCGCCCAATTCCTTCAACCGCTTCATCAAGGCCGCCGCCTCGCTGGCGCTTTGAGCACCCCCCACCTGGATGCGGTATTCCGTGGTGGGATCCGATGCTCCCCGGCTGTCCCACCAGATCCGCAGCTTCTCATCCGGCGCCAGCTTCATCAGCGGTTTCCCGGCGCGATCGCACACCTGACCGCCGCTTTCCAGCGATACGATCCATTCCGTGCCCTGGGTGTCGAGGCCGATCTTCAAGGGGGGCTGCGCGGCAATGGCGAAAACAGCCGACAGGATCATGGCGGGGACAATAAAAGGCTTCATCCGCTGGATTGTCCCACGAATGGCGCGAGGATCGCCCAGCGGCGGGCCCGCAGAGCCTCGGCATCCAGGAGGGCGCCATCCGGGCCGCGGCGATTCAGCAGCAGAGCGAGGCAGGAACGGTCCGAGGGGCGGTAGAACAGCGCGGGGCCTGTATAGCCCAGGTGGAACCACCAGCCCGAGGCGGACCTGGGAGCGATATCCAGATTCGGGGCATTGGCCGGGGTGTCTATAGAGGAATCCTCGAGAACGTGAAGGCCAATTCCGGGGGGAATTCTGGACAACAGCTGTCCAAAGCGTCCGCCACTCGCGAAGGCCGCCTGCAGGCCCAGGCCCCAGCGAGCCCCATTCTCGCCCTCGGCCGTGTCCACGGCCATGCGGTCGGGCCAGCCGGAGGCCACCCATCGGGCCAGGGCGGCATGCAGCTGGGGCGCAGTGGTACCGAACCCGGCATGACCTGGCATGCCGGCCCTCGCGTTGCAGTCATGGGGCCGATGCCCATCCCGGGCTGGAAGGGGCGACTCCGTGGCCAGGGTCCAGGCCTCTGCGTCGGGGCCGTCGGGGACATCAATAGGTGTGTCCAACCAGGGTGCGGGACTGAGGCCGGATGCCTTTCCCAGTTTCGCGAAGGGGACCCCGGTTTCCGTTTCCAGCAGTTCGGCCAGGAGCCGGTAGTTCAGGTCCGAGTAGGTGGCAACGCCGGGTGTGGCCGGACGAAGCAGAGGGTGTTCTGGCACGGGTCGACGCAGTTGCTCGGCCACGGATTCACCCGTGAAGGGTCGCCAGGGCGGCAGGCCGGAGCCATGGGACAGCAACTGGCGCACCGTGAGGGGCGCCTCCCGGTCGTGGAAACCGAGAGCCCAGCGACGGTCCGCATCGAGATCCAGGAAGGCCAGCGCCAGCGGCGCTGTCACCAGGGGCTTGGTGAGGGAGGCGAGGTCGTAGAACCGGTTCACGTCCTGCTCATCTCCGCCAGGCTCTTGGCGACGGCCTTCTGCACCTGGTCGGCCACGCCCATGGCCTCCTGGCCCTCTTCCCAGGTCACGCCCTCCAGACTGCGGCCCAGACAGGCGGCGTGGAAGGCCTCGATCTCCAGGCGCAGGGGTTCACCCTCCTCGATGTCCGCGGTCTCGGGTTGCACCTCGGGGCCATCGGGACCCATGACGAGGCGCAGCAGCTCCAGTTTCTGGGCCGCGAAATCCAGGCTGGCGTACTCCTTGTCGCCGAAGGCCCGAAGGGTGCGCTCCTTCTTGCGAGCGACGCGGCTGGCCGTGACGGTGGCGAAGGCACCGCCCTCGAATTTCAGGCGCGCGTTCACCAGGTCTGCGTAGGGGGTCAGCACCGGCACGCCCACAGCCTCCACGTCGATCACGGGGCGGCCCACCAGGGCCCGCAGCAGGTCGAGGTCGTGGATCATCACATCCATCACCACATCCACCTCCAGGCTGCGGGCGGGGAAGGGCGAGACGCGGACAGCCTCAAGGAAGCGGGGCTTGAAACCGCGCGCGCGAAGGGCGGTGACGGCGGGGTTGAAGCGTTCGAGATGACCGACCTGGGCCACAATTCCCGGCTTCTCCGCGCGGGCTTCGGCAAGAGCCTTCAACAAAGCTGCACCTTCATCCAGGGTCGCCGCGAGGGGCTTCTCCATCAGCACATGCTTCCCGGCCCGGAGGGCCTGGGTCCCGAGGGCATGGTGGAATCCCGTGGGCGCGGCGATCTGGACGGCATCCACCTCGGCCAGCACCTGATCCAGCGAGGCCACCCAGGGGGCGTCGAATTTCGCGGCGATCTCGGGTCCGCGGACGGGATCAGGATCCACCACTGCGACCAGGATGGCGTCCGGAGCGGAAGCCGCGATTCGGGCGTGATGCTGCCCGAGGTGTCCCACCCCGACAACGGCGACTCTCAACTTGCTCATGGTTTCTCTCCCAGATGATTCAGCTTCCTCGGGCAGGTCACGCCTTCTGGCCGCCCGCGATCAGGCGCCCCGCCCGTGGGCGCCTTCCCACTCCCCGCTGCGCGGGATCGTGGAGCGGGACCCCCGATGTTGCCCGAGGTGCCCCACACCGACAACGGCCACCCGAAGCTTGGACATGGTTTCCTCCCGACGAACCCAGCCTATCAGGGCTGCTACCCTGAAGCCTTCTTGAGGAGGCGATCATGAATACGAAACTTGAAACGGTGAATCTCGTCAGATGGTTTCATTTCGTGGCCATGTCCTTCGGGAGTGGCGCGGCAGTGGTGGCCCTTCTTCTCTCAGGGTTTGAAGAGGGCAGGGAGGACCTCCAGGGGCTGGCCGCGACCGTCTGGGCCAAGGTGGTGTCCTGGTCCTTCCGCTTGGCTCTCGTCGCAGGCATCGCACTGTTGGTGATGCTCATGCAGAATGGCCAGAATCCATTCAAGGCGGGCATCTACTTCCACATCAAGCTCACGCTGGTGATTATCCTCCTCGGGCTTTCCGAGATGACGCCCAAGGCGCTGGCGGCAGGCAGGCGCGGTTCCGCCTTGCTGGTGGTGGTGCTGTTCATGGCCATTGGGTTCACCGTCTTCAACAAGGGCATGTTCCGCAAGGACCCGCCCAAGACCATGCCGGAGATCCCGGCAACCGCGGTCGCTGCCCCCGCCGCGTCCCCCTCGGCGTACTGATTCACTCCCGTCAGGGCGACCAATCCTGAACCACCCTGCGCCTTCGGCGCAGGGTTAACTCAGGGCGCCATTCGGCGCCCTGAGCAATGATGAAGACTAATCTTCGGGTTCGTCGTAATCAGCGTTGTGCCACACATTCTGCACATCATCGTTGTCCTCAAGCAGGTCCACGAGCTTGAGGAAGCTGGTGAGCTTGTTGCCTTCAAGCGCGGAGCTGGTGCTGGGAGCCATGATGATCTTCGCTTCGATGACCGGCAGTTTTGCGGCGTCCACCGCATCCTTCACGGCCTGGTAGGCCTCGGGGCTGGTCTTGATGATCCAGGCTTCCCCCGCATTGACCACGTCGTCGGCGCCGGCCTCCAGGGCCACTTCCATGACCTTGTCCTCGGATACTTCGGATTCCACGACGATCTGCCCCTGCTTGCTGAAGAGGTAGGCCACCGAACCCTGGGCGCCCAGCTCCCCGCCGAATTTGGTGAAGTAGCTCCGGATTTCGGGGGTGGTGCGGTTCTTGTTGTCTGTCATGGCCTCGACCATGATGGCCACGCCGCCGGGGCCATAGGCCTCATAGACCACTTCCTCGTAGGTCACGCCCTCGAGTTCCCCGGTGCCCTTCTTGATGGCGCGCTCCCAGTTGTCCTTGGGCATGTTGCTGCCCTTGGCCTGGTCCACAGCCAGGCGCAGGCGCGGGTTGGCGTTCACATCGCCGCCGCCCAGCCGGGCGGCCACGGTGATCTCTTTGAGGATCTTGGTGAAGACCTTGCCCCGCTTGGCGTCAGCGGCGCCCTTCTTATGCTTGATGGTGGACCATTTGCTGTGGCCGGACATGGTGTGCTCCTTCAATCAAATCGTTCGTTCTGCTCAGCAACCGCTCCGCGGTTGCTGAGCAGGGGAAGAGAGTCTTTTCAATGCTTCGGAATCGACGCGTAGCGGCGATTCCGAAGCCGGGCCTCAACCTCGCTGCGCCCGGCGCGACACGCGGGCGAAGGGCGGGGCCTCCTGGCGGATCATGGGGCGCTCAAGGAGAAACTGGTACCACTGCTCACCGTAGACCTTCATCTTGAGGGCCTTGCCGTTCTGCAGCAGGTTGCGGTTGGTGATGAGCCGTTCATCGCCCATGCAGACGCCCAGGCCCTTGTTGAGGGTCTCGATGGCCTTATCCCGTTCGCCCATTTCCAACAGAACGTAGGCATAGACGGCGTAGAGGAGGCTCTCCTTCTTGCCAGCCTTCAGGGCCAGGTCGAAGGTCTCTTTGGCCTTCTTCTTCTCGCCCCGCTTCCACTGGAGGATGCCCAGCATGGCCTTGGCGATGTAGTGCTGCATGGAGGCGGCGGCGAGCAGGGGCTCGGCCTCCTCGTTCTTCTTGCGCAGGTACTGCACCACGCCGATCTGGCCGTCAATGCTGCCTTTCACGAGGAACTGCCGGGAGGAGAACCGGTAGCCCTCCTTCATGACCTCGATGGCCTTGTCGAATTGCTGTTTCTTCAGCAATTCGCCGGCGCGGGTGAAGATCTTCTCGAGTTCCTGCTGGATCTTGCGACCCTGCCAGATGAACAAGCCAGCCCCTGCGAGGATGCCAATGGGCAGGCTGATCCAAAGCTTGATGCTCAACAGGCTGGAGAGCAGGACCACGGCAAGGGCAGCGCCCAGGCCAAGCAGGAGGTTGATCACGGAGACTCCGGATGGCACGGCCCGAAGCCGGACCAAAGGCCCATTTTATCGGCCTTCGGGCCCATTTGCCATGCGTAGGTTTAGGTAGTCAGGCGATCACACCGCTCCGGGAAGGCGTCGGCCTGCGTCGACGCACCATACGCTTGGCCGGGGGAGGCGTGGTGGCGTCCTTCCTGGGGCGGCCGGGACCCCGTTTGAGGATCGGTTCCTTGGGTTTCGTGACCTTCCGGACCTTGACCTTCTTGTCTTTCTTCACCCGTTCGCGACGGACCAGGGCAGCAGCGGCCCGCCCAGTGACCACTACGCGGGTGCCATCTTTCAACTTCTTCACCTTGCTGCCCGGTTTACGCCCCCGTTTGAGGCTCATGGCCAAGGGCTCCTCATCCAGGAGATCGCGTTCCAGTTGGGCCTGCATGGTCATCATGTCGCCGCGGTCCACCTCATGATCCTGTCCACAGAGATGCAGGAATCCATGGATGACCAGGGTTTCGACTTCACGCCTGCGACTGACACCGAATTTCTTGGCCATTTTCTCGGCCGTGGGGAGGCTGATGACGATGTCCCCGAGATGTGGAAAGGCGCCCTTTTCCACGCTGGAGGGGAAACTGAGCACATCGGTCGTCATGTTTTTCCCGCAATGTTCGCGGTTGAGTTTTCTCATGCCGCGATCATCGACATAGGTCAACGAGATGCCTTGTGCATCGGGCGCGAGGCGATCTCGAAGGTCATGAAGCAGTTTTCCAAGGGACTGCTCACCAGGTCCGCGCATTTTGCTTCGACTGGACCAGTCGATTACGAAAGGGGCGCGAGTTTGCGTCATGGCTGATTCCTTATGCAAGATCAAACAAAGGGCATTAATCATGGTCCATTATGGCGCTTCCGTCAATGACCCATTTCTAGATGCATGAATTGTATCGATGTTTACTTCATGTTTTCAAGATAGGTACCGATGATTATTTTGTTTTGAATGTCATCAAACATTGATTATAAAGGACAAAACCATGACATTTGTGAAATTAAATTTCCCAAGGGCATCTCCTGGCATGCTTAAGCCATGGAGCCGCGCCTTCCTTCCGAGCTTGCCGCGCCCTTGGGCCGCTTCCTGGTCCTCCTGGATCGGTGGAACCGCACGCATGCTTTGACAGCTCTGCCCCCCGGGCAGCGCCGGGAGGAGCTTCTGGTGGATGCTGCCGCGCTGCTCCCCTTTCTCGCCGGCCTGCCTTCGGGAGCCCGGGTGGCCGATCTAGGCACGGGCATGGGATCGCCGGCGGTGGTGCTGGCCCTGGCTCGACCTGACCTGGAGGTCATTGGCGTGGATGCTTCCCTCAAGAAGCTGGCCTTCCTGAGGCAGGTGGCCATGGAACTCCCGGTGCCAAACCTGAAGACGGTGCACGGTCGCCTGGAGACGCTCCCTCCGCTCGAAGCCGATTGGGGCACGGCCAAGGCCCTGGGTCCCCTGGAGTCGCTGGCGGGTTGGTGGGTCAGGCACGGACGCGCGGGCAGTCCTTTCTTTGCCCTGAAGGGACTGGACTGGGCCGAGGAGCGGGTTCCGAACGGTTGGACCGCCCATCCCCATCCTTACCGGCTCCCGACCCGCGGGCAGCGCGTGGTCATCGAACTCCGCCAAAGCCAAGTCAAGGAGCTGTGACAAATGAAAGCCCCCGGGGGGGCTTCATAGGTAGCGATGAGGAATCCTCACCGGGTGACGGTGTCTCCGCTCTGCAGCTCTTCAACGGATCGGAGCACCCGGCAGGTAGCGGTCTGGGAGTCCGTTCGGACGACCAGCGCCTGCCCAAGGTAGTAGGAGGTGGATTCCATGGGGGGCTTCTTCTGGTTGTCAGAACCAACCGAGAAGGATCTAGCCCGGGCGGCGAGGAGCACATCGCCCACCTTGAGTCCGTCGTTGGCGCCCTTGTCGATGATAATCATATCCCCACCACTTGTGAGGTACTTGGAGTCCCTGGTATACACTACCATGCCGGCATCGGACGCGATCTTCACCGGCTCGGTGATATCTGTCCGCAGTTGTGAGGGGATATTCGCTGGTTCGACGAACTTCTCCAAATGATCCCCGACTTCCACGGAATCGAGGCAGCGTTCGATCACTGCCACCGATCCATTTGGCTGGGTGCTGAGCACTCGCACCACACCGACCTGCTGAACTACATCACCCAGTTTCTTCTTGGCGATGGTGGGGTGCATCAATCGTCGAACCACGGTCTTGAGGATCAGGAATCGATCCCCGACCTTTACGCCCTGGTTGGCGCCCCCGTTCAGGTAGACGTTTTCGCCATCGCCCAGGAACTGGCGGTCCTCCCGCTTGTTGCCAGTGATGGTAAAGGCACCATTGCCCTTGAAATGAGCCTCGACTCCTTCTGGAACAATGAAGGGAAGCTGAATGAAATCCTGGAAGGAGAAACCAAGTTCTGATCGCCGGACAGCGCCGGGGTCTGCACGCCGCTGGTCAGGCAGCAGATTGGCCACGGCCTCGGGCACGGTGTCCGCAGTGGCCACCGCCCGGGCGAGATCGATGATCAAGGGGTCGCCGGGGTAGATCCAGTGTGGGTCTTTGATCCACTGGTTCAGTTCCCAGATCTGGGGCCATGCGTAGGGATTCCCAAGTTCTTTTGCGGCGAGGTCCCAGAGTGTGTCACCCTTTTGGACCAGGTGGGTCTTGGAGCCATCTGGGACCCTGAGCTCCTTGGGGTACTCCCACTTGGATGCATGGGCCTCGACCTTGACGGCATCGGCGGGGGCGGTCTCCTGGGCTTGGAGACCCGGAAGGGCGAGCGCCAGGACTGCGAGGAGGCTGGGCGCTAACGCAAGGGTGCGCATCCGGCCGGCGTGCAGGCGAGTGGGCTGGTGCATCAGGAACCCCCTGTCAGGATTGAATAGCGCTGATTATAGGTCTTCGACTCGAATCATATCTGAAAATAATGACAGTCGGTTGCGGACTTCGTCCTGACTGATCTGCTCCAGGCGTTCAGTGGAAAACTGTTCCACCGTAAAACTGGCCATGACCGAACCCACCAGGGCGGCATGCTTCAAGGCCGTCACATCCGTTCGCTCAATCCAGGCCAGATAACCCAGGAAACCCCCAGCGAAGGTGTCGCCTGCGCCGGTCGGGTCAAAGACATTCTCCAGCGGATAGGCAGGGGCCGCGAAGATGCCCTCGGGCGTGAACAGGGCCACGCCGTACTCGCCTCGCTTGACCACCAGATTCCGGGGGCCCAGGGTCTGGATCTTCCGGTAGGCCTTGATGAGGCCATGCTCCTGGGTCAGTTCCCGAACCTCGGCATCGTTCACCAGAAGGATATCCACCTCCTTCAGGACGGCTTCCAGGGCGGACCGCGATCCCCGGATCCAGTAGTTCATGGTGTCCAGCGCGATCCATTTGGGGCGTGCGGTCATCTGTCGGACGACATCGAGTTGAAGCACAGGATCGATGTTCCCCAGGAAGAGGTACTGGGACTCCCGGTAATTCACGGGGAGGTCTGGCCGGAAATCTGCGAAAACATTCAGATCGGTGGCGAGGGTGGTGGCTTCGTTGAGGTCATAGCCGTAAACCCCCTTCCAATGGAAGCTCAGTCCCTTCACCCTAGAGAGCCCGGCAAGATCAATGGGCCGCCGATCGAAGACTCGCATCTGGTCTGGACCGAAATCCTCGCCCACCACGGCCACGATCCGGACCGGGTGGAAGCGGCTTGCGCTCAGGGCGAAATAGGTGGCAGAGCCACCCAGGGCGTGTTCCCTCCGGCCGAAGGGGGTTTCCAGGTCATCAAACGCAATGCTTCCAACTGCCAGCAGGCTCATGATCGAGGCTCCATGCGTGAGAATCAGGGCTGGGCCGGTGAGAGCCCGAAGTACAACAGCCAGGCCTGGGTTCCGCCCATGGGGACAGGGGCCTGGGCATAGCGGACCACCCTCGGCATCTGGCCCGAGGTCAATAGTGCGAGCAGGCCATCGTGAAGGGTTTGATCCGGCCCAAGGGTCACTTGGAGGCTGCGCCAACCAAGGACCACGCCATCTTCCAGGCGATCCTTCAGCCGCTCCATGGCGTCGGGAAGGGAATGCCCTCGGAGATCAAGGGCTCCATCCACCTCAATGGCCATGCCTGCGGCCAATTGGAAGCGCAGAGGCCCCAAGGGCTGAGCCAGGGGGGCCAGTTCGGGGGTGACGGGTTCGGGAACCATCGATTCGGGGGGCCCAAGGTTTGAAATCTCGGTCGGAATGGTCACCGGCGCAGGCTTAGGGGGACCGACTGCCGAGGCCGGCTGATCAAGGGGTTGCTTCACGAGAGGCTTCAGGCCCTTCAAACCACTGACAGCCTCCTGGAAGGTTTCCGGAGCCTGGGAATCTGCTACCACTGAGGTGGGGGCGGAACCCTCGCTTGCCTCGGATCTAGCCGCGCGAGGTTGAGCCGGTTTCAACCCCATGGCCGATAGGAATATGGCGTCTTCATCGTCCAGGGCGGCGGGGCCGCTGGGTTTGGGGATCGCCTTAGGCGCGGGCTTGTAGGCCGGAGCGGGTGTCTCCGGGCCGAGTTGTTGTTTCAGTTTTGCCAGATCTTGCTTCCAGGCCATGAATCATCCTTATCCTGTCCAGAGTAGGCCATCCGAGACTCCGTCCAAAGCCCGCCGTTGCAATCCCACACCTGTTTGAGGCAAAACGCCGCTGGCAGAGATAGGTTTAAACCAGAGTGCGATTGAAGACATCCAAGGATTGACGCCCCTTGGCGTAACCTGGCATAGCCTTCGCTCGTATCCTCAACATCCAACCTGGAGGTCCCATGCGCCGCGCCGCATCTTTGCTCGTGCTCCCCTTGATCCTGATTTCGGGANNGCAAGCACGACCTACCCCGCCTACTTGAATGCCTTCAATAATCTGGTCCCCCCTCAGAAGGAGACCTATGACGTAGGTTTGGGTGGAAGCTTTACCATCAGCTTCCCCACAGACAGGAACCTCGCGGTCCGTTTGAACTTGAGCGGCTCGTCAGAGAATGGCGTCAATCGCGCACAGGGATATTCCGACATCAACCTTCAGCACTCGATCTTCAGCCTCGGCGGCGACCTCCAGATCTTCCCCCAGGGCACGGCCTTTCGTCATCGTGGCCTCTACTTCGTGGTCGGGCTTTCAGCAGATTTCGAACGGTTCGACGGCAGCTACGGCAGCGATCCCGGCTACTATCCCGACTACACCACCAACAAGAGCCGCCTTGGCGGGTCAGTGGGTATAGGCCACAGCTTCGGCTATGACGCGGGAATGCGTTTCAACTTGGAAGCCACTTTCCACAAGACACTCACCGGGAACGATGTCGGCGCCGGAGATCCCCCCAGCACTGATTTCGTGAAGCTCGGTTTCGGATGGGTGTTCTGAACTGGTGTCTGATCGTGGAAACGGCCCCATGAGGGGCCGTTTCCTTGGCTGCATTACTGGGAATCCTTCTTGGGTGCGGGCTTCTTCTTCTTTTTCGGTTTCACGGGTGCGGGTTCTTCCTCTTTGCCCATCAGCCCGTTGACAAGGCGGGTGACGTCCTTGTTGGAGGGGTCCAGCTTCTGGAGCCTCCGGGCATAAGTGAGACGCTCCAGCCTGGGGCGCGCATCGTCGGCCTTCACCTGTTCTAGCTTCCCGGTGACGTACTGGGGTATGCCCCCCGCCTCGGAGATCTCAGCCTTCTCCGCGATAAGAAAGGCCTGCCAATCGGCGGTTGTCTTGGTCGTGGTTTCTTTGGCCTGTCGCAGCCGGTCGAGAATGCCATCCATGTCCTTCAGGGCTCGCTCGCTATGGGTGATGGCCGCCTGCTGTTCATCCATGAAGATCTTCAGCTGCTGCCGAAGCTTGATCTGATCTTTGGTGAGCCCGGGCGCCTCGTCGAGTTCCTTTAGACGGGGGGCCTGCTTGGCCATGGCCTCCCGGCATTCCTTGAGCTTCTGCTCATGTTCCAAGCGGGTTTTGGCGAGGAAGGGTCCCGCGGTGGCGAGGTTTTCTTCGGCGGCCAACTGGGCCTTCTGGAAATGGACTACCGCATCCTCCCAGCTGCCTTCGGAGACGCAGGCCCGCGCGGCCAGTCCTCGAAGGGCGACGAGGGCGTGCATGTCGTTGTAGTCGGAGGGATTGACCGTGAGTCCTTCCCGGCCAAGCAGCGCCTCCACCCCCTTGCGGACCGTCGCAGCCTCCCCCCGCTCCAACTGGAGCTCCCAGGGTCCCCGGACCTCTTTGAAACGGTCCGTGAGGCTCTGGGCACCAAGGCTCGTGGCCAGGGCACAGGCAAACAGGAATCCCAATCGGGTCATGATCGTCCCCTTATGAAACAAACCAAACTGAACGGCTGGTTCTATTTCTTCCCACCCTTTTTTGCGGATTTGAGTTCCTTCGCAAAGGCATCCTTGCCGGCCTTCAGGTTGCCGAGGGCCTTTTGGGCACCTGGGTTGCCTGGATCCAGCACCAGGAGCCGGTTCAGGAAAGCTCCCTGGACCTGGGGCGAGCCCAGCTTGGTGATATTCTCGGGGACCCTCATCACCGCATCCACCCAGTTTTTCATGCCGACGACTTTCACCTTCTTGATGACCTGCTGAGTGTTGAACTGGGTGATTTCATCCTTCTGGTCAGATACGGCCTTGCCCGCCTTGGCGGTCGCTTCATCGGCGGCCTTGATCATCCCCTCGACCTCCTTGTGGTTGTCGCCAAGGATCTTGGTGATCTTCGGCGCATTCAGCAGGTTCTGTTTGTGGACAGGCAAGGCCGCGTTGATCTGGTCCAGTTCCTGCTCTTCCTGGGGGGCCTTGGCGATCCGGGCTTTGAGCTCTTCGAGGCCTTTGGCGTCCGGCTTCTTCTTCTTGGCATTCACCGCGTCCACATCTTCTCTCAGAGCTTTCAACTCAGTCTGCAGTTCCTGCTGGCGGGGGGTGTTCTTAGCGACATAATCGCCTGACTCCTGGATCACCTTCCTCCACTGGGCGGCGATGGGAGCTTGGGCCTTGTCCAGATCGGCAAGGATGGCGCGGGCGGTCTGGGCCCGTTTGGTCTGGACCTCCACGGCCTTCTCCCACTGTCCAGCTTCGGAACAGACGTTGGCATAGAGGCGGTAGAGGGACATCAGTCCCTGGGCGTTATCAAGGCTTTGAACAATGGACTTGGCATTCGAAGCATCAAAGGCCGGCCGTTCAGCGGGAATCAGGGGCTGGACCTTGGCCAGGGCCTCCTGGGGCTTCAGCTCCTTCAGCAACTGATTGATGCCGGGGAGTTCCGCATTGAACCGCTGGACGAGATCAACAGTCGTAGGGGCCTGGGCGACCAGAGCCACCACCGGGAAAAGCACAAAGGACATTCGGCGCATGGGTACTCCATCAAAGGTTCCGGATCCAGGGTAGCGAAAAGGTCGGGACGGGGTGTTCATGATCGCGAAGATGTGACGGGATCAATCCCCGGTCCGCTTCTCTTCAAGTTCCAGCCATTCCCGTTCCAGGATGTCCAGCTCGGACTGGGAGGAGTCCTTGTCCTTCAGGGCCTGGTGCCCAGGACTGTCGGGACGAAGGAAGGCGACGGGATCAGTGAGGACCGCATCGAGGTCCGCGAATCGAGCATGGAAGGCGGCCAGCGCTTGCTCAACCTCCGCAAGGCGGCGCTGCTCTTTCTGGGAGAGGCCTGCTTTCCGGAGTTTGACTGTCTCGATGCGGGTTGCCATAGGGGAGGTGTCTGTCTTGGCGGACAGCTGTACCGCCGCGCGAGCCTTTCGAAGGCTGCGCACCGTGGAGGGCGGTCCTTCGTAGAGTTCCCATCGGGGGGACCCACCTTCGTTCCATGCAAGAGTGTGGGTAGCCACCTGGTCGAGGAAAAACCGATCGTGGCTCACCAGGACGAGGGTCCCCCCGAATCCGAGCAGGGCCTCCTCGAGGTTCTGGAGGGTGGGGATGTCCAGATCGTTGGTGGGCTCGTCCAGCACCAGCAGATCGGCGGGGCTGAGCATGGCCTTGGCCAGAAGCAGGCGGTTGCGCTCCCCGCCACTGAGGGTCGACGCCGGTCGCGATTGCTGATCCACTGGAAAGCCGAAACGCGTGAGATAGACATGGGCCAACATGCTGCCACTGCCCGTGTCTACCACGGCGGCCCGATCTGCAAGGTTGTCGAGGATACTTCGGACGCCATCGAGTTCGCCGCGTCCCTGGGAGATGGCCGTCACCGCCAATTTAGGATGGCGGCTCACCTCACCGCCGGTGGGTTCCAGTTCCCCCAGCAGGACTTTCAAGAGCGTCGATTTGCCGCACCCATTGGGTCCCAGCAGGGCGATGCGCATGCCTCGCTGGAGGCTGAGATCCAGGTTCCCCAGCAGTTCACTACCACCGGGATAGGCGAACTGGATCCCCTCGGCCCGGATCAGCGCATCGCTGCGATTGCCACCCTTCGCGAAGGCCAGGCCCTGGCGGACCTCCAGGCGGGTCCGGTCCTCCACGCTGCCTTTGAGCTCCAGCACCTCCTCGATGCGGAGCTTGGACTTGCGGGTTCGGGCCTTGGCNNGGCCTCGCGGAACTCACGATCGGATCTCTCCAGCAGGTAGTCACTGTAGCCGCCATCGTAGCTGCGAAGGGTTCCTTCCTCCAGTTCCAGCATCCGCGTCGCCACCGAGTCGAGCAGATGGCGGTCGTGGGTGATCAGCAGCAGGGCGCCTTCGAAGGCCTGGAGCCAGGCCTCGAGCCGTTCCACCTGCTCGGGGTCAAGGTGGTTCGTCGGTTCATCCAGCACCAGCACGTCCGGCTCTTTGAGCCAGGCCTGGGCCAGGGCCACGCGTTTCCGCCACCCACCGGACAGGGATTCCACCTCCGCATCCAGATCCACCAGACCCCAAGTGGTGGCGGCAGCTTTCAACCGGGGTGTGAGATCCCAACCCCAGTGATCCAGGCGGTGCTCGATGGTCTGCAGTTCGTTAAAGAGCCGGGTTTCTGCCTCGGCCCCGGCACCGTGCAGGCTGTCGTGGATCTCCCGATGCCGGGCCAGGAAGGCCGCGTGGTCCGCCAGGGCCGCTTCAAGGGCCTGGCGGACACTGGCTCCTGGCGCGAAATGAGGCTCTTGGCTGAGGCGAGCGATCCGGAGGCCCTGGGTGACCACCACGGTGCCCGCATCGGGTGTTTCGTCACCGGACAGCAGGCGGAAAAGGGTGCTCTTGCCTGCGCCATTGCGGCCGATGAGCCCGACCTTCTCGTCCTGGAAGAGACCGAAACTCAGTCCGTCCAGAATGGCTGTCGCGCCATATCGTTTCGTGACATTGATCAAACTCAGGGCGATAGACGGCAAGAAAGGCTCCTCGGACCTTCCAGAATCCCATGGATGGGTTGATCCTTGCCCCCAAAGTCATGAAAGGTGCCCATGTCCCTACAGGAAGAACTCCAGATGTCCAAGCTCCCCGCCCCGGGTGTGCAGCTGATGCTCCAGCTGATGCTCACGCGCGAGGCGGTCGTCCGAGTACAGGAAAAGCTGTTTGAAGCCCATGGGCTGACGATTCAGCAGTACAACGTGCTGCGCATCGTGCGCGGGGGCCCGACCAAGGGACATCCCATCTACGAGATCGAACGCCGCATGATCTACCGATTCGCCAATGTCACGCGCCTGGTCGACCGTCTGGAGCTGCAGGGCTTGCTGAAGCGGGTGGCGGATGCCAAGGATCGCCGCGTGAGTCGCGTGGTCATCACGCCGAAAGGACGTCGCCTCATGGACCGGCTCGAGGAGCCGGTCCATACCATGGCGGCGCGCCTCACCAGTTGCTGCACTGAGGCGGAATGCCTGGCCATGGCCAGTCGCCTGGAGCAGCTCCGCGACCACTGCATGCAGCAGAGCGGGCTTCATGAGGAACTGGTGGCTGCCATCAACTGATCCAGGAGATCATAGGCATCGGCCTCTGTCACGCCCTCGACCTGGATCCACCGGCCTTCGCCCAGATCCATCCAAAGCACACGCGAAGCAGGGTTCCACCAGCCATGCCGGAGCGTCCGCCCCCCAGCCAGGTGGGAAGCCCCCTTGAGTTGGGACTCGCTGGGCCGGTTCACGGCCTGGACCTGCCACGGACTGCCCTTGGAGACTTGGAGCCGCAGCACGCCCTGCTGGAGATCCCAGTGGCCCCTGGGCAGACGCAGTTGGATGTGGCCGGGACCCGTGACCAGGTCGCCCAGACAAGCGATCTTTCCTTCCTGTTCCGGGACCCACCTCACTCCGGTGAAGGCGAGGGCCGCTCCTTCCCAGCCGACACTGCCCAGATCCGACAGATCCGTGTCCCCAAGCTTGATGCGGAGCGCTGAAGCCGGAGCCTGATCGAAGGTGGGGTCGATGGGGATCCATCGATCCTTCAGGTGGACCTCCACCCAGAAATGCAGCCCGAGCACCTCACCAAGACCCACCCACCCGGTGACGCCCCGGGCCGGAACCCCCAGGCGCCGAAGCAGGGCCACGGCCAGCACACCATGTTCCGTGCAGTCCCCCCGCGGGTGATGGCAGACCTCGAGGGCCGAAGCGAAGCCCACCGTGAAATCCTTCTCGGTGATCCAATCGAACACAAAGGTGTTCACCCGGCGCGCGATCTCCCAGCGGGACAGTCCCGGGGAAAGAGCCATGCGGCGGATCAGCCCGTCGAAGGCCGGGTCCTGGAACTGGACCAGGGGACTGGGAGCCAGGAAACGAGCCTCGTCTGGAGATGGTGTGCCCTTGACAGGGAGCTGGGCCGCTTCTTCCGGAGTCGGGAAAGACGCCCGCCTCAGGCGCCATCGCCCCTTGGAAAGCTGCGTCTGCTGGGCGTCCTCGGGCAGGTTGGGCAAGGGCCCTTCCCCTCGCAGGACAAGTTCCGTGATCCAGGGCTGGAAGGGATCAAGCGGAAGGGTCTGGAGAGTCCGTTCGAAGAATCCCTTGCCAGGCCCTTTGCCTGGAATGGGCGCGGGCAGTTCGGAGCGCTGGGTGAGCAGCTCCAGGCCGCCCAGTTCGGTCCGCTGCCGGACCTCCCCGGCCGTGGGGGAGATCCAGACTTCGACAGGGGCCGTGACCGACCCATCTCGTTCCTCCCCGGTGAACCGCACGGCATCCGGAAACCCTGGAAGAGGGGCCGCTCCCTGGGGCACCAGGTGAAGGCCGCTCCATTGTTGAACCGGGAAGGAGAAGGTGGTCGCCTCCACCGCTTTACCCGTGCGGGCGGCCTCCTTCAACAGGGATTCAAGATCCTCTGGCCAAAGGAGCGCACCGGCCGGGACCTCCTTGCGGACGGCGGAGCCATGGGTGGGCTGAATGGACAGGACGCCTGGCTCGCGGGGGGACCACTCGGCCCGGCCTTCGAAAGGCTCGGAAGAGAGCTGCAGGCGCCAGGTAAAGGTCAATTGGCCCTCGGGCGATTTTCGGGCGGTCTCGCTCACTTCCTCCCGGATCTCCTGGCCCATCCGGGAGAGCACCATCCACTCCCGTGAACGGACCTCGCGGACCTTCCCGTCCAGCCTGGTTTCCAGGGTGGAGCCGCCGACCTCCTGCCCGCCCATCCACTGCCGGAATGAATGGATTGGACTCACCTGCCCGAAAAGGGTCAGGCCCGTGAGGACCAGCATCAAAAAGGGGGATGCACGCATCCCCCCAGTCTATCGATTGCCGGCCTGAATCAACCGGCTATCCACGCCGCCAAGGGCCGGCGAACTCCCGCCGGGCATGGTCGCGCATCTCAGCGGCCTTCGCCCGCTGCTCGGGGGTGAGGATCGCCTGCACTTCCATCCGGAGCGAGCGCCGCGCCAGAATCATGTCGAACCGGGCGGTGGAAGCTTTGTCGTAGAGGGCTCGGAGCCGAGGTTCGGGGGTGCTCGAGTCCTGGAGGGCGCTTCGCAAGTCGATCCGGGCATGCTGCACTGCATCCCCCCGCTGGACCAGGTCCGACCGGTGCTTGTCGCGGATAGCCAGGATGCTGGCCTTCTGGGCCTCGGTCAGCTGCAGGCGCCGACCGATCCGCTCGGCTTGGTGGCTGTTGTCCGGCCCGGGCTGGGCGGCAAGGGGGAGCGCCATGAGAGCCAGAATCAAAGTAGATCGGAACAGGGTTTTCATCGGAGTCTCCAGGTATATGGCGGTTCAACGACCGCTACCCATGAGACCCGATCCAGGCGAATGGGTTGAATGCGGGCAGACTGGAAAGGTGATTCGGACCTGCGAGGCCATCGTCCTGAAAGCCGTGCCCTTCGCCGAGGGTGGGGCAGTGGTGTCCTTCCTCTCCGAGCACGGGGAGCGCCTTTCCGGACTGGCCAAGGGCGTGAAGAAACCCACGGCCAAGTGGGTGGCNNCACCTGGAATCCAGCCTGGTGATGGCCTGTCTGGCGGATCTCTTCGACCGGGTGGCCCGGGAGGGGGTGGAAGACGATCGGCTCTACCGCCTGCTCAGCGCCTGTGGACGAGCGCTGAAGGCTGATCCCAGCAATGCCATCGGGATTCTCGCCTATGCCGAGCATTGGCTGCTCCACTGCATGGGATTGCTACCTCATCCTCGGGTCTGTGGCCGGTGCGGAAACGAGACGGCGCCACTCGTCATCCTCAGTCCGGAGGAAGGCTGGTGCTGTTCCTCCTGCACTCCAGTGGACCCACTGGAAGCCTTGCCTACCGGCAGCCGGGGGTACCTTCGGAACCTGAGGCTCCGGGGGGCAGAGGCCGCCCCCAGGGTGAATCCGGCGGATGAAGCCCAGCAGGCCATCACGGCCCTTCTCCGAGCCAGACTGCTCCAGGAACTTGGGGGTGGGCTGAGAAGCTACGACGTGCTCTGGCGTTCTGTCTGATTCTTTGCTTTTGGTCCGGATGCGCCGATGGAACTCCCATGAAAGAGAAACGGGGCATGGCACAGCTCGGAATCGTTTGGAGGCAGGTATCGGGGTCCAAGATTCCGGTGGATGTGGTGGTGCTCCTGCTCATGGGGGCGGTAGCCTACCTATTGTTCCAGCACGCAGAGGCGTTCAGCCCAGTGGAGGCGGCCCTCCTGATCATGGTGGCCGCGGGACTTTTGCGTGCGGGTCTCCACTGGTGGGGATGGCATCGGAGGTTGACCAATGACGGAGCCTTCATGGACTGGATCCAGCGGATCCTGCAGGGGGAACGGGAACCACAGATGGTTCCAGAGGGTCTCTGTGAACAGGACCACCGGGTGGCAGGGGCTTTGAATGGGGTGATCGAGGACCTGCATGGGCAACGCTCGGAGTTGGCGGACCTTCGCCACGCGATGACCCGGGACTGGCAGGAACTGGATGCCCTGTTGCAGGCGATCCAGCATCAGCGGGAGGCCGAGACGGAGATCCGCCTTCAGGGAGGTGCCCGGCTGGAAGCCCTGGGGAGGGACCTCAAGGCTGCCCTTGAAAATACCCTCCGGCTCGACCAGATCGAACTGAACTACCGGCTGCGAGCCGACCAGTCCAGGTTGCAGGGACAGGCTTTCCGGGGCACATTGGATCAGTTGCGGGCCGGCCTGGAGCAGTTCGAAACCCATCTGGAGGAGCTTCAGGACACCTTTCCCAGGCTGCGTCGCGAGGAGGATGTACTGAAGCGGCTGGCGGATGCGGGTCTGCGGCAGGGCGCCCTAATGAACCTTTCGGTGAAGGGGCTTGTCGCTCATACCACCAGACTCGTGGAAGACGCTCAGGCACGCACGGAGTGGTTACGCAAGCTGCGGCTGTCGTCAGATGGCGTGCGGGATCATACAGAAGCCCTGGCTCGCCGCATGGAGGGCTTCCGCGAAGAGGCCCAATCACGGATACGCTCCTTCGGCGGAGCCCAGGGTTCCTTGATGGAACTCGATCAGGTGGCTCAGCAGATTGGGCTGTTGGCGGTGAATGCCGCGATCCTTGCCCAGCAGGAATCGGAAAGCGCCGGGCTGGCGGCGATCGGGGGACCCTTGCGCTTCCTCGCTGATCAGACGACCGAAGGTATCGCCCGAATGGAACGGGTACTGGGTGATTACCAGCAGGGCCTGGAGCGCGAGACCACAGGCTTGTGGGATCTCCAGGAGGTCACGCAGAGGCTTTTCTCGGAAGTCCACGAACTTCTTAGGACGGCAGGGCACATGGACCAACATGGACAGGCTCTGGAGCGCGCCCTGGAGGCGCATCTGGGTCTGGTGGACCAGGTCCGTCAATCCTCGGAGCGCGCAGAGCTGTCCCTGCATGAGGTCAGCGAACGGGCGATGGCCATGGAATCCGCCCATGGCCGGCAATGGAGCGTGGAAGCCAAGATGACGCCAGAGCAGGAACGCCTCTCGAGGATGGGTAAGCGTTTAGCGGAAGTCGGTGAGGGCTTGGCCCGCGTCAGCCAGCAGAACATTGACGAGATCTGGGATATCCTCGCCCGGCACCAGGAGATCCGGCGAACCGAGGCCTATCGACAGGTGACTTCCGAGGGCCTGCCTCACCTGATGGATGCGCCGGAAGGTACCGAGGCTGCCTGGAACGGCATCGGCTGGGCCCGCGCGCAACGGCGCTCCAGGCTCGAGGAGAGCCGCGAAGATCGGCCCCCCATCGGACGCTTTGATCCAGCTGGGGGCCTGCGTCTGATGGTTTTGGGCCAGGATTCGCTCTCCCGTCCCGAAGCTTCGGCCTTGGAATCCTGGGCTTGCGATCCGACGGGTCAGGTCTGGGATCTCCATCTCATGGCCTCTTTGAGGACCGAAAGTCATCGCCTCGCGCTGCTGGCTCTGCTGAAAGAGAGTCCACTTGCCGCCTGTTTCCCGGCGCTCAACATGCGCATCACCCCTGAGGGTGTGTGCATCCATCTGCCTCACCCCTATCCTGGGCTGCCGGAATTCCTGGCAGGACTCAGGCTGGAGCTCTCTGTAGAGCCCAGCCTCTGGGATCATCCCTTCCGGGAGGCTGGGTCCTGGACCCCAGAGGTCCAAAGGTTGATTTGGTTGGGCCCCGGACAGGGTGGCGGTCTGCATAACTCATACATGCGGCTTGCACATGTCTGGGTCAGCGATCAACACCACCATGAGTGCATTCTGCCTGGGCAGCCCTACCGAGGGCCACGCCCGCCCTGCCCCTGGTCCGAAGATGACGATGTCGCGGCCTCCCAATCCGATCCATTACCGGTCCGTTGTCTCGGTTTCGGAGTCGATCCGGCCACGCTGGCTCCTATCCAGGATCGTCTCCTCCGGGCTGGTGCCACGGAAGGTCCGGGAGGCATGGCGCTCTGCGCCGTCCGCATCGGCCACCCCCATCCAGAGGCGCTGCTTCTGAGCTTGTTCCAGCCGAACGGGGATCTTGCAGGCACCTTTCACCCGGATCTCGTCCCCTACCAGGTCCGCCTGCGCGACGAGGTCCTGGGGGGCAGCACGGGTGATCCTTATCGTGCCGCCTGGTCCATCCTTGAGGACTTGCAGCGAGAAGGCTGGTTGATGCCCCTGCCTTATGAAGGGTAGATGCCGGCGATGAGGTGATAACGTGGAGCTGTGGATCAGGGCGTCGCTGCTCGCAAGAGCAGAGGAAAGTCCGGGCTCCATAGGGTGCTGGGCCTGGTAACACCAGGGCGGGGTGACCCGACGGAAAGTGCAACAGAGAACAAACCGCCGATGGCCGCGCAAGCGGATCAGGCAAGGGTGAAACGGTGGGGTAAGAGCCCACCGCCGGGCTGGCAACAGAACGGGCACGGCAAACCCCCCAGGGAGCAAGACCAAATAGGCCGGCGCACCGCGCAAGCGGCGAGGGTTGACCCGACCGAGCCGGCGGGTAGGTCGCTTGAGGTGGATGGCGACATTCATCCCAGAGGAATGACGCCCCACGACAGAACCCGGCTTACCGATCCACCGGAGCCCCCGCAAGGGGGCTTTGCTTCGTACGGGCTGCGATAGTGGGGCATGCGCCGCCCTGCACCCTCCACCGCCGCGCTCCTCGTGACGGCCCTCGCCTTCCACGTGGACACGCTCCTCTACTACCTGCTGGTGCCGCTCCTGCCAAGGTACGCGCGGGACCTGGGTCTGAATCCCATGAAGGTGGGGATCCTCTTCGGAAGCTACGCCGTGGCCCTCCTGCTCGCGACCTTCCCGGTGGCGATTCTGACGGACCGCTACGGCCGACGGGCCCCCATGCTCTGGGGGCTGGCCGGCCTCGCCGTGACCACGCTGGTATTCGCCGTATCGAATCAATACTGGCTGCTGGTGCTGGCCCGGTTCCTCCAGGGCATCGCGGGCGCTGCCACCTGGCTCCCGGGTATGTCCCTATTGGCGGATCACTTCCCGTCTGAATCCCGGGGCCGGGCCATGGGCACCGCCTTTGCCGCCGCGAATCTCGGAGTCCTCATAGGCCCGCCATTATCAGGGTTTCTCGACCAGCACGCGGGGCCCTCGGCTCCATTCCTGCTGGGGGCGGGACTCGTGGCGCTGGACGCCGCCGGGCGGGCCTTTCTGCTTCCGCAGGTGGAGCCGGAGCGAGGGCCGCGTCTGCCCTTCCGGCAATTGCTATCCAATCCTGCGGTAAGGCTCTTCGCCGGAGCCATGGCGCTGGGATCGGGGCTTTGGGCCCTGCTCGAATCTACCCTCCCGCTGGACCTGGACCATCGGCTGGCCCTCAGCCCCTACCGGATCGGACTCTGCTTCGCCGCCGCAGCCCTGACCCAAAGCCTCACCTCGCCGTTGATGGGCCGTTTGTCTGATCGCATCGGGCGAGCGAAAGTGCTCCGCATGGGCCTGGTGTCCGCCCTGATCCTGCTGCCCCTGCCGGCCCTGCTGCCCCGGGCCTGGATGGTGGTGCTGGCCATGATGGGGTTGGGCAGCGCGGCCAGTCTCATCATGAGCCCCTGCAGTCCCGCGGTGGCGGATCAGGTGGAGCGACAGGGCAGCCAGAGCTTCGCCTCGGCCTTCTCCATCCTCAATCTCGCCTACTCGGTGGGGATGATGGTCGGCCCGCTGGTGGGTGGGGCCCTGGTGCAGGGGCTGGGTCTCCCAGTGGCCCTCGGTCTTTGTGGTCTCGGGTTTGGTGGCTACCTGTTCGCCACGAACCGGTTCAATTAAACGCTCTTGAGAGCCCGGTAGATCCAACGCTCGGCCCCTTCGACCCAGGGACGGCCATCCAGCCCGCCATAGGCATTGGTCACTTCGAATCCAGCCTGGTCCAAGCAGACTCGGACTTCGGCATCCGTGGGAATCCAGATGTCATGGCAGAAGGATTCTCCCTGGCAGATGCGCTCGGTGAGGATGCGGCGACTGTCGGGGCTCCATCGGGCCCGTTCCTGGTAGCCCTCATCGGGAAATTCCAGCCAGTCTCCCTCCACCCCTTCCATGGCTGATTGGAGGAAGGCTCGACCTGCGAGGTCCAGCAGCAGGGCGCCGCCGGGACGCAGCACCCGGGCGAATTCCGTCAGCTGCCTCAGGTTCTCCTCCTCGCTGGCGAAATAGCCCCAGCTCGTGAAGGCGCAGAACACGCCATCGGCGCAGGCCGATCGGAAGGGCAGAGCGCGGAAATCCAGGCGCACGAGCGGTACCGGATGGCAGGCCCGGTGCTTCTTCAGATTGAGGGAGCTCCGATCCCCGCCGATGATCTCCAGGCCTCGGGCGTGCAGATGGGGATTCAATCGCCCCCAACCGCAGGGGAGATCCAGCACCCGGCTTCCAGTTGGAAGGTCCAGCAATGCCACCAGGGCAGGGCCTTCCACGGCCGCATCTGCAGCCTTGTCTGCATAGATGGTGAAGTAGGCGGGATGGTCGAAATCCCGGAGGAACCAGTCCATGGGCCGAGTGTGGCAGAGCGACGAACTCCCGAAGGGGCCTAACTTTCTTCGCTCTCGGCCTTGACGAGTTTCACCGCCGGAGCGGATTGAGGGGTGCTCGCGATGCCCTTCCAGACATAGCGTGTGCCTCGCTTCTGCCCGTTCTTGACGATGAGTTTGGTCTCTTCCAGCTCGGTGAATAGACGACGGAGTGTGGCCGGGGCCCAGTCGCAATCCTTGAGGTCGAGGGCGACCTGGGCCTCGAAACTGCTGAGGGAACCTTTGTCCTGAAGGGCACTCATCAGCCGATTCTTCATATCCTCAAGCTCAGGCTTGGAGCGGCGTGCCTTGGTCTTGAAGGCTGGGGCCGCCTCCTGGACTGGGGCTGCTGCCCGTGGGGCAGGGGCCGCCGGAACGGCCGCCGGAGCATCCACCTGGACCTGGACCAGCAGCCCATCCAGATAAATGTCGCCCCGCTCGGGCTGGAAGAGTACGACCACGGATCCAGGGGCAATGCCTTCATGCTGCAGTGCGGTGATGACGCGTTCCCCGATTCGGGATTTCTGTTCCGAGGAGAGATTGGAAGATTCGATACTAACTATGGCCATGGGCGCTCCACTATGTTTACGAAAGAACTATAATAGCCATGGGATTTACGTTTGTAAAATGCGAATCCTGAAACAATTCATGTAAACTTCCGCCGAGGATCCCATGCGCAAGCCCAAGATCGAACGGCCCGAAGAACAGCAACGCTTCGAGACTTTTCTACGGTCCCGCCAGCTGAAGCTGACCGGTGAGCGTCTGGAATTGGTCGAGGAGGTCTTCGGCCAGCCTCATCATTTCGATGCCGACCAGCTGCACATGGCCCTGAAGCAGAAGGGGAAAGCCATCAGCAGGGCCACCGTCTACCGGACCCTGGATCTGCTCGTTCAGTGCGGGTTGGTCCGGAAGAGCAGCTTCGGCGATCAGCATGCGCACTACGAGGCGGTCCGGAGCAACGAGCATCACGACCACCTGATCTGCCTGAACTGCGATGCCATCATCGAGTTCTTCCGTCCGAAACTGGAGGCGCTCCAGGAGCAGATCTGCCGCGAATTCGATTTCAGACCCATGCATCACAGCCACCAGATTTTCGGCCTATGCAAGGCCTGCCAGGCCCTGGCCACGGATGATTCCGTCCTCGCGCATCGGTTGAGTCAATTGAGTACCTGATGCTCTCCGGGGGTTCCATGCTGCGCACACACCCCCGGACCCCCGCGCAGAACTCGGCGGAGCCGGGTTCTGCTTTGCCACAGCCCACGGCCCATAGCCCACATCCGCACAAGGCGCTAGCCTTTCCCATGGCCAAACTGACAATCCAGGACCTCCAGCGCCTTCCCAAGACGGACCTGCATGTCCATCTTGATGGCAGTCTCCGCATCCCGACCATCCTCGAGCTGGCAGAACGGCAGAAGGTGAAGTTGCCGGCTGATTCGGTCGATGGGTTGCGACCCTTCGTCGAAGTCGGGGACGACTGCAAGTCGCTGGTGGACTACCTGCGAGCCTTTGATGTGACCCTCTCCGTGATGCAGACTTACGAGAGCCTGGTACGCACCTCCTTTGAGCTGGCCGAGGACGCGGCCAAGGAGAATGTCCGCTACATGGAGGTGCGCTACAGCCCCATCCTCCACCAGCAGAATGGCCTCACCCTGCACGCCATCGTGCAGGCCGTACTCGAGGGTCTGGCCCAGGCTGAGCGCAAGTACAGCATCAAGACCGGTGTGATTCTTTGCGGCATGCGCCACATCTCACCGGACATTTCGCTCCGCCTGGCGGACCTCACCGTCGCTTTCAAGAACAAGGGTGTGGTGGGATTCGACCTGGCGGGCGCGGAGGAAAACTTCCCCGCCAAGCGCCACAAGGACGCCTTTGGCCGCGTGCTCCAGAACAATATCAACTGCACCCTGCACGCCGGTGAAGCCTATGGGCCCGAGAGTATCCATCAAGCCATCCACCTTTGTGGCGCCCACCGCATCGGGCACGGAGTGCGCCTCATCGAGGATGGAGACCTGCTCAACTACGTGAACGACCACCGCATCCCCTTGGAGTGCTGCCCATCGAGCAATGTGCAGACCAAGGCCGTGAAGAAGATGGCCGACCATCCCATTCGCCTGTTCTACGACCTGGGCCTGCGCGTCACCGTGAACACCGACAACCGCATGGTGACGGGCACCACGGTGAGCCGTGAATTCCAGGTCATCCACGAGGAACTGGGCTTCAGCCTGGAGGAGATCGAGGAGGTCATCATCATGGGCTTCAAGAGCGCTTTTCTCCCCTATGCCCTCAAGCGCGCACTGCTGGCGGAGGTCGTGCACGAACTGAAGGCATTCAAACCAGGGAGCCTGGAGAGCCGGAAGGAGCAGCTCTGATCTGATATCCTGACTGCGGAGGTCAGGATTTTCATGCTGGATCGCTTCGCCACCTTTCTCGACCGCCATGACAGGATTCTTCTCACTACCCATGAGAACCCCGATGGCGATGGTGTGGGCGCCTCCATTGCCTTGACCGCGCATCTGAAGGCCGGAGGCAAGGACGCCCGGATCGTGGTGACGCCTGCCCTGCCCGAAAACCTGCAATTCCTGGATCCTATGGGCTGGATCGAGCCTTTCGAACCGACCGGGGCCCACCAGGACCTTGCGTCCTGGCCGGATGCCTGGCTGCTCATCGATGCCTCGGAACCTCACCGGATGGGGGCCCTCTTCGCCGCCTTTGAAAGAACGAAGGCGGACCGAGCCTGCCTCGACCATCACCTGAAGGATGCGCCCAAGGGCTTCGACGAGGAGTTCACGGATCCAACGGCCAGCGCCAGCACCGAACTGGTCTATGACCTGGTTCGACCCCGGATCGGAGGCGAGCTTCCGCCCGTGATGGCCCAGGCCCTCTATGCCGGGCTGGTGAGCGACACAGGCAACTTCCGGCACTCCAACAGCACCCCCAAAATCCATATCGCCGCGGCGGATCTCATCGCTCAGGGAGTCCATCCCGCCCGGACCTTCAATGCCCTCTACCAGACCGCTACTCCTTCCAAGCTCAAACTCTTCGGCAGGGCCATGGGCGGGCTCCAGTTGAAGGATGACGGACGCTTCGCCTATGTTTCCGTGACCAAGGCGGATCTGGCGGCCTGTGGGGCCTCCCACGAGGATCTGGACGAACTGGTCGAAGAACCCCGCAAGTTGAAGGGCGTCGAGGTCGCGGCCCTCTTTTCCGAGACCGAAGATGGCCGGGCCAAAGTCAGCCTGCGTTCCCGGGAGCGGGTGGACGTGAACGCCGTCTGCCGCCGATTCGGTGGCGGCGGACACCGCTTGGCCTCCGGAGCCAAGGTCTCCCAACCCTTGGAGGCCTTCATCGCCGAAGTGGAAGCTGCCGTCATGGACCAAATTCGTTTGGATATTGTCTAGATTTAAGATTAGACATTAAGGGATTGCCGAGACGAGATCCTGCGATCAGACTTCAGATTCCCGTGTGCGGCATCCAATGAGACGACCGCAACCTCCCCTGGAATGCCATGTCACCCAAAGAATCCAGCACCGCCCCCAAACTCGAACTGTTCTGCAAACTGCAGGCTGAGAAGGTTCCGTTCATCGCCAAGGCCAACGTGCCTTCCATCTTCGGGAAGTTCACAGTCTACGGATTCCTGGAACACGCCACGGGCAAGGAGCACCTCGCCATCGTGGCAGGGGAGATCGATGCGCGCCGGCGGATTCCGGTGCGCATCCACTCGGAATGCTGGACCGGCGACGTTCTGGGCAGCCTGAAATGCGATTGCCGCCAGCAGCTGGAAGAGGGCCTGCGCTACGTCGACCAACATGGCGGCATGGTGCTCTACCTGCGTCAGGAGGGCCGCGGCATCGGTCTCCTGAACAAGCTCAAGGCCTATGCCTTGCAGGAACAGGGGCTCGATACCGTGGAGGCGAACCATTCGCTGGGTTTTCCGGATGACCTGCGGACCTATGATTGTGCCGTTGAGATGCTGAAGTTTTTCGGCATCACCCAGGTGAAGCTGCTCACCAACAATCCACGGAAGATCGGTGCGCTGGAATCCGCCGGCATTGAAGTGGAGCGGGAGCGCCACCAGCAGGCCTCCAACCCCCACAACCTTCGTTATCTGAAAACCAAGGCCCGCAAGAGCGGCCATCTGCTTGACTTCGAGGAAGAGGCTCTATAGATGCTGTCTGCTCACGGCCGGTCGCGGCGTTTTTACTGGCGGCTGAGTGCCGATAGCTGATAGCAATTAGGTATGCTTGCGCCCGTTTCCGACCAGACCATCTACGACATCTCCCATGTCATCCAGCTGTCGGTGGCGCCGGTGTTCCTGCTCACGGCCATCGGAACGATCCTTGGCGTGATGTCCAATCGACTGGCACGCATCGTGGATCGGGCCCGGGCCCTGAACGAACGCCTGGAGGATTCCCATGAGAACCGGGTGCAGGCCATTCATGCGGAGATGAGCACCCTGGCCCAGCGGCGACGGATGATCAATTTCGCGATCACCTTCGGCACCACTGCGGCGCTGCTGGTCTGTGTCAGCATCGCGACGGTCTTTCTTGGCGCCGTGATGAGGGCCAGTGTGGCAATGGCGGTGGCCTCGCTGTTCATCCTCGCCATGACCGCCTTCGTGGTGGCCTTGGTGTGCTTCCTGCGGGAAGTGCTCCTCGCGGTGAGGAGCCTCCACCTAGCCTGATTAGATTCCTAGAGGCTCTTGATCGCCGCGATCTCCTGGGGACTCAGATAACGCCAGGCGCCCGGCTTCAGGAGGGGATCCGCCAGGGGGCCGAACTGGACCCGGCGCAGTTTGCTGACGGGGTGGCCCACGGCGGCGAACATGCGGCGGATCTGCTGGTTCTTGCCCTCCGTGAGGGTCACCTTCAGCCAAGGGTTGTCGCCTTTCTCGGCGATCTCGATATGGCAGGGCTTCAACCGGCGGCCACTGAGCAGGAAGCCTTCCTGGAATTCCTTCATGAGTTCGGGGCGGGGATTGCGGTGCACCTTCACCAGGTACACCTTGGGGATCTCGTGCTCGGGACCCATGAGCACCTGCGCCAGGGCTCCGTCATTGGTCATGAGCAGCAGGCCTTCGGAATTGAAATCGAGGCGGCCCACGGGATAGAGGCGGCCCGGGACTCCCTTCAGCAGGGCCATGACCGTGGGGCGGCCCTGGTCGTCCTTCACCGTGGTGACGTAACCCTTGGGCTTGTTCATGAGAATGTAGACCGGCGCCTCGCGCTGGACCTCGATCAGGTCCACGGTGATGACATCCCTGCGTGGATCCGCACAGGTGCCCAGCTCAGTGACAGTCAATCCGTTCACCTGAACTCGGCCGTCCAGGATGATCTGCTCACAGGCCCTGCGGCTGTCGATGCCTGCCGCGGCCAGGATCTTCTGGAGACGTTCCTGCCCGGGGCCCCCAGGGCGCGGCCCGGTTTTTCTCAAAGAAGCGGGGGTGGCAGGCTTGGGCTTCACGACTGCGGAGGTTGAGGGGCGGGTGCTCCTGTAGACGGGGCGATCCGTGGGGCGGCGGGAGGGACGGTCCTCGGAATGGGTGGTAGTGCGGCGAATGGGCCGGTCCTCGGAGTTGGCAGGGCGAACCGGTCGGTCCTCCGAATGGGCGGCGGGGCGACGGACGGGCCGATCTTCGGAATGGGAGGCAGGGCGGCGAACAGGACGGTCTTCGGAATGGGAGGCAGTGCGGAGAATGGGCCGGTCAACAGGGATGGCA
>PMJK01000115.1 GCA_003158505.1 Holophagaceae bacterium | reverse complement strand
CGCAGGACATCCAGACTAACATCCCGCAGAGAAAGAGCAAGACCAAATTTCCACCGGGGCGCTGCGGCCTGGGGTTCCTGGGCCTTTGCCGTAGGATATCCCCCAGCAGGGAGATCATTTGATCCACATCATCGGAGCCGGACTGGCCGGATCTGAAGCCGCGTGGCAGTTGGCTGCTCGCGGTCACGCGGTCCGCCTCACGGAAATGCGCCCGACCCGGACCACTCCGGCTCACACCACCGGCCAGGCGGCTGAGATGGTGTGCTCGAACTCATTCAAGAGCGACGACATCAACTCCGCCACCGGCATCCTGAAGGCCGAGATGCGACGGATGGGTTCCCTGATCCTGACTTGCGCCGAGGCCACGAGGGTCCCGGCAGGCAACAGCCTGGCCGTCGACCGGGATGCCTTTGCCATGGCGGTGACAAGAGCCCTCAAGAATCATCCAAACATCCAGTGGGTAGAAGCCCAGGTCGATGCGCCAGATCTGAGCCTCCCAACCATCCTCGCCACGGGACCGCTCACTGCTGATCCCCTTGTGGACTGGCTCACGAGGATGACCGGAAGGGACCAGCTGCATTTCTACGACGCAATTGCTCCCATCGTCGAACGGGATAGCGTTGACATGGAGGTCGCATGGATGGCAGCCCGTTACGACAAGGGTGGGCCCGACTTCATCAACTGCCCCCTGGACAAGGATCAGTACGAGCGTTTCCTGGATGCCCTTCTCTCTGCAGAGCGCGTGCCGCTGAATGAGGTGGACACGCCCTACTTCGAGGCCTGCCTGCCCATCGAAGTGATGGCGGACCGTGGGCGGGAGACCCTGCGACACGGCCCCATGAAGCCGGTGGGGCTGGACAACCCGAAGACTGGACGATGGCCGCATGCCGTCGTGCAGCTGCGGCAGGACACCCTCGCAGGAGAACATTTCAACCTCGTTGGCTTCCAGACCCGCCTCAAATGGGGAGCCCAGAAGGAGGTCTTCAGGCTCATACCAAGCCTCGAACAAGCTGAATTTGCGCGCTTCGGCAACATCCATCGGAACACCTATGTCCAAGCCCCTTCGGTACTGGATTCGACACTGGCTGTCAAATCTGTCCCTAATCTCTGGCTGGCTGGACAACTCTCAGGAGTGGAGGGCTATCTCGAATCGGCCGCGGGAGGGCTGGCCGCGGCCTTTGCGGTGGATCGAGCCGTGAGAGGGCTGGACATGCTCCCCTTCCCACCTGAGACGGTCCTGGGCAGCCTCCTGTACTACCTGGCAAATGCCTCCGTCAAGGACTTCGGGCCCACCAATGCCATGCTGGGACTGCTCCCTTCGCTGCCAGAGGGAAGGGTAGATATCCGGGGTCTGAAGCGCTCCGGTGGCTTGCGTGCGGTGAAATCAGCCAAGGGTGAGGCCCACCGGCAGCGAGCCCTGGAAGCCCTGGAAGGCCACCTCCAGACCGCGGAAACCCATCCTGATCTGGGTCCAGGTCCGTCGATCCCGGGGTTCAGGTCAGGTAGTTGAACAGGTTATTGGTGTTGGTCTTGGCCATGGTGCTCAGGATGGCCGATTGAGCCGTCTGTTCAGTGGTCAAGTCCGTGTAGGTCTGGGGAATGTTCGTACTCTGGATGCCGCTCTGCGCCGACTGAAGGCTGAGGTTGATCCCGGAGATGGTTGTCTGGAGAGCATTCAGGCCCGCCTGCCGTCCGCCAACCACGGCCTGCTGCTGGTACAAGTTATTCAACGCGGAAGTAAGTTCCGTGGAGGCCGTCTGGACAGCTGCTGCGGAATTCGCAGTGAGGCCGTTGTAGAGATCGTTGACTGCCTTGAAAAGATCTCCGCTTGTGCCCGTACCGAAGGCCGTGTTGCCAGGGATATTGGTAGCTACTGTAGCGGTAGCCGACACACCCAGGTTGATGATGCCCGAGTTCCCTGAATAGGTAATGGGCGCTCCAGGCGTCCCAGTAGGTGCTCCGGTGTCTGTGAATGGAGGAGTTGTGGTCAGTGTGCCGGCAAACACATAGATACCCTGGGATTGAGTATTTGCCAGCGAGAGGAGGTTGGTGCGGATGGCGTCCACTTGAGGTGCGATGCTCGACATGGTAGCCGGCCCAACGGTGGTGGAAGTGAGAGCCTGCTGAGTCAGCACCTGCAGATTGTTGGCCCCGTCGATGACTCCAGTGAAGGCATCAGCGGCAGATTGCAGCAGGTTATTCGCGGAGGTCGTCTGCTGGAGGAATTTGGTGTTCGCCTGGATGGAGTTCTGGAAATCGAGAATGGTCGCAGTGCCTGTAGGATCATCGCCGGGGCTGGTGATCTGGTTTCCGGACGAGAGGCGCAGGGTATTCTGCGCCATTTGCGCCTGGAGATTCTGGAGATTGAGGAGACTCTGGCGGTTCAGGTCTGTGGTGGGCGTTCGTAAGCTCATGGTTCACCTGTCAGCGTTAGGATGCTGTTCCGCCGAATTGGGTGATCAGCCCCGCCGTAAGCTGGTTGATCACATTGAGGAAATGGGCCGATGCCTGGTAGCCGCTTTGAAGCTTCATCATGTTCGTGGCTTCCTCGTCCAGGGACACACCGGAAACCTGATCCCGCTGGGTTTGAAGGGCCGATACGAGGTTCTGCTGGGTAGTGCTCTGGGTCTGGAAATTCTGCGAGTCGGTGCCGACCTTGCTGACAAGGTTTCCAACCGCGTCGCTGAAGGTACCCGTGAAACCTGGGATTCCTGGAATCGGGCCCTGAAGAAACTGGAGGTTGGCGATGGCGTTGGCGTTGGTGTTGTCGCCCGGGGCGTTGGGGGTGGTCGCCGTCGCGATGAGGGAAGGGTTGGCATCGATGGCCGCGGTCACGGAGAGAGTCCCGCCGGCCAGGCTCCCCTGGAAGAAATTTTTCCCGGTGGTGGCAGCAGCACCCGCGGCGTATCCGTTAAAATTCAGCGTGTTCACCTGCCCTGTGATGGCCGATGCGATAGCGTCAAGCTGGCCTTCGTAACCCGCGTAGGTCGTGTTTCCCAGAGTCAGTTCTGCACCCACCTGCCCGCTCGTGATGCTGCTCGTCACGTCCCCGCCGCTCGGGAGGCCGCTGACGACCGATGACACGCTGGAGCTACCAGGCGATCCTCCCGCAGTGAGGTTGAAGGAGCTGGTCCCACTGACCAGCGTCGCTGCCCCCGAGTCCAGAGTGATCTGGTACTGGCCATTGTTGCCCCCGTCGATCACATTGATGCCGACCAGCTGGGCTAGCTGATTGGTGAGGGTGGTGCGCTGGTCCACGGCAGCATTGTTCGACCCGGTAGTATCCGAGCCCACAATCTGCTGGTTCAGCTGGGCGATCTGGGAAGTCAGCGTGTTCACCTGGGTCACCAAGGTCCCCACCGTCTGATTCGCAGCAGCCTGCTGCTGTTGCAGTAACGAATAGTTGGTCTGCAGACTGTTGATCATGGATTGAGCATTGCCCACGACGCTCGTCAGGGCGGCACCGTTTCCAGGGTTGGCGGCGAGAGTCTGGAATCCCTGAAAGAAGGACTGGATTTGGGCCGCAAGCCCCGAACTGGTGGTATCTCCCAATGTCGAGGAGACAGTACCAATTCCAGCGTAGAGGGCAGTGTATTTAGCCTGGGCCGATGTTGCCTGCGTGAGCTGAAGGTCCAGAAACTTGTCCCGTACGCTCATAACGGTGTCCAGCGAGACGCCACTGCCGAAATAGGTCTGCCCCTGGACCTGCGAGGGGTTCGACGTCAGGTTGGCGACCTCCCGGGTGTAGCCCGGAGTATTTACGTTGGAGATGTTATTTCCGACCACGTTCAAGGCGGACTGCTGGGCCTGAAGACCGGACAGCCCAATGAACAGGGAAGAAGTGAGTCCAGGCATGGTTATACCTTCCCGTACGACCGGGAATTAGCCCTTGAAGCATCCATAGGGATGCCTTCGCGACCATAGGATGGGGAACCGGAAAGGCTCGCAAGGGTCGCACGCAGGGGAGACTGAAGGCCCATGAGTAAGGTCTGGATGGAGGCTACGCGCTGTTTCAGCACCCGGGCGCTCTTCAGGTCCTCCGGCCACCATACCAACTCCGACCACCGAATATTGGCCAGAAGGGGTGAGGGATCTTCTCCCTCGATCAGTTTGGCCTCGATGGCGTCTAGAAGTTCGGGCACAGCGTGCAGCATGGAGGACCTCCTCTGGAATCTTCGGGCAAACATTAGGCCAGGAGGTCCAGGTGTGGCCGGGCACCCTCTGCCGGGGTCCCTTCGGTTTCATCAAGAGGAAGTTCCTCGGAAGACCCGGTGCCGTGCTGGCTACCAGGTTGGTCGTGGGCATCCTGATTGGTCAATTTAAGGCTTTCTGATTCAGATATATCGGGCACATCGGCCTGGGCTTCCGCCAGCTTGGCATCGAAGGCCTGCCGGCGGGCCTGCTCCCGCTGCACCAGAAATCCACCTTCCATGGCCTGTCTGACCGTCTCGGCTGTGGCGGACTGGAGGATCTGGCGCTGTCCAAGGGGACTGATCATGCCCTCACAACAAGGGCCTTGGGGCTAGGAATGGCTTCCTCTCGCCATATGTTCCTTGATGAGCCCTTCGGCCACGGCCTCTCCATCGGGGTTGTATGCGTCCGCATCCAGTTGGTTCTTGATGGCTTCCACTTTCTCCATCCGAATGTCCGGAACCACGGCCAATGCTTCCTGGGCCACGGCCATAAGCCGCGCCGCAGAGGAGACCTGGACGGCATCCGAAGCTGTAGCCGGAGCGACAGAGGTCGACGCAGGGGTGCTGGACGCCTTCGGTCCGGACACGCCCTGGGTGCTGCCGACCCCACCCGGTTTGCCACTGACGCGCATATTCACCTCGACAAGGCCCTATCGGCAGTTTGCCAAGAACCTTCAACTCGCTGGCAGTTCTTTTTTCGAGTCGATTTTGCCGAGGCGCGACCAGTTGGCCTTCAAACGTTCCGCCAGGCCCCAGCCATGTCCCGAAGACGCGGCCCGGTCCACCACGGCCTGATCCATCAGGTACTCATAGGTGGACCGGGACGATCCCGAATCTCCAAACAGTCCCGAAGGTTGAACGGTCTTCCGCATGGTCTGGAAGACCATGCTCATCAGCAAACCTTCAAACTGTCGAGCGGCCTTGTCTGTCTTTTCTGTCTGGTCAGGCACGGCCTGAGCACCCTGGGCCTGGACCAAGGCATCCACGGTGGGTAGTCCAGCGGTGATCACAAAACCCTCAGCTCGGCTTGGAGCGCACCCGCATCCTTGATGGCCTGGAGGATAGCCACGATGTCACTAGCACTAACTTCCATATTATTAAGCATTTGTGCCAATGTTCCTACGCTGACCCCTGGCTCCACAGTGAGGGTCTTGGTCTTGTCTTCCTTCGCCGTGACATCCTTCTTGGTGGTGACGACCGTCTTGCCTTGGCTAAACGGTGCTGGTTGGCTCACGACCGGCTTTGAACTGACCATGATGCTGAGGCCACCCTGCACGATGCTCACGGCACCGATACGGACATCTGCTCCAAGAATCACAGTTCCTGTGCGCTCATTTACGACCACCCGCGCCCTGGGTTGCAATTGCACATTCAGGTTCTCCAGCCGGGCGACCAATTCCACCGCACGACCCTGGTATTCCTTGGGGATCTGCAGTTCAACCGTCCGGGCATCCATGGGCTGGGCCACCTTCTCGCCCAATTCCTCGTTGATGGCATGGACCACCCTGATGGCCGTGGTGAAATCCTCTTCCATCAAGTTGTACCGAATGGTCTTCCGTCCATTGAAGTCACCCCCAACCTCACGCTCGATAATGCCTCCATCAGGGACACGCCCCACATTGGGGTAGTTCTTGGTCACCGAGTTGCCACCTGCGGAGGCACTGAACCCGCCCACCAGAAGGGGTCCCTGGGCCACCGCATAGGTCTGTCCATCGGGCCCCTGCAGGGCGGTCATCAGCAAGGTGCCCCCTGCCAGTGATTTCGCATCACCGGTGCTAGATACGACTACGTCCAGCCGAGAACCAGCCCGGGCAAAGGGGGGCAATTCGGCCGTCACCATGACCGCCGCTACGTTCTTGACCGTCACCAAGATCGGGTTCACCGTCAGCCCTTGGCGGGAAAGAAGGTTTGTAAGGGACTGCACTGTGAACATGGTCTGCTGCTTGTCGCCGGTTCCATTCAGCCCGACGACCATGCCGTAGCCGAGGAGTTGGTTGCCCCGGACGCCCTGCAACCGGGCCACGTCTCGAAGTTTGCATTCGATCCGCTTGTCTGCCTCGATCTTTTTGTCCGTCTTGACGATCTCCGCGCCACAGAGGGCCAGGGCCGCGAGAAAGAGGACTGCGATGCGCATGGAAATCTCCTAGAACGGCCAGATGTAGGCGAGCAACCTGCTGATGTAGCCCGGCTTCAAGGTTTCATCGATCACGCCCTGACCGCCATAGCCGATGCGGAGTTCAGCGACCTGTCCCGACGAGATGGTGTTGGTGGCGTCCAGCATATGGGGATCCAGCATCCCAGCCACATAGAGCCGCTGGGTCTCGTTATTCAACTGGACGTCCCGGAAGCCCTCGAAGATGAGGTTCCCGTTACCCACGACCTTCACCACTCTTGCCGTCACGGTCGTGGTGAACGTGGCGCTTCGATCAGTGACCCCAGCGCCCGCGTATTTCTGAGTCGTGCCAGTCGTTGGGTTGAGGGAACTGCCTCCACCTATCCCGAACGAGGCGGTCAAGGAGTTGGTCCCCGCCCGGCTGGTGGTGACATCGGCCTTGGCGATAGCACTGGTGGCTTCGACGATCTTCAGGGTTACCAGATCGTTGATACGGGAGGCCCGCAGGTCGGCAATCATGGGATGGTCCCGCCAAAGACTGCCCTCATTCAAGGGCGGTGCGGTCGGAGCCTCATCCACCATCGGAATCGCAGGCTTCCTTACCAGATTTTCGTCGTGCCGCTTGGGAAGAGAGCAGCCAAATCCCACAGAGAGCAGGATGATAGGCAGCATTTTCCGCATGACGCACCTCCACGCCTTTCCTTGGCGAGGACGGTGCCAATCCCTCAGGCCAGAGCCACCAGAATGCGGTCATGCCCGGCAAGATCCTGATGAATCAGGGCTTTGCGCCAACCGATCCCCATGGCCCTCCGGCACAACTCATCCCCCTGGCCAGCCCCGATCTCCAGGAGGCAGGCGGGCGATCTCCTTCCGTGAGCCTGGGCCAGAAGCGCTGTGGATAAGGCCAGACCCCGATCCGGGGCGAAGAGGGCCAAGGGCGGTTCGAAGGACAATTCCCGCTGCAGGCTGGGCTGGTCGGCCGGATCCACATAGGGCAGATTCGCCACCACCAGGCCCACGGGATCCGGCACCGGATCCAGGAGGTTCCCCTCATGGAACTGGATGGCCGCCCCCAGAACCTTCGCATTCTTTTTCGCCACCTTCAGGGCCCCAGGGCCCAGATCCGAAGCCGCCAGCTTCCAATCAGTCTCCAAGGCCAGACACACTGCGATGATGCCACTGCCTGTTCCGATATCCACGCATCGGTCCACCTGCAACCGCTGCCCCACCTCAAGGGCGGCCTCCACCAGCAGTTCGGTCTCTGGGCGAGGGATCAGGGTGTCCGGGGTGACTTCGAACCGGTGACCACGGAAGAGACTCCAGCCCAGGATGTAGGCCCAGGGTTCCCCCTTCCGCCGGCGATCCACCCAGGAGCTAATTTTCTGGCACACCTCTTCTGGAACCGCCTCGGTTCCATGGGCGGCCATCCAGCTCCGCGCGAGGCCAAGCCCCTCCTCGAACCACCGGGCACACTCCGCCTTGGCCTCTTCAAGATCAAGGAACCCAGCCAGAATCGAGGCCAATTCGACTCGAAGTTGGTGGTAGGTCTGGGTCATCCCCTAACCTGTCGCGGCAAGGTCGAAATCGGCCGTTTCAGCCCATCAGCGCCTTGGCGCGTTCCTGGCTGTGAGCCAGCACGATCTCATGGAGCGATCCACCGTGGCTGTCCATGGTGACCACCAGGGGGAAGTCCTCCACTTCGATGATCCAGAAGGCCTCAGGGCTCCCGAATTCCTCGAGCATCTTCACGTCGACCACGCGCTTCACGCGCTCGGCCAACAGGCTGCCCGCACCTCCGGTGGCGTGGAGATAGACCGCGCCGGTCTTCTGCAGACCCTCGCTGGTCTTCTTGCCCATGCCACCCTTGCCGATGACACCACGCACTTTGTAGGTCTCAATGACATCGGCCTGGTAGGGTTCCTCGCGGATGCTCGTGGTGGGGCCAGCCGCAACGAATGACCAGGTGCCGTCCGCATTCTTCCTGACCACGGGGCCGCAGTGGTAGATGACCATGTTCTCGAGGATGGGCTTCAGCCACTCGGGCTTCTGTTCCTTCATGAACTTGTGGCCGATGTCGCGGCTGAGGACGATGCGGCCATTGAGCAGCACCTCGTCACCCACCTTGAGCTGGCGGGCCTGTTCTTCGGTGATGGGGGTGGTTAGTCGGATCATGGGGTGCCTCGCAGATCAATCGAAGGAGGGTTCGCCGTTGGTCTTGATCGTCATCGTCCCGCGCCGGCTGCTCCAGCACATNNTAGCTGATGCTCACGTAGAAGCTGGCAGGATGGCGGTACATCTCCTCCACATGCACGCCCAGGGCAGTGGTGTTACCGCCGTAGCCCATGGGGCCGATGCCCAGCGTGTTGAGATCGTTCGTGAGTTCCTTCTCGAACACATCCATTTTTGGATCGGCGTTGGCCGTGCCCAATTTGCGGAGGATGAGTTCCTTGCTCTTCTCGTAGCCCGTGACGCGGTCACCGCCGATGGCCACGCCGAGGATGCCGGGGCTGCAGCCCTGACCCTGGGCCTTTACCACGGCGTCGATGATGCATTTGCGCACACCCTTGATGTCGCGCCCCGCGCCGATGGTGGCATCCGGCAGGCGGTACTGGGCACCCACGTTCTCGCAGCCGCCACCCTTCTGCATGACGGAGACCTCGATTTCAGGCCGATCCCACTCCTCGAAGTGGATAGCGGGATGGTGCTCATGAAATGGATCCATGTTGTTGCCGGTGTTCTTGCCGCTGAGGGATTCCACGCAATTGGGCCGCAACCACACATTCTTGGTGGCCTGCACCACGGCCTCGCGGATCTGCTTCTTGGCGGCGTGCTGGCTCAAGCCGTAGGGGTGGCGAACCCAGAAGATGATGGAGCCTGTGTCCTGGCAGAGGGGCGTCACCTGCCCATCGGACAGATTGATGTTTCGCACCATGTCATTCAGGGTGTTGAAGGCGCGGCTTCCTTCCTCTTCGGCGTCCCGGCCCTTTACCAGGGCGTCGATGACATCCTGCGGCAGGCGGCTGGTGGTGCGGCGGAGNNGGATCAGCCCCCCATGATCCGCCCGACGGCGCTCCTGCTCAAGTGACCAATGCCCGGTTCACCCCGGAAGGTTTCTCCCGGACCTCCGCGACGGGGGGCACTGACTTCAGCGCGCCCAGGTCCGGCACAGGTACAGGGTGAGATCCAGCAGCGCGGTCTGGCCTTTCCCCAGGGCGGTACCCTTCAGGTCCCGCTCAGTCTGATTCACGCGGCGCAGCATCGCGGTGAGTGGCTTGCCCTTGAGGCGGTTGGCGGTGGCCGCGAGGTCGTTCAAGAGGAAGGCCTGCTTGGGGCTGAACCCAATGGCCTCCAGCAGCTCGGCTCCCTTCATGCCTTGGCCTGCGGCCTCAAGGTAGTCGAAAAGTCGTGTCATTTCAGACCGGACTTGATTCAAGAGCATCAAGGAGGCGGCGTCGGGATCATCCTCCAGCGACTCCCGCAGGGCTTTGAGGGCACCGAAAGCATCCCCCTTCATCCAGGCATTCTTCCAGGCGTAAGCCCGTTCTCCGGCCAGGCGGATCGTGGCCTGATCAAGGATGGATTCGGTGACCGCCTGCCCGTCCGCCATCAGGTCGATGACTTCAAGGGTTCGCTGGATGATCCCGGGATTCCCACCTTCGGCCTTCTTCTTCCTGGACCGATCCGTCAGCACCTTCTCGTTGGATAGTCGCTCCTGAAGCAGGCGCGCCCCGCCAGAACCCAGCCTGAGCCCCATTTCTGCGGCCTTGGCTTCGATGAAGGCCGGCACATCCCGATGCTCGATGTGGCCCACTTTCAAGATGCGCCCGACCTTGGCCCAGTCGGTCCAGGGCTTAGCCCCCAGTGGATTGCCAGGGCCCCCCGGCACGGTGGTCCAGGCGATGATCAAAAGCTTCACACCGTGGGGCGGAGGCTGGAGAAGGGCGGCCACGGGTTCGGGCAGGTCCTGTTTCTTGTCCTTGGGCCCGCCCCGTCGCCTGCTGAACAGGTTATCGGCGGCGGGCACGATCACTGTGCGCGCCTCGGCCCCCAGGGGTGGGGCTTCCTGAAGGGCGGCCAGAACTTCAGCCCAGGGACAACCTTCGGAACAGATGGTGAGCGAGAAATCCTCCCACTCTGGGTCCACATGTTTCCGCTTCCAGGCATCCACGGCCTCGCGGCGCCCATCTCCATCCTCGCCATGTACCATGGCGAAGGAGTGCTCCAGCCAGGCCACGGGCGTGGCCATCAGTGGATGCCTTCCAGTAGTTGCGTGAGGAAGCTTTCGGCAAAGTCGTCGGCCAGGCTTTCGATCACTTCCAGTTCACGACTATCGAAGCTGGCGAAGTTCTGGTCCACCCGGTATTGGTTCGAGAATGTCAGGCCCCGGCGGGAAAGCACCACCGCGCCCGTCTGCCCATCCAGCAGTTCCACACTGGCCACCACCACGATTTCCACCCGGGAGGCCGAACCGACACTGGCCTGGGTCTGATTGTTGCCGAGAGTGAGCCCCAGGGGACGCGATCGATACTCTTCAAGGGTGCCCTGCAACACCCATCGGGATGGCTCGCCCTGGGCCACCAGCCGCCAGGGGCTGGCCGCCACCACGCGGTTCTCGAGGGCTTTGCTGAAGCGATCCTCCAGCCCCAGCCGCGGGGTCAGGTTGCGGAACCGGGCCAGGCGGATCGTTTCCCCCTGTTTGGCCCAAGGTGCAGCCCGCTGCTGCCGGTCCAGGCGGTGGTACCCGCAACCCGAAGCGAGAAGCAGGCAGATGGAAAAAAGGAAGCTGGCTGCTGGGCGTGCTTGGCTCATGGGTGGTAGACGCCGACATAGGGTAGGTTGCGGAGTTTGCCGTCCAGATCGAGACCGTAGCCGACGACGAAATGATCCTCAATGGTGAACCCGACGTACTCCACCGGCACCTCGACCTTGCGGCGGCTGGGCTTGTCCAGAAGGGTGCAGATCCTCAGGCTCAGGGGCTCGCGGTCCTTGAGCAGGTTGGACACCTTGAACAGNNCCGCCACCGTAGCTGGCCACCTGCATGAAGCTCACCTCGAAATCGAGTTCCATGGCGCGGACGAGATCGGCCATGAAGGGGAAGACGCCATTGAGCAGCCCCACCACCACGAGATCTTTCCCGGCATAGTCCTGGGTCAGCTGGGCCCCCAGTTCCCGGACCCGGGCACGGATCTGGGCCTCGGACAAGAGAGGGGTGACACGGTCCCGCATGGATTCTCCTGAAGACTGAAGATTGAAGACTAAGAGTGCCTAACCAAACCCCCACGGGGCCGCGCGAGG
>PMJK01000116.1 GCA_003158505.1 Holophagaceae bacterium | reverse complement strand
TGGGCCCACCACATGTTCACCTCGGGCATGAGCAATGTCGCCCAGATGGTCTTTTCGCTGCTGACGATGGTCGTGGCCGTCCCCAGCGCCGTGAAGGTCTTCAACTGGGTGGGCACCCTCTACAAGGGCAGCATCGACTTCCAGCCGCCCCTCCTCTTCGCCCTGACCTTCATCTTCCTGTTCTGCATCGGCGGCCTCACGGGCGTCATGCAGGGGGCCCTGGCCATCAACGTGCACATCCACGACACCTACTTCATCGTGGGGCACTTCCACTACGTCATGTTCGGCGGGACGGGCTTCGGCTTCTTTGCCGCGCTGCTCTACTGGTTCCCCAAAATGTTCGGGAAGATGTACTCCAAGAAGGCCATCTACGCCTCCTGGTTCCCCATGTTCGTCGGCTTCAACCTGCTCTACTTCGGCATGCTGATCCTGGGAATGATGGGCATGCCCCGGCGCTACTACGTCCACCTGCCGCAGTTCCACACCATGCATGTGGTGGCCACCGTGGGCAGCTGGCTGCTGGTGCTGGGTCTCCTGATGTACTTCGGAGCCCTGCTCTACGCGATCTTCAAGGGAGAGAAGGCCGAGGACAACCCCTGGGGCGGGGTGACGCTCGAGTGGACGATCCCCAGTCCGCCCCCCCAGGAGAACTTCGAGGAGATCCCCACCATCACGCATGGCCCCTATGACTTCGAATCGCAGGAGGGGAAATCATGAGCTCGAAACCAGAGTCCAAGCTGATTCCCTCCTCGCCGGGGCCCGGCTTCGCGGGCTCCACCGGAGCCCGCTCCGCCACCCGGCGGTCGGGAGGTGCGGCATGACAGGGCACATTCACCGCGACGACTTCGGCTCGCGCCTCGGCATGTGGCTGTTCCTGGTCACCGAAATGGTGCTCTTCGGCGGCCTCTTCATCGCCTACTCCTACATGCGCTACCGCTACCCCGCGGAATTTCATCACGGCGGATCGGAATTGAACGTCACCCTCGGGGTGATCAACACCGTGGTGCTCCTCACCAGCAGCCTCACGGTGGTCCTCGCCATCGTAGCCGTCCAACGCGCCGAGAAGCGGCGGGCCATGGCTTTCCTGGGCACCACCCTGGTCCTGGGCCTCACTTTTCTGGTGATCAAGTCCTTCGAATGGGGCGCCAAGTTCCACCACGGTCTCTACCCGAATTCCCCCCACCTGGCCACGCTGCCCCCCGGTGAGCAGGTCTTTTTCGGGCTCTACTTCACCATGACCGGCCTCCACGGCCTGCATGTCATCGCCGGGCTTTCGGTACTGGGCGTCATGCTCTGGTGGGTGGCCACGGACCGGATCCGCCAGGACCACTATATCCACCTTGAGAACGGTGGACTCTACTGGCACCTCGTCGACGTGATCTGGATCTTCCTCCTCCCCCTGTTCTACCTGGCCGCGTAAGGGCATCTCCATGAGCGAACACGTCGAGCAATCGTCCGAACATGCCGTCGAGCACCCCGGTTATGGCACCTTCATCAAGGTCTGGGTGGTCCTGCTGATCCTCACCGGCTGCCTGGTGGGCATGAGCCTCGTCAGCCAGACCTACGCCGTCTGGGGCCTGCTCACCCTGACCCCCCTGAAGGCAGGTCTGGTCTTCTACTTCTTCATGCACCTCCGGTACGAAGGGCCATTGTTCAAGATCGTGATCCTGGTAACCCTTGGCACCCTGCTGATCTTCTTTGCCCTGCTCTTCTCCGACGTCGCTTTCCGCTGAGGCTCCCCATGGACTGGATGAACCAAGCCGCCCTTTCGGCCCAGAAGTCCGACGCGGTCTTCTTCTACGTGTTCGGGCTTTCCGTGGTGTTCCTCATCTTCATCACGACGCTGATGCTCTATTTCGTCGTGCGCTACAGCAAAAAGCGCCACCCGAAAGCAGAACAGATCGAGGGCCACATGGGCCTTGAGATCGTGTGGACCACCATCCCGCTCGTCCTGTTCCTGTCGATCTTCTACTACGGCTGGACCAACTACGAATACATGCGCCTGGCCCCCCGGGACGCCATGGCCGTCAGGGTGACCGCCCGCCAGTGGAACTGGTCCTTCGAATACCCCAACGGCAAGCAGAGCAAGGTGCTTTTCGCTCCCATCGGCAAGCCCATGAAGATGGAGGTCCGCAGCACTGACGTGGTGCATGGCTTCTTCATCCCCTCCTTCCGGCTCAAGATCGATGCCGTGCCCGCCCGCACCAACACCACCTGGTTCCAGGCCACCAAACTCGGTTCCTACGACATCGAATGCACCGTGATCTGTGGCGTGGACCACAGCCTCATGCTGAGTAAAGTCGTGGTCGTTCCTGAAGATGAATTCAAGGCCTGGTATTTCGGCGGCGAGGACGCCCCGGAACCCGGGAAGAGCCTCCGCGCAGCTGAGGCCCACCCGGACCTAGGCAGCCTGCCGCAGGGCCTGGCCGTCCTGACCGCCAAGGGCTGCACCACCTGCCACTCCGTAGACGGCAAGCCGAAAGTCGGCCCCACCCTCAAAGCCCTCTATGGCCGGGAACAGCAGATCCTCGTTGCCGGCAACTATAGGACCATCACCGTGGACGAGGCCTTCCTGCGCCGGTCCATCACGAACCCCATGGGCCAGGTGGTGCGAGGCTATCCGCCCTCCATGCCACAGGTCCCGCTCACGGATCAGGAACTGAACGAAGTCGTGCGCTACATCAAGACCCTCAATTAGCGGAGCAGCCTTGACCACCGCGACCCTCTCCGCAGCCAAATCGAACCCGGTATCGACATTCCTCGAGCTGACGAAGCTTCGGATTTCCGGCGCCTCCACGTTCACTGCGGCGGCGGGTTACGTGGCCTTCCTGAGAGGTGTGAACGCGGGACTGGTCACGACGCTCCTTGGCATCCTTCTGTTGGCCATGGGCAGCAGCGCCCTGAATGAGGTGCAGGAGCACAGGTACGACGCCCTGATGCCCCGAACGGCCAACCGCCCAATCCCTCGAGGAGACCTCTCTCCTGTCAGGGGCGCCCTCATCGCCGTGGTGCTGGCCGTGTCGGGATTTCTGGTCCTGCTCCTGGCCCACAACCTCACGTCGGCCCTCCTGGGGGCCCTGGCCCTGGCCTGGTACAATGGGTTCTATACGCCCCTGAAGCGGGTCAGCGCCTTCGCGGTGGTGCCGGGTTCCCTCATTGGCGCCCTCCCGCCTGCCATCGGCTGGACTGCTGCGGGAGGAAGCGCAGCGGATCCTTCGCTGCTCGCCCTAGCCTTCGTCTTCTTCATCTGGCAGGTGCCCCATTTCTGGTTGCTGGTGGGCCTGCACGCCGAGGGCTACGAAGGGGCTGGCTACCCCACGCTGGTATCTCTCTTCGGCCGGCCCAGGTTGTCGCGGCTCACCTTCACCTGGACCTGCGGCACGGCTGCGGCCTGTGGCCTGCTGCCCCTCTTCCGGGTGCTGGTGTCCTGGCCCGCGGAGATCATGCTCGGCCTGGGCGCCGTCTGGCTCATCATAGGCTCCCTGCCCTTGCTGAGACCCGGTCAGGACGCATCCCTCTACCGCCGTGTCTTCATGAACATCAACCTGTTCGCCCTGGTCCTCACGGCTGCGGTGATCCTGGATCCGTTCTTCTCGCAATAGGGGCATCTAGCTTCTCGCCCGTCGGCGAGGCGGATCATCGCTCCTGGTAATTCACCTTCATGAACCGCACATAGGCCATGTCGGTTTCGCAGATGTGGTGCTTCAGCCAACCTGCAAAGAAGGCTGTGACATCCTTGGCCATGGGCTTGCCTTGGGCGAGCCTGGCTTGCAGGACCTGGACCCTCTTCATCAGTCGGGCGTGTTCAACGATGTGGGCCGTCAGTCCGGGGTAGGCCATCTCGCCCATGAAGTGTTCTTCCATCTGAAAATGCTCGAGGGCGTATTTCGCCAGAAAATCCAGGCTCTCCTTGACGCTATCGCCCATGGTTTCCGAACCCAAGGAGACCGCCAACCTGTTCACGGCCTCGAAAAGCGACTTGTGCTGAGCGTCGACAACGTGGATCCCGGTCTCGAACCGGCTATTCCAAAGGGCTACGGTCATGGTTCGTCCATTACAAGGGGCATATGAAGCATCGGCCCCTCGACGCGCAGCAATGAATCTTGTGAGCCGTTGCAACCGCAGAAGGAGATTGGAACCCGACTCATCCCCATGGGACTGCGAATGACCGGCCTCGAGATAGGTCGGTTATCGAGGAGTCATATTCAACCTCGGACGGTTAGGAAGTGTCCTTATCTGATAGGGAGAGAAGCAGGGTCGGGGTTGGATTCCTCAGCCGCATGGCTCGTCATGGTCCCTTCTCCGCCTCATGCTGGTCTTTGGAATCCCTATGACCTTACCCGACACCCATGAAATCCAACCGAGCTGGGCAGCCCTGGTCGCCTTCGCCCTGCTGGTGAGGGGGCATCTGGGCGAAGAAGACCTTGCCCTGGAAACCGTATGCCAGGGTCGAAGGAGGCTACTTCAGACCCATGTCCTGGATTCCGACGCCACGCAGGGGTTTGCGAACCGCCTCGGGAAATCCCTGGACCCAGGCGCGGCGGAATTCCGGATCGAAGGCAGGTCTATACCTGAAGGGGCCAGGATCGCAGGATACGTTCGCCTCGAGAGCGGAGAGGCCCGCCTCGAACTCAAGGCAGGGAATGCGCTTTCGAGCGCAGGACCCTGGCCCGCCGTCCACTTCAAACAGCTCTTCCATTCCATCCTCAGGGATCCCCATAAGCCCTTGGGTGACCACTCCATGCTGGCGTCCGAGGAAATCTCCCTGCTCCTCGGGCCCTATTCCGGCCCCCCTCTCGATCCCGAGCTCGATCGGGAAGAAACCCTTTCGCAGATCTTCGCGACGACAGTCCAGCGCTTCGGCAGCCGGCCCGCCGTGGAGGAGGATGGTCAGCGCCACACCTATGTCGAGCTGGAGGCCACGGCGAACCGCATCGCCCACCTGCTCCTGTCCAAGGGAATCCGCCGCGGTTCCTTGGTGGGACACCAGATTCCCCGGGGGGCCTCGGCCTACGCCGTCCTGCTGGGCATCCTTAAGGCTGGAGCGGCCTACGTACCCCTGGATCCCGATCTACCACCGGCGCGGGTGCGCCAGGTGGCCACGGAATGCCGCATGGACCTGCTCCTCGCCCCGGTTTCGGCGGGGACGGGTCCCGGACTGCCCTGCCCCGTCCTGGATCCGATGGCCCCGGGCTGCCATCTGGACGTCCTGCCTGAGGTCACTCTTGCCATCGCTTCCGCACCGGATGACCTCGCCTACGTCATCTTCACCTCAGGTTCCACGGGCACACCCAAGGGCGTACCGATCACCCACCGCTCGGCCTGCACACTCGTTCGCGTGGAGCAGCAGCTCTTCAAGGTCGGCCCCGAGGACCGGGTGTTCCAGGGCTTCTCCCTGGCCTTCGATGCCTCCGTGGAGGAGCTATGGCTGGCCTGGGCTAGCGGGGCCTGCCTGGTGTCCGGCACAAAGGCCTTGATGCAATCGGGGCCCGACCTCGGGAAACGGCTGGCGGAGGCTGAGGTGACGGTACTGTCCACCGTCCCCACGCTCTTGGGCATCCTCGGCGATCCCATCCCATCCCTGCGCCTGCTCATCCTGGGGGGGGAGGCTTGTCCCGTCGACCTGGTGAGCCACTGGTGGCGGCCGGATCTGCGCATGGTCAACACCTATGGCCCCACGGAGGCCACGGTCATCTCCACCTGGACCGACCTGCTTCCCGGCCATCCGGTCACCATCGGCAAGGCCCTGCCCAATGCTCGGGTCTACGTGCTGGATGGCCACGGACGGCCCTGTCCCATCGGCGTGCCCGGAGAACTCCACCTTTCGGGCGTCGGCCTTTCGGCGGGTTACCTCGGCCGACCGGACCTCACGGCAGAGCGCTTCATTCCGAATCCGTTTGCGGAAGGTGCTTTCACGGAGCGGCTCTACCGCACCGGGGATCGGGTCCGCTTCACCGCTGAAGGTGACCTGGAATTCCTGGGACGCATGGATGCCCAGGTGAAACTGCGGGGGTTCCGCATCGAACTCGAGGAGATCGAGGCGTCCCTTCGACTGGATTCTGCCGTGGTCGCCGCCGCCGTGACCCTATGGAAGGAAAATGGCCTCGAACGGCTCGTGGCCTACGTAGTCCCGAGGCCGGGTTCCAGCCCAGATGAGGCCGCCCTGCTGCGGGGGTTGCGGGAGCGCCTGCCGGTCTACATGGTGCCAGCCAGCGTCGAGCTTCTGGACGATCTGCCGACCCTTGCCAGCGGAAAGCTGGACCGGAACCGACTCCCGCCGCCCAGGAAGCGGGTTCCTGTCGCCCCAACGGAAGGGCATCTGACGGGCCGTCAGCAGCGCCTGGTGGACAGTTGGACCCAGTTGTTCCAGGGGCGGGCGCCAGGGCTGGAGGAGAATTTTTTCATCGACCTGGGGGGGCATTCCCTCCTGGCCGCCGCCATGGTCTCAGAATTGCGGAAGGAGCCTCCATTCGAGGGTCTCTCCGTCCCCGACGTCTACGCCTTTCCGACCATCCGAGCCCTCGCGGCCGAGATGGACTCGCGGGCGGCCCAAAGGACGACCCTGCCAACCCCTCCACTCCAAGCCACCAGCCCGGTGCCCCCTTGGCGCCACCGAATGTGTGCGGTGGCCCAGGCCCTTTCCCTGTATCCGCTGCTGGGCTTCTATGCCCTCCAGTGGCTCAGTCCCTACCTGGTCTACAGCTGGAGCCAGGATCAGGATCTCCCGCGCCTGTTCGGCATCGCCGCCGCTTTGGCCGCCCTGGCCCTGGTCTACCCCGCGATGTACGCCCTTTCCATCGCCGCGAAATGGACCCTGCTGGGACGGATCAAGCCGGGACGCCATCCCATCTGGGGCTTCTACTACTGGCGCTGGTGGCTCACCCAGCGGATGATCGCCGCCACCCCTCTGGACTATCTCGTGGAGTCCCCCTGGCTGCCCCTGTACTTCCGCCTCATGGGCGCCCGCATCGGCCGGAATGTGCATCTGGGGACCACGTCGCTGGCTGCCTTCGACCTCGTGGATATCGGAGACGACACCAGCATCGGCCAGGATGCGCGATTGAGTGGCTACTCACTGGAAGGCGGAGTTCTGGAGATCAACAGCATCCGGATTGGATGTCGTTGCTATGTGGGAAGCCGCTCCATTCTTTCCCCCGGAAGCATCCTTGAAGACGGCGCCATTCTGGAGGACCTGAGCCTGCTGCCAACCGGGACGCGGATCGCGACAGGCCAGCATTGGACCGGTTCTCCGGCAAGGCCTCTGCCTCCCACCGAAGCGGACCGGCAGCGAACTTCGGTGGACTTGCCGCGGCCATCGCCCAGTCAACGGTTCTGGATCGGCACGGCCCAGGCCCTGGGGGCACTCATGACCCCTGTGGCCTTCCTCCTGGCGATCTTCCCGGGTCTGATCCTCATCAACGAACTCTACGCCAATACCTCCGGCTACTTCGCCTACCTGGTGGTAGCTCCGTTGGTGGGTCTTTCCTTCGTGGTCCTCCTGGCCCTGGAGATTGCCGCGGCCAAGTGGCTCCTCCTGGGGAAGGTGCGCCCCGGGAACTACGACCTGCATAGCGGATTCATCCTGCGGAAGTGGTACGTGGACCGCCTCATGAGCATGGGCCTGGACCTTTTGGCCCCGCTCTACGCGACCGTATACCTGGCGCCCTGGTTCCGCTTGCTGGGCGCGCGTCTGGGGGCCTGGGCGGAGGTGTCCACTGCAGGCTCTGGATGCCCGGACCTGCTGGACATCGGCGAGGAGAGCTTCATCGCCGATTGCGTCTCCTTCGGTCCGCCCCGGGTGGACCTGGGACGGGTCACGCTCGCCGCGACCCAGGTGGGTCGTCGGGCCTTCGTGGGGAACAGTGCCTTGATCCCCGCTGGCACCATCCTGGGAGAGAGTGTCCTGGTGGGCGTCCTTTCAGTGCCGCCCCTTGATCCAACTGAAGCAGCAAGAGTAGACAGTGCCTGGCTGGGGTCTCCAGCCATCGACCTCCCCCGACGCCAGACGAGTTCCACCTTCAGCGAGGAGACCACCTTCCGGCCCCCGAAACGGATGATCCTGCTCCGGGCCTTCATCGAGCAGTTCCGGGTCCTGGCCCCCGTCACCGGTTTCGTGGTGCTGACCAGCCTCCTGCTGACCGGGATGACAGAAATCGAGGAGGCCCAATCCCTGTGGACCGCCGCGATCTCCCTGCCTTTCCTCTACCTCCTGGGCGGCATATTCGCATGCCTCTTCGTGATCGTCGTGAAATGGCTGGTGATGGGGGTCTACCGCCCTGGCGAAAAACCGCTTTGGTGCAGCTTCGTGTGGCGGACCGAACTTGTGAGCGGAATGCACGAGAACCTAGCGGATTCCTGGCTGTTGCGGTTGCTAGTGGGGACCCCTTTCGTTCCGGTCTACTTCCGTCTTCTGGGCGCGCGGATCGGCCGGAGGGTCTGCATGGAGAGCACCTGGCTGACGGAGTACGACCTGGTGAAGATCGGGGATGAGGTCAACCTGAACGCCGACTGTACCCTCCAGACCCACCTCTTCGAGGACCGCGTGATGAAGATGGATCGCATCAACATCGGCTCTGGCTGTTCAGTGGGCACGGACTCGGTCGTCCTGTATGGATCGCGCATGGAACCGAAATCGGTCCTTGGGGACCTGTCGTTGCTCATGAAAGGCGAGACACTTCCGGAAGGAACCCGGTGGGAAGGCTCCCCTGCCCGTCCCTCCCGGCCGCTGCCTTCACCCGCAGCGGAGCCTGGGTTGCCGCTGCTCCTCTGCCGGAGCGAAGTCCAGCTCATGCTGGATGTCGGAACGACCTCTGCGCGGGCGTCCACACTTTCAAAAAGGGGCGTGATCCTCCTGGAACCCGATGTCCACGGTCGTCCCCGGGCCCAGGATATGGAGGGTCGCAGCCTAGCCATCAGCCAGGCCCGGGCACCTGGAGCCCAGGTCTTGGCCATCGCCCAGTGTGGACGGATTGGTGTGGACCTGGAGCTGTTGCAACCGTCCCAGGCCCTCGCTGCGGCCTCGGAGCTGTTTCTTCCAGCCGAGCGAGATTGGGCCGAAAGCGTGCCCCTGGAAGCTCGATGGCGGAGGTTCCTCGCCCTCTGGACAGCCAAGGAAGCAGTGCTTAAAGCCCTCGGTCAGGGCTTCAGCTATGGCATGGACCAGATCGAGTTAGGGTCGAGTGGTGAAGATGGAATCGCGCTGCGACGCCTCTGTGGAAGCGAACACCTCGCCCACGGATGGTGCATCGAACTCCAGGAGCACAGCGTAGAAGGTCGGAACTACCTGGTGGCCCTCGCCATGGGCTAAACACCTGCCATTGATTCTTCGACCTGGGGCGCCAGACTGGTTCCGCGCTGAATTAAGCCTTCGTGTTCAGATAGGAACCCGGCTGTGGGACTATCACTGTCCCAGATGGGTTTCCGGCCTGTCTCGAGTAGCCGGGAGACACTTCCGGGGGCAATGGAACTTGGCCAACCCCAGCTCCTCGACTACCCTCAGGAGCGCTCTGTACGGCGGTCTGTGCAGGGGTGGTGCGAGAAACTACCGTCGGTTGTGATTGGGATGTCTGAGCCTTAGGGGTAACTGGACCAACCATCGGTTTGCCGTACAACTGGGAATTATTCGCACCAAAACGCTGGAACCGAGCCTCTGGGTCCGGTTGTATTCGATTCATGGGAATGATGGGCATCGAGCCGAGGGCCATGGGGCACCGCTTTTGGGAACTCCCCTAACATCGATCTTCCGGGGGCCTGAGTCAACCGCATCATCCCCTGGCCTCAGGACCGAAAATTGCTTTAAGTCGCCCGTTATCCGAGAAGATTCAGCGTGCTGCTGAACGAGGCAGACTGAGCGGACAGTATTGCGTTCTGGACATCCGAAGGCTGCGTCGAATCAGTCCCGGCCGATGCAGCAGTGGCGGCAACTGCGGCACTGCTATTTGGAATGTCATTCAGGTGGTTGGAATAGGAAGCCAGGGCCAGGGTCGCATTCAAGTTGATGGCTGAAGACGAGATGTTGTCCAACCCATTGCTGGCACTCCCGGAGAAAAGGATGGATGCGGTGGTGGCATTCAGCCCCCCCACCGAGGCCGCGGAGGCGGAGAGGCTTGATAGGTTCAAAGAGGTCTTGCCGCTGGCAGCGGCTTCCGAATAGATCCCGCTCACCAGCGAGCCGAGGGCGCTGCTGGTTCCGGCCGCTGCGGAGAGGGCGTCAGGCGCAGGCAGGATCCCATTCGAGTTGGTGGTCAGACTGGTATAGGCGTTGGCCAGGGCCTGGAGAACCGCTGCATCCTGGGCATCATTCGCGCTGGACGTCGAACTGCTCGAGCTGGAGGCTGAACTGCTTGAACTGGCCGCAGAACTGCCCGTGTTGGCAGAAGAGGTTGTCCCCTGGCCGTAGTTGTTCAGAGTCGTCTGGTAGTTGTAGAGAGCCAAGGCGCTGGCAGATCCAATGTCCACGGAAACCACCTCTAATCCTTTGCTTCGGCAAGAAAGGCTGAATCCATGAGGGGCTTGATCAAATTCCCCTTTTTACCTCGTACAAAAATACCGGGTCCAGGGATCTGCCCGGACCCGGCAAAAAAGGAACTCAGATCAGGTGATGATGTTGTTGCCGCCGCTGATGTTGATGGTGACATTCCCAGAGTTCGTGCTGGAAGTTGCCATATCCGATGGAGCGGATGTAGGCGTGCTGGTACTCGAGTGGGACCCATGATGATGATGGTGATGGTGCCCCTGGGCCTGCTGGACCTGGGAGAAAGCTTGCTGGGCGGCCGCGAGGTTGCCACTCTGCAGGGCTGAGGCGAGTGTGTTCAACGGGTTCTGCGAGGAACTCCCCTGCCCGTTCTGGGTGGCAGCACCTTGAGCCTGCGATGCGCCCTGGGGAGCATTCGCCTGCAGGGCTGCGAACGCCTTCTGGGCACCCGCGAGGTCACCCTTCTGCAGGGCCTGGCCGAGCTGATCCCACAGGTTCTTCACCTGGGCCCACTGGCTCTGCTGGGTCGAACCAACAGAACTGGTTGCAGAAGAAACACTAAGGTCTGACATTTCTCCTCCTTGAGAGTCGGTGACCAGGGCTCCGTCCCTGTGCCTTCTGACGTGGCTTTGTTATCGGCTGACCGGGGCATTTCATTAAGACTGAATGAAGAAATTTGTGCTGACGATGGAACAATCCCTTGAACCCATCAGCCTTGGGCACCCGATCACCTATTTGCCCGCAGTGGTCCCGTCTGTCTGGCTGACCGGGGGCATCTGGGCGGACTGACTGCTCGCCTGGGCAGAGGTCCCCTGCGGGGCCTGGGCAACTCCATGATGGTGATGGTGGTGACCATGGGCCGTGTAGGTGGTGGCACTGGTTTGGTCCGGTTGCGTCTGGGAGGCATCCAGCCCAAGCCCCTGGAGGGCCTGCAGGGCCGCGCTGGAGATGGACAGGCTGTCCAGCCCTGCGGTCTGGGAGGGATTTGCCTGGGCCGACGCGGCCGTGGACGTCTGCGTCGGCTGCTGGATCCCCAGCAATTGAGCCATGGCCGAAGGGCTCTGCAGTTGATTGATATTGATCATAGACATTCTCCAGATGAGTCTCGGTGGTCCCACCGAGAGATAGAACTCTGACTGTGGTGGTCCGATCAGCCGAAAATCGAGAGGGCGCTGCTGCCAGAGTCACCACCCGGGTTTTGGAGGTAGTCGAAGAGGGTGCTCTGGCCCTGATTTCCAGAGAGAAGGCCCAGGAGGGCGCTGGGATCTGAGGCGTTGCTCTGCCCATTCATGAGAGCCGTCAGCAGGGCGCTGGTGGANNCTGCAATTGCGTGACATCACCCTGGACATCTTTCTGGCCCGAGAAGAGGTCACTCATGGCCTGGGTCACGGCAGCCGGTGCCTGGGTGAACTGCTGGGCAGCTGGGGACAGGGTCATCGAATCCCCGAGGAGGCCCGAATCGCCGCTGGTGCCCTGGGAATTGGACGAGTCAGCTGCCAATTGCTGAAGGAGGGCATTGCCGATGGTCTGGGTCTGGTTCGAACCAACTGAGGTAAGGCTCATGGAAACTCCTGGGCAACCATTGCTTAGATCGGTGCAAAGAGCAAAATCCCCGCCAGGAGGGGTAAACTCTAGGCCATGCCTATCTTGTGTTTCCTGTCGAGGATCCGTCCGTGGACGTGACCCGCTTGCTCGGGACTCACCGCTATGCCTGCCTCATGGAACTGGGGCGGAGTAAGGCTTGTACCTGGCACATCCTGCGCCGGGAGATGGACGGCGCGCTGTTCCTGGCCCAAATCTGGGTTCCCCGGCCCCTGGATCGGGACCTCGACCACATCCGGGACACCTTCCTCTCCCGGTTCCTGGATGCTTCCCCCTTGGATCCTGTCATTAGCCACTTCGGGTTCGACCAGGATCAAGCCTGGTATCTGCAGGCAATCCAAGGCGTCCCGTTGTCTCGCTTCTGGGCCGGTTGGGGCCTGGACCAGCGGAAGGCGGTCCTCGCGCACCTCTCCCATCAACTTGAGCAGAACCTCCACCCCCGATTCCTGCACCCCGAGGTCATCACCTTCAGGCCGGGTCTCACCCAGATCCCCCGGGTGATCGGCAGGTACCCCTGGGGAATGGAGGAATTGCCCGAGTTCCTCTCCAAGACGGCCCCGGTTCCGGCTCTGACCGAGGACCTCCCCTGGAACCATCCCCGGGAATTGTCCGAGCCCATCTCTCGCCCATTGCGCGGTCGAAGCCAGGAGATCCCCTACCTCAAATCCCTGATGTTGGGATTCAGCGCCCCGGCTCCCATGGAGCGGATCGTGCTGCTCCAGGGGGAGGAAGGCGTCGGCAAGGAGCATCTGGCAGCCTGGGCCTGCGCCGTGGCCGAGGGCGAAGGCATTTGGGTCCATCATCTGGGTGCATCGGCTGGCGAATCCCCGGGACGGTTCATCGGCCGGCTGCTCGAAATGCTGCTTCAGGGGAGCGAAGTGGATTTTTACGCCGAGCGTCCCTGGGCCGCCAAGGGCCTGTCACTCCGAGTTCAAGCCTTCGCCTTCCTCACAGGAGGGCGCAATCTGAACAGCCAAGATGCCGGGCCGGAACCCGAGGAGGTCAAGGCCACCCTGGAAGCACTGGATTTCGCAGGATTGCTTCACCCGCGCCTCATCCATCTGTCCGGCCTGGACCGCGCCACCCCCGGCGTACTGTCCCTGATCCGCGAGTTGGTTCATGCCTCGTCCATTCCCTGGCTCCTGTCCCTTACCACGGGCGCACAGGGGGCCGGCCTCAAGCCCCTCATCAGCCAGCTGCGCGGAGAACCCGCAGCTGCAGTCGTGGGCCTGAACCGCCTGGAAGACGAAGACCTCCGCCTGGTCCTGGGTGATCTTCTCGGCCGTCATGATCTGCCCGAAACCTTCTGCACGGACCTGATCACCCAGAGTCTCGGCAGCCCCGGATTGCTTCGGAATTTGCTGGAACTGGCCGTTCAGTCCGGCACCCTCCTCTGGGATGGAAACCAGTGGGTCCTTGCACCGGGCCAACCGGTAGTACTGAAGGCCGAAGAAGATCTTGTGCGCCAGATCTTCCTCGGACGTCTCCAGCGGCTCACGGCCCCTTCCGCTACCCTGGTGCGTCTGCTGGCCCTGGCCGAGCGACCTTTGCCTGTCAGCATGCTGGGGCGGCTGCTCGGACTTCAGGACGAGGCCCTCGTGGACGCCCTCCAGGAGGCGGCTGGATCGTGTCTGGCCCAGGCACAGCGTGACCAAGCCCTGATTCCTGATCCCAGGTGGCGCGAATTGGTGCTCGCCCAAGCCCCTCGACTGGAACTTAAACACCTGGCCCTGGCCCTGTCCGTGGCCTTTCGGGAACTGGGCTGGGAGAGTCCATTAACCCTCCAATCCCTGGCTTTGGGCGAGGCCACGGCCCTGGCCGCAGCCCTGGCTTCGCTCGAACAGGGGTCCACAGGTCCAACCAGGGACACCCGTCAGTTCGTTGGCCAGGCCCTCCAGTTGAAGCCTTCCTCTTTGGAGGAAGCAAGGTTGCATGAGCATCTCGCCGATGCCTGGGCTTCGGGCACTCAGACGCAGGCCGAGATCGAACCGCCCCCCAGCGAACAGGCCCTGCTCTCTTTGGGACGAGCTCAGGAGGCTCTGTCCCGAGTGCCTCCTGACGAGGATCTTCGCCTCAGGGAGGCTCGCCTCTTTCGCAAGCGCGCCATGCTACACCTGCGCCTTCGTCAACCTGCCGAGGCCCAGAAGTCTCTCCAGGCCGCCGCGGAACGCCTGACAGATCACCCCTTGCATCCCGAACAACCACGCCTGCGGCTGGTCCTCGGCCAACTCCACCTGCTCCAGGGGCACCTCTCCAAGGGCATCCGCGCCCTGGAGGAGGGGTTGCACCCCCAGGGCGGCTTCAAGCCATTGCCCCAGGACCAGGCAGCCCTTCTGCTGGAGCTTGGAAGGGCGCTGGGTGGACAGTCCCAGTTCCTCCAGGCCGCATCGATGCTCCAATCAGCCCAGCGGCTGCTTGAACCAGCCCAGGATTTTCGCAATCTGGTCCCAGTGCAAATCGCACTGGCCCAGGTGCGCCTCGCCCAGGGCCAGTCTGAGACCTGCATTCGCCTGCTCCGGGAGGCACTGCAGATGGCTCGGATGCAGGGTGATACGACTCTCCAAGCGCAGGCACACCTCGCGCTTGGCATGGTGCGCAGCCTCCAACAGTTCCTCAGTCCGGCCCTGTCCCACCTGGACCGGGCCCTCAGCAGAGCCGAGCGGCTGGGTGATATCGCCCTGATATCCTCCGTCCAGATCTGGCGAGCGCGCACCTTCGCGGCCCTGGGCGATACGGTGGCTGCGGATCATGCGCAGTTCGAGGCTCTGGCGACTCGGCCGTCGATCGCATCCCCCGAGGAACAGGGCGATCACCTGTTGCTCCAGGGTGATGTGACCCGCTTCCGGGGTTCCTGGCGGGATTCCGCTCGGCTGTTCAAGGCCGCCGCCGAATGCTACGAATCCACCGGACTGGTCTGGCGCCAGCGTCTGGCCCAGCTCCGCTACTGTCAGGCCTTGGCCCGGGAAGCCCGCCAGTCTCGCCTTGAGGCTCCCGAATTGGGCTGGGCGATCCTGGAGAACCTGAAGGGCCCTGTCGATGGATCCGATTCCCGATGGCTGGACCTGGAGTGGCATCGCGCCCATGCGCTGCTGCTGTCCACTGTGCCCTCCACGGAGGTCGTGGTCCAGGAGGCGCTGGTGGCCTGGAGCAAGGCTCAGGCGGCCGCCAGGGACCTGCAATTCCATGCCCAGATCCTCGAAGCCAGTGCCGAGGGCGCCCAACTTCTGCTGCAACGCGGAGAAAAGCTAGGAGCAAGGGCCAGGATGCAGGACGCCTTCCCGAGCTTCCAGCAGCTGTTGGCGCGTCTCCCGGAAGCCCAGGGAACCGGGTTCCTCGGCCGTGAGGACATGAACCACTTCCGCCGGACGGTCGAGGCCGTTGGCCTCCAGTACATCCAGCCCGATCCGGCCGACCCCCTCATCGACTGGACCCCGACCCAAGTGGACCTGCCGGCATTTTCTGATCCCGAATGACGAGCCGGGCTTTCGGTGGTTTCATGGAAGGCCAAGCAGCGGCTTCGACCTACCACGGCTTCGACCTTCCAGCGGAGACCCCATGAGCCACCAGCCCATCGAAATCCACGCCCGAGTCACCCTGCCCCAACTGCATGCCTGGTACCGGGCCGCGCGAAGGCTGGTGATGACCACGGCCTACGATGCGGTCACAGCCCGCATCGCGGATGCCGCGGGGGTGGACATGATCCTGGTGGGCGACAGTGTGGGGAATGTCTGCCTGGGCTTCGAGAACACTTTGCCCGTCAGCATGGCCATGATGAACCATCACCTGGAGGCCGTGGCCCGGACCCGTCCCACGGCCTTCCTGATGGCCGACATGCCCTACCTGAGCTTCCACCTCGGAGTGGAGGACACCGTGCGCAACGCCGGGGGCTTCCTGCAACGAGGCGCCCAGGCCATCAAGCTCGAAGGTGGGGCCAAGCGACTGCCCGTGATCCATGCCCTCATCGACGCCGAGATCCCGGTGATGGGGCACCTGGGCCTCACACCCCAGAGCGTGAACCCCATGGGCGGGTTTAAGGTCCAGGGCAAGCAGAAGGCCGACGCCCTGCGCCTGCTGGAGGATGCCCAGAAGCTCCAGGAGGCCGGTTGTTTCGGCCTGCTGCTCGAAGGCATTCCCGCCGATCTAGCCGCCAAGGTGACGGAAACGGTCGAGATCCCCACCATCGGCATTGGAGCCGGGCCTCACTGTTCGGGCCAAGTGCTGGTCTTCCACGATGTGCTGGGTCTGCTATCCGGCACCTCGCCCAAATTCGTCCGACGCTATGCCGAAGGATTCGAGACTCTACGGACAGCCATGGCTGTCTGGGCCGAGGATGTCCGGGGGGGTGGGTTCCCGGATGAGCGGGAATCCTATACCCTTCCAGAAGCCGTCCGTCCGGCTTTGACCCAGTGGCACCCATGAGGTCACCCTTGGTAAACTGGCAGACAACTCTTGAAGGATCCCGTTTTTGTCCATGCGAATCGTACGTACCATCGCTGATCTGCGGGCCCTCCTCCGTCCCCTGAGGGCAGAGGGCAAACGGATCGGCTTCGTTCCCACCATGGGATTCCTGCACGAAGGCCACGGCACACTGATCCGCCAGAGCGCCGCCCGATGTGATGCCACCATCGTCTCGATCTTCTTGAACCCGACCCAGTTCGGGCCCGGCGAGGACCTGGCCAGCTACCCCCGCGACCTGGAAAAGGACCAGAACCTGTGTCTGGAAGCCGGGGCCGGGGTACTCTTTCTCCCCGAGGTCTCCGAGATCTACCCCACCGGCTTCCAGACCCACGTTGAACCAGGTCGTCTGGCCGAGCCCCTCTGCGGGCGATTCCGGCCCGGACACTTCCGGGGCGTAGCCACCGTGGTGGCCAAACTCTTCAACATGGTGCAGCCCGACCTGGCCTTTTTCGGCCAGAAGGACTTCCAGCAGACGGTGGTGATCCGCCGCATGGCGCGGGACCTGAACATGCCGGTCGACATCGTGGTCGTGCCCACCGTCCGCGAAGCCGATGGTCTGGCCCTGAGCAGCCGCAACGCCTACCTCGACGAGGATGCGCGACGCCGGGCCCTCTGCATCAGCCAGGGACTACTGGCCGCTAAGGCTGCCTTCGACGCCGGCGAACACGCTGCACCCAGACTCATCGAGATCGCCCGGGATCTCCTGGCGGGGGTCGATTCGATCCAGTATCTGGAACTGGTGGATACCCAGAACCTGGAGCCCCTGACGGGACAGGTGGACCGCACCGCCGCCCTGTGCGCCGCCGCCTACGTCGGCAGGACCAGGCTGATCGATAATGTCCTGCTGGCCCCCTCGGCCGCAGATTCGGGGCTCGTCTTGAACGGAAACCACCCGAACGCCTGAACCGGCCTATGGTTTAGTCCTAGAGAATACAGAAAAAATCGAGGCTGGACCCTGAGTGAACCTGGGTCCATTCTTATGCGTTGGCCGGGACTCCCCGCTGGAGCCTGGACCGGAGGATGCATGCTGCGCCACTTCCTGCTCGGAAAGATCCATCGCGCAACCGTCACAAGGGCCGATCTGGACTACGTGGGGTCAATCACACTGGATCCGCTGCTCATCGAAGCCGCAGGATTCATGGAGAACGAGAAAGTCGACATCTACGATGTGACCAACGGGTCCCGCCTCGCCACCTACGTGATTCCTGGCGTACCGGGTTCTGGCGAAGTCGGCATCAACGGCGCCGCCGCCCACCTGGTGCAGACGGGCGACCTGGTCATCATTGCTGCCTACGGCTGGATGACCGCCGAGGAAGCCGAGACCCAGACCCCCAAGGTCGTCTTCGTGGATGAACGCAACCGAATCACTGAACGCTGCGCCCAGGAACGTACACCGCTGTGCGTGGCTGCCTTCACCGATTGAAGTGCCCTGGGAATAATAAAAATCAGTCATGGAACCTTAGTCCGTTGACGCGGCATCCAAGGGTCATGGTAGAAAAGAGTCACCCTTCGGTCTGGTACGGCCCTGGGGCTCGCGGTGGAGGCAAGGCGCTTCCCTGCAACATTCTGAAAGGTTGGTTCCATGGAAGTCCGCAAGTCCCTGGTGGTCAATTCGACCCCCCTGGAGACGCGCATCGCCCTGCTTGAGAACGGTCAGCTTTGTGAGCTGTTCCTTGAGCGGACGATGAACAAGAGCCAAGTGGGGGATGTCTACAAGGGCCGGGTGGCCAAGCTGCTGCCGGGCATGCAGAGCGCCTTCGTCAACATCGGCGGCATCAAGGATGGGTTCCTCTACCTGGATGATCCCGCCGCGCCGCGCCTTGGATCGGACCTGACCTCCGAGGAAGAGGGCGAGGAGGCGGCCATCGAGGATCTTCCGCCCCCGCCCCCCCCGCTGCCGCCCTTGAAGGAAGGCGAGGAGGTCCTGGTCCAGGTGGTGAAGGACCCCATCGGCTCCAAGGGGCCAAGGCTTTCGAGGCATCTGAGTTTCCCCGGTAGGTTCCTGGTGTTCATGCCCGGCATTGAGCACATCGGCATCTCCCGCAAGATCATCGATCCCGCCGAACGGGATCGCCTGCGCGAACTGATCCGGAGCCACGCCCAGCCCGGCGAGGGCTTCATCGTCCGTACCGCCGCCATCGGCGAAAAGGATGAAGATCTGGTCGGTGACGTGGTCTTCCTCCGAAGATTGTGGGAGGGGATCCAGGCCAAGGCCGATACCGTGCCCGCGCCCGGGATGGTGTGGCAGGATTTGCGCCTGCTCCAGAAAATTATGCGCGACATCTTCCGCGAGGAGGTCTCCACGTTCTGGGTGGACAATGACGCTGCCCATCGGGAAGTCGTCTCCTTCGTCGAGAACCTCCATCCGGAATGGTCGAACCGCGTGAAGCGCTTCACCTCGGACCTGCCCATCTTCGACGCCTTCGGCATCGAAGCCGAGATCGATTCCGCCCGCCAGCCCAAGGTCTTCCTCAAACATGGCGGCTCGATCGTGCTGAACCAGACCGAGGCCCTGGTCAGCGTGGACGTGAACACCGGCAAGTTCGTCGGGAAGAAGGATCTGGAAGAGACTGTCTACCTCACCAACCTGGAGGCCATCCCGGAAATCGTACGGCAGCTGCGGCTCCGCAATCTGGGCGGCATTGTGGTCATCGACTTCATCGACATGGTGGACCCGGTCCACCGCGAAGAGGTGCTCACGCGCTTCCAGGAGGAGTTGAAGCGGGACCGCAACCACGCCCGGGCCGGGGGCATCTCCGAGTTCGGCCTGGTGGAACTCACCCGCAAGCGCACCGGCCCATCCCTGGAGCGGCTGCTCACCCAACCCTGCCCCACCTGCAACGGTGCGGGCCGCATCCAGAGCCCCGAGACCTGCCTGCTCAGGGCCTACCGAGAGCTGGTGCGCCTCGGCGAGCGGCTGCGAGGCGCCGAAGTGCGCCTGACCCTGCACCCCGACCTCGCCGTCTCGCTCAATCAGGAATCCCGGGAAGGCCTCATGCAGTTGGCACGCCTGCTGGGCGCTCGCGTCTCCTGGATCGAACGCGCCGATACCCCCCGGCATGCCGTGGTCATGGATCTTCAGTTCCCTGGGCAAGACAGCGCAAGCGCGTGATCAAAGGTAAACCTGAGCAACTTGGCGCCCATGTGTGGATTTCGTTTCGGCCCTAGCTAAGCCCCTGGGGCTAAGACCCCAACTCAACGTTCGGCAAGCTTCAACCCGAGGAATGCTTTCCTGCAACAAAAACAAATCGATTAGGTACACCGGTCAGAGAAGGTCCATCCATCCATTCCGTCACATCATAAGGAACGATGCTTTGATCTGCTGCGAACTGCAACCCGCGAATACCCCAATAGGCCAGCTCCGGTAGCGCCAAGACGCTGGCGGAGATCTCTCCAACGGTTGGAGGCCAGTACTGCCCCTCGTAACGCTCGGTTGGACATTGCACAAGTGGACAGTCGCGGTTGGGCACCACGGCCACTAGACGCCCACCGGGTGCCATGTGATCCCATAGTTCCCCTAAGGTTCCTTGGAATGAAAGGTACTGGAGAACCTCGACTGCAAAGACGAGGTCATAACTGGCTGCCCGTGGGATATCGAGGGCTTGGCCTAGAATCCATTCGATGGAGTTGGTTCGTTGGCGATTCCTATTGATGATCACGGCACTCTGATCGATCCCGCAGACAGCGGCGGCACCGAGGGCTTCTAGGGCCATGCTGAGCAGGCCGAAACCACAGCCGAAATCCAGGCAACACCGCCCTTGGATAGAACCAGCTGCTTCCAGGGCCACCGCGAAAGTCTGGGCTTGCACGCGATCATTGGAATAGTCCAGCCAAGGCTTCGCGGCGGTGGCCAGATCATCGTAGTGGTTTTTCCAAAACCGGTCTTGGCGATCCCTCATTTCCTCTCCACATCGATGACCTGATCTGGGACCAAGATCTCATCAGACTCGACAGGGTAGGCTCGAGGTCCATGTTCGGGGGGACCGTCTGGTCCCCAGTATTCATCGAACTCGGCCCCCGCACCTGACTTCACGCCTCCCGTGTTGAATAGGGTGAAAACGGTTTTGATCATGATCCGGAAGTCGAGCAAGAGGGACCAGTGTTCTATATACCAGATGTCAGCTTCAAAGCGGGCGAGCCAGGTCGAGGAATTCCGGCCATGGACTTGTGCCCAGCCAGTGATCCCTGGCTTGACGAGATGGCGCAAGTGCTGCCGCTCCGTGTAACGCGGCAGGTACCGCACCAGCAATGGGCGCGGGCCCACTAGGCTGAGGTCTCCCGAAAGAACATTGAACAACTGAGGGAGTTCATCAAGACTGTAGCGGCGCAGGAAGTGTCCGAGGGCTGTAAGCCTCTCGCCGTCCGGCAAGAGTCCCCCTGAGGTCGAGCGTTCTTCTGTCATGGTGCGAAATTTCCAAAGTCGGAAAAGGCGCCCGTTCTTGCCAGGTCTCGTCTGGCCATAGATGACTGGTCGACCAAGTGCGATCCATACGATGGAGGCAATTCCCACCATGAAGGGGAAAAGAAGCAGGACCATAATCGTGGCGATACATACGTCGACGAATCGTTTGCAGGTCAGCGCCGATGATTGGTGCGCAACTCTCCCCAATATTCCTCATCGGATTTTGTAAGATCCAGCCAGACAGTCTCGCCGTGGTCCACGAGGGTGCCCAGTTCGGCAAGCGCCGCCATGGGTTGCGTGAGGAAAGTGTGCGACCTCACAAAGACACTGCAGATACCCTCACGCCTAAGGGCATCGAGCATGGCTTGGCATGCGCCCATCAACCAGGCCTCCTCATGGGACTTATCTCCACAGAGCAGGAATCCCGGGTAACCGTAGGGTGAAATGGCATCGGAGTAGCAAGCCAACTCTGAGCCGAGGAGGGGAGGTAGGCCGCGGACAACCAGAGGCAGCATCATAAAACTGCCAGAATTCTCTACTACAACAGCCAGGCTTCCACCTTTAAGGCGCATTGCCTCAAGATTTACATAGGCTGATTCATGATAGCAATCATAACTGGCCCGAGCCAGCAGGGTTGCCCAATCGGGGTCGCTAGGTTTGAGAATTCTTACGTCAAATCGCATTTGGACCGCATTCTTGAATGAGACATTCCAACCGTGTAGCTAGCAACATCTCCAGCAGAGTCGATCGAATTGCAAAACAATATTGCCTAAGTATTTCACAAGACGAGAAAAAGTGTTGGCATTGACAACTCAATGATCGGTATACCCTCACCCCAAACACGTTGGACAGCGCAGGCCATCCTGCAACCCCTGGATGAGTTCGGGCACACGATCGAGGCTCCGGACTTCGTAGATAGGTGACTCGGCATGGTGGGCGGGGCGAGGTTTGGCTTCGCGGTTTACCCAGATGGCAGTCCAGCCGGCATTGAGGGCGCCCAGCACGTCATCGTTCCAGCTGTCGCCCACCATGGCGAGATTCCCGGGGAAAAGGCCCAGCCTCCGTTGCACCGCCTCGAAAGCCGCAGGTTCAGGCTTCAAAGTCCCAACCTCAGCACTCAGTATCCTCGAACGGATGCGCTGAGTGATGCCGAGCCGGTCGAGCATCTCAAGGCCAAAGGTCTGAGTATTGGAGAGCATCGCCAACCGCGCCAGATCGCGCACTGCGCCCATGGCTTCGGGGGTTCCGGGGAAGCATTCCGCCTGCTCGCCGGCCTCCAGGAAGGCCCGAGCCATGGCCTTCAATTGGGCGTCGTCGAGGTTGGCGGAGTCCTTCCAGGACCCAAGGAAATCCTGCACGGATGAGTAGGGCTGCACCATGCCGTCGCGTACCAGGGCCGCAAACAGGTGCGCCTGATCCGGACGCAGAAGGTCCTTCAACCGCTGAAAGGGACTGCCCGCCGGGCTGAAGACCAGCGTATTCCAGAGGTCGAAGACGACCGCACGGATCATCTCGGGCTGTGGGCTGGGGGCTGACAATAGATATCGGGCGACGTCTGCGTCGCCCGATGAGGGCTGTGGGCCTGCATCATCGACCACTCTCCTTTTGCGTGTGGAAGGGCACACCGAACTCGATGCCCAGCGCCTCGAAACGGGCCTCGCCAGCCAGGCTCCAGGTGGCAGGTTCGTGGCGCATCACGGCGCCGGACAGAGGACCCCAGGCGGTCTTCAGATCGTTGTAGCCCAGAGCCACTTCAACTTTGAGGGTACTGCGGCCCTTGGGCGCGATCTCCGCGCCTTGGGGGAAGCTCACCGATCCCAGCGCGTAGTCACACCCCTGGGCCTTCAGGTGCAGCTCCCCAGCCACATGCCTCGTGCGCAGCCACTGGTCCGAAGGGTTGTCTACGCCCACATCGATCAGAATGCGTAAGTGAGACCGTTCAGGTGGAAAGGCCAGGTCGATCCTCGCATCCACCCGGTCCAGCGTGAACCGCAGCTGGCGAGCCACTTCCTGGTAGCGCAGGGTCGGATTGATGGCATCGCAGCCCACCAGAACCACGAACACAGGAAGGGCCCATAAGCAACGCATGTCAGACACCACGATAGATCACGCAGTTATCGGTGGTTTCATAAACCTCAATCTGGCACAGCTGGGGCAGCGCGGGCTTCAGCTGCTCCCAGATCCACACCGAGATGTTCTCGGCCGTGGACAGGGGAATCAGGTCGTTGAGGAACCGGTGATCGAGCTTCAAAATGACCTGCTCCACCACCACCTTCGACAGGTCATCGAAGTCGATGATCATGCCAGTCTCGGGATTAACCCCCCCCTCCAGCAGCACGAAGAGCTTGTAGCTATGGCCGTGCAGGTTCCGGCACTTGCCCGGATGGTTGTAGATGAAATGAGCCGCTTCGAACCAATACTCTTTGCGC
>PMJK01000136.1 GCA_003158505.1 Holophagaceae bacterium | reverse complement strand
CGAGCGCCGGACGGGCCGGCCCAAGCCCTGGGCTCTGCGGGCGGCAGTACTCGGCACGGGGCCCGGCGTCGCGGCCGGGGCCCTCGCCACGACCCCGGCCTTTCTGGCCCTGGCCTTCGCGCCCTTCCCGGGCATTCGCGACCTGGGTCTCACCACGGGGCTGGGACTGTTGGCCTGTCTCGCCGCCACCTTCCTGGTCCTGCCCACGCTTCTGCTCTGGCTGGACCGCGGGGCGGGCCCCTTCGCTCCAGGGCCAGCCGTGGCCTCCGCTCCCCGCCCACGCTGGGCTCCCTGGGCAGCCCTGGCCCTGTTGGCCCTGGCCCTGATGGGCGCTCCCCGCACCCGCTGGGAGGAGGACCTGCGGCGCTTCCGGGCCCAGGGTAACCCCGCCCTCACCCTGCAGGAGCGCCTGACGAAAACCCTCGGGGCCAGCCTCCAGCCCTTGGCCATCCAGATCCCGCTGGAGGATCCAGATCGATTGCCGGCAAGGTGGAACAAACTCAGTCCCATTTTGCGCGAAGCCGGGTTGCCGGTGCCGGACTGGAAGACCCTCAATCCCGAGCTTCGCCATGTGCTGGGNNGGCCGCAAGCTCCCGCCGCTGGCTCCCGCCCTGACGGTGCCCCTGCGACTGGATGAAGCCACCCTCGTCCGGCTCACCCCCATGGTGGAAGCAGCTGGTGGCCGCTTCGTGGGAACCCAGCCTCTCTTCCGAGTGGTGAAGGGCATCGCCAGAGAAGCCGTCCAGGTGGCCGTGCTCCTGGCCCTGGTGGGCATCCTGGTGGTCATCGCCTTCTTCGGGCGCAGCTGGCGTTTCGCCCTGTATGCCCTGGTGCCCCTCCTCGCCAGCCAGGCCGGAGTTTTCGGGGCCCTCGGCTGGGGCGGTGAACCGCTGACCTTCCTGAGCCTCATGGCCATTCCCATCGCCCTGGGCGTGAGCGTGGACACGGCCTTCAATTTGCTGCACCGGGCCCGGAGCGAGGCTGACGCACCCCGGCGCGTGGCCCGGGTGAACGCCGTTTGCGCGGGCACCACCCTGGCCGGTTTCGGCGGCATGGTCTTCAGCGGCTACCGCGGTCTGCGGGGTCTCGGCCTCGCCTGCCTGGGCGGCGTCGCCCTGGCCCTGCTGCTCACCCAGTGGCTGCTGCCCGTGCTACTGGAGAAGTGGCCCTTGGAGAAGAAGTGAATCCGCTGAACGAGCTGCTGCAAGCCCGCCTGGTCGAAGGCCCCGTGCCCGCCGCCGAGGTGATGGCCCTGGGTCTCTACCACCCGGAGCATGGCTACTACCGGAGATCGGAAGGCCCCTGGGGCTTCGCGGGCAAGGACTACTACACGGCCCTCGACCTGGGCCCCCTGCTGGGCCAGACGCTGGCCCTCCGGCTGGAGGCCGCCTGGGAACGGCTGGGTCGGCCCGCGCGGTTCACAGCGCTGGAGCCCGGCGCGGGCCGCGGCTGGCTAGGGCGCGATGTGTTGAACGCCGTGTCCGGCGCCTTCGCGGAAGCCCTGGTCTACGTCCATCGCGACGACAACCCGGCTGCGAGACGCGCAGCGGAAGAAGCCCTCGCTCCTTTCATCACGACAAATCGCGCGCGATTTGTCGCCGAACNNGATGCCCTGCCCGCCCAGCCCTGGCGTTGGGAGGGGGAACGCTGGGCCCGGGAGGTGCTGACGGCCACAGGGCCCGAGTGGCAGGCCGCAGATCCGGGTGAGGCGGGAGCCTGGTTTGCGAGTCAGACCGATGGTCTGGAGCCCCGGGACGGGAGCATCTGGTGCGAGATCCTGCCGGGCCTGGTGCATGAACTGGCGGCACCGCTGGAAGCAGGGTTGTTCCTGACTGTGGATTACGGCGAAGCCGCCGATCGCCTGCTGGCCAAGGGCGCCGACCTGCGCCGCTTCAAGGCCCACAGCGTAGATGGGAAGTGGCACGAGGATCTGGGTGAGGCGGATTTGACAGCGGATGTCGATTTCACGCGCCTGGCCACCCTTCTGGAAGGTGAAGGCCTGACCGGTCTTTCCCACGGGGAACTGAGCAAGTGGATCCGCNNCTCACCCTCCCCGGCATGATGGGCAGCCGGTTCAGGGTGCTGGAGGGGTGGAAGGCTGCTCTGGAATAAACCCCTTATCGACCTGTGCGGATCAGCTGGGGCCGAATACCAACGGGAAGAAGGAGGCCTCCACGAGGACCTGCACCCAGCTTGGATGCAGTGCCGAATCCAAGCGCTGGAAGGGCCGCCAGATCCCCTGCCGGCGCAACCTCACCTCTAATTTCACCACAGCCTGATTGGGGAGCTGGCCGCGGCTTGGGTCAGTGATGAACATGCCACCATGAGGAATGGGTCAGGGTTCAACCCCAACATGGACTTCATGGTAGGCAGAAACATAAGTGTCTACCTGCTCCGTGAATCGGTCGGAGGTGGAAAGGAACAGCAGACCAAGCCCCACATCCTCAGTGGAGATTTCGGCGAGACACGTAACGACCCGAACGATTTGGGCGCAAATGGGACTTGATGGCAGATCCTCATGCTCCAGGACAAAATTCACGAGAAGCAGGCCCTCGCGAACCTTCTCGGCAAATTCCCCGGGGAGAATGACGAAACATCCGCTGGCACTAAGACTCGTGATCGGCAAACTATCCAAATTCTGCCCACGAAAACGAAAACGAACCGTATGATCACGGCCCACAGAAATGCGGCGGTACCTTCGCTGTTCCAATGGATCCACTTCTTCTCCAGGAAGAACTCCCTTCTGTATCGAACGACTTTGGGGTTCCCTTAACAGAAAATTTTCCATGGGCGGCGCGTAGATCCTAATGCCCGACCCCACCTGAGACTTTCTAATCTCTGGGGGACCACACCTCGAACCCAATGCCACTGGGCCTCGCCGCGTCGTGAAACACCGTATGCGTGGCCTTCTTGTAGTCTTCAAGCTTCGCTTGGTTGATGTCCATGAAGACCTGGGGATTGCGGTCCATGAGGGGGAACCAGGTGCTCTGGACCTGGATCATCACCCGGTGTCCCTTCTTGAAGGTGTGGAAGATGTCGTTCATGGCCCAGGCCACGCGGGTGGGCTGGCTGGGGGCAAAAGGGACGGGCGTCGAAAGGCTGTCCCGGAACTTGCCGCGCATCACTTCGCCGCGCACCAACTGCTGGTAGCCGCCCATGGGGTTGGGTGTGGGTTCCCAGGCCGGGCCACCCGCTTCGAAATCCGGGTTTTTGAAATCGTCTGGATAGACATCGATGAGCTTCACCACCCAGTCGGCGTCGGTGCCCGTAGTGGCTACGAAGAGTTCGGGGTGAAGGGGTCCGGCCAAGGTCAGATCGCTAGGCAGCACGTCGGTCCGGAACACCAGCACGTCCGGACGCCGCCCCGCGAAGCGCTGGTCCGCGGTCATGTACTCCTTCGGCATGCCGATGGCGACTTGCTCGATGAAAGGTACGGGCTTGGCCGGATCGGAGATGAAGGCATCGGCGCCGCCATCGGGCGACGGTGGCGTGAAAGAAAGATGGCCGTCAGGCTGAAGGTAGAACTTCGTATCCTTCGCATCCTTCGGCGGCCAGGCAGCGAGGCGGTGCCAGCGATTGGCGCCGGTTTCGAAGACGGTGACCTTGGCCGGAACGGGATCCCTGGTTTCCTTCAGATGGTGCATGAAAAAGGGAAGGAGCACCTCCCGCTGGAACCATTCCGAGGTATCGGCCCCGAATCGCACGGGNNCCCAGATGGTCCCCCTTGGAACGCTCCCAGCTGCCGTGGGACCAGGGGCCCATGACCAGGCGGTTGTCCGTCGCGGGGCTCTGACGATCGATGGTCTGATAGACCTGGAGGGTGCCGTAGAGGTTTTCCGCGTCGAACCAGCCGCCCACGGTGAGCACGGCGGGCTTCACGTCCTTCAGCTGGGGTCGCAGGTTGCGAACCTGCCAGAAGGCGTCGTAGGTCGGGTGGTCCAGCATCTCGTTCCAGAAAGCCACATCTTTCGTGTACTGCCGGGTGGCGCCGGTGCTGCCCAGGCGCAGGAACCATTCGTAGCCGTCCGAGGTGCCATGCTCCAGCGGAGAGGGCCAGGCGGCGGTGGGCGCGGGCCGGGGCTGGCCGAAGCTCGTCATGAAGTTGAAGGCGTGGGGCAGCCAAAGAGCGCCGTTGCGGTGGAAGTCATCCCCCTGGAACCAGTCCACGATGGGCGCCTGGGGCGAAACGGCCTTGAGG
>PMJK01000014.1 GCA_003158505.1 Holophagaceae bacterium | reverse complement strand
GCCGTTCAGCACCCAGTGGCCATCTTGCAGCACCGCGGTGGTCTTGGCGCCCAGGGCGTCCGACCCGCTGCCGGCTTCGGTCAGGGCGTAGGCCGCCACCCATTCGCCAGTGCCGAGCTTGGGCAGGTACTTCGACTTCTGCTCGTGGCTCCCGAAATACACGATGGGCAGGGTGCCGATGCTGGTGTGGGCTCCGTAGCTGGTGGAGAAGCTGGCCTGCTTCGCCATCTCCTCCAGGACCAGCAGGGCCGTCTTCTTATCGAGGTCTAGGCCGCCGTAGGCTTCCGGAATCTCAATGCCCAGGATGCCCAGTTCACCCGCCTTGGCGAGCAGGCTCCGGTTCAGTTCAAGGTCGAGGTGGTCGATTTCCTCGTCCCGGGGCATGACCTCGCCATTCACGAAGTCGCGGGCCGCCTCGGCGATGGCCAGCGCCTCCTCGCCGCACTCCTCGGGGGTGAACTGCGGCAGCGAACCGGCGGGATGAAACATGAAACTGCCGCCACGTACCAGATGGGGATCGTTTAGGGCCACAGGAGCCTCCCTCCCCAGCATCATCTACCGGGAGTCAGGAGACCCCAATCACAAGTGAGGATCTGTCGGTCAAATGAGCCGTTTCTGCCCTTTGGGATGGTCCAGCACCACTTGCTTGACCCGTTCAATCCAGGTGGGCCGGGCCCCAGGCTCCAGTCTTTGGTGGGGCAGGGCCCGTTCCTGGAGCAACTGGTCCACCAGGTGATCCACGGCCTCGGCGAAAAAGGTATCGGTATCCCGCACTCCGTCGGCGGTGAGCTGACCTGAGTAGGGCACCTTGAAGAGCAGGTCGTAGCTCTTCATCCAGTGGTACATGAATCGCTCGATGGGCAGCTGGCGGCCGAAGGCCAGCATCATGTAGGCGTAGTTGTCCAGAACACTGCGGTCACAGACCAGCACGTCATGCTGGCTGCCGGAGCGGATCTCCTCAGCCATCTGCGTGAAGAAGATCCAGGTCTGGGCCTCCAGGGAGGTCTTCTGGTTGATGGGCAACGGCGAGAGCCGTGCCACTTCCTTCACGATGTCGACATGGATGCCCTCCCGCTTGAGGGCCGCGGCCAGCTCGTAGCAAAGGGTGGTCTTGCCGACGCCGTGGGTGCCGATGAACGCGATCTTCACTCGGCACCTCCTGTGCCTCGCCCTGCGGGTTTCGCCTTCGGCAAAATGGCCCTCCGCTCCTGCTGCGGGCTCACACGGCACATCCTGTGCCCCACCCCTGCGGGGCCGCGCCTTGCGCGGTGGCTCTTCGCCCCTGCTTCGGGCTCACAGTAGGAGGCTCTTCCCATCCATGACTCCGGGTTGTTCCAGCCCGAAGAGCTTCAACAGCGTGGGCGCCACGTCGCTGAGGGCCCCTCCGCTGTGAAGCTGGCGGGCCTCGAAATCCGCGGCCACCAGGACGGCAGGGACGGGGTTGAGGGTGTGGGAAGTATGGGGATTGCCGTCCTCATCCCGCATGCACTCGCAGTTGCCATGATCGGCGGTGATGAAGAGGGCCCCGCCCATGGCCAGGGTGGCGTCCGCGATGCGGCCCACGGCGGCGTCCACGACCTGGCAGGCGATGGTGGCCGCAGCCAGGTCGCCCGTATGGCCGATCATGTCGGGGTTGGCCAGGTTGCAGACGAGGAAGCGGTACTCTCCTGAATGGATGGCGGCCTCCAGCCCTTGGCTTACATCGGGGAGGCTCATCTCCGGCTGCAGATCGTAGGTGGCCACCTTGGGCGAGGGCACCAGGCGGCGTTCCTCCCCTTCGAAGGGGGCCTCCCGCCCGCCGTTGAAGAAGTAGGTGACGTGAGCGTATTTCTCCGTTTCGGCGGTGCGGAACTGTTTCCATCCCTGGGCGCTGATGAGCTCGCCGAGAATGAGGTCGAGGCTCTGGGGCGGGTAGGCCACGGAGACAAAGGGATCCAGTTCCACGTCGTAGGCCGTGAAGGTGACCAGCTTGATGGCCGGTCGATGCTTCTGCGGGAAGCTTGCGAAGGCAGGATTCACCAGGGCATGGCACATCTGCCGGGCCCGGTCGGCACGGAAGTTGAAGAACAGCACCCCGTCGCCGTCGGCGAAGGGGTGGAAGGCATCGAGCTTGGTGGGAGCCACGAACTCATCGGTTTCGCCCCGGCCGTAGGCGGCGGCGATGGCCGCCAGGGCGTCGGGCGCCTGGTGGGGGGCATCACCATCCACGTAGAGCTTCCAGGCTTGCTCGGTACGATCCCAGCGCTTATCCCGGTCCATGGCGGTGTAGCGCCCGCAGACGGAGCCGATGGTCACCAGGGGACAGGTCCGCAGCTGGAAGGTGAGCCACTGGAGGAAGCCGTCGGCGCTCTTCTGGCCGGTGTCCCGGCCGTCCGTGATGGCGTGGATGGTGGTGGGGACGCCCTCGGCCTGGGCCCACTGGGCCAGGGCCACAAGGTGATTCTGATGGCTGTGGACCCCGCCGTCGCTCACCAGCCCCAGCAGGTGGAGGCGCTTGCCCGAAGCCTTGAGTTCACTAAGCAGGGCGCGGATGGCGGCGTTCTCGCGGAAGGTGCCGCGCCGGATGGCGGCATCGATACGGGTGAGCTCCTGCCATACCACCCGCCCCGCGCCGAGGTTCATGTGGCCCACTTCTGAATTCCCGAACTGGCCCTCTGGCAATCCCACGGCCTCGCCGCTGGTGATCAGCTGGGTCGTGGCGTAGGTCTTTCGAAGGGCGTTGAAGCGGGGCATGGCGGACACGAAGGTGGCGTCGAAGGCGTTCCGGGGGCCATCGCCGAAGCCGTCGAGGATGAGGAGGGTGATGGGGCCTTGGATCATGGGTGAGGACATCACGGCACCTGCTCTCCGTGGGGGTTCGAGAGCAGGTAAAGCACGGCCATGCGGACCGGAACGCCGTTGGTCACCTGGTCGAGGATGAGGTTATTGGGGCCATCCGCCACGTCGCTGGTGATCTCCAGGCCACGGTTGATGGGGCCGGGGTGCAGCACCACCACGTCCTTTTTCGCCCGCTTCATGCGGGCCGGATTGAGCTGGAAGAAGCGGCTGTATTCGCCCTGGCCCGGGATGTAGGCGCCGGTGCCCCGCTCGAACTGGGCGCGCAGCATCATAATGGCGTCCTGGCTGGGGATCACGGCATCGAAGTCGTGGCAGATCTCGATGTCCGGCCAGGTGGCTTTCAGCTCCTGGGGGACGAGGGTGGGTGGCCCCACGAGGGTTACCTTGACCCCCATGCGGGTGAGGAGCCAGAGGTTGGAGCGCACGACGCGGCTGTTGCGGATGTCACCCACGATGGCCACCCGCAAGCCTTCCAGTCTTTGGAAGTGCTTCCGCAGGGTGTAGGCATCCAGCAGGGCCTGGGTGGGGTGCTCGTGCGAGCCGTCCCCGGCGTTCACGATGCTGGCCTTCATGTGCCGAGCCAGGAGGGCGTGGGCTCCTGGGGCACTGTGGCGCATGACGATGAGGTCGGGATGCATGGCCTGCAGGTTCATGGCCGTGTCGATGAGCGTCTCGCCCTTATTCAGGCTGCTGGTGTCCGCGTCGAAGTTGATGATCTCGGCGGAGAGCCGCTTCTCGGCGATCTCGAAGCTGTTCCGGGTGCGGGTGCTGTTTTCGAAGAAGAGGTTCACCACCAGTTTCTTGCGCAGGGCCGGAACGATCTTGATGCTGGGCCGCTCGCAAACTTCCTCGAAGGCCTGGGCCTGGTCCAGGAGGGCCGTGATGTCCTGGGGGCTGAGGGGCTGGATGCCGAGGAGGTGCCGGTGGGGGAAGACGTAGCGTTCGGAGGGCATCAGCAGGCCTCCACAGTGACGCCGTCTTCGCCGTCGATCTCCTTCACCCGAACGGCGACTCGGTGGCCAGGGGGCACTTCTACCCGAACTCCAGCCAGGTCGGCCTGGATGGGCAACTCCCGGCCGCTCCGGTCCGCCAGGACCAGGAGCATCACCCGGTGCGGCCGTCCGTGGTCCAAAAGGGCATCCATGGCCGATCGGACCGTCCGGCCGGTGTAGAGGACGTCATCCACCAGGACGACCGTGCGGTCCTTCAGGGTGAAGGGGATCTCGGTGGGTCTCACGATGGGGCTGCCCACCATCTCGGTCAGGTCGTCCCGATACAGCGTGATATCCAGGGAACCCACGGGCACGGGAGCGCCAGTGGCAGCTCTAAGCAAGGTGGCCAGGCGTTCGGCCAGGGGGAGGCCCCGGGATCGGATGCCCAGCAGGACGACCTCTTCCTCGGGTTTCACTCGGGCCACGAGTTCGGCGGCCAGGCGCTGGAGGGTCAGCTCCACCTGGCCGGGGTCCATGGAACATTGGCCTTGGGCAGCGGGCATGGAACCTCCGGGGTGCGTCCCCTCGGGACGCGCGCACAGGCTAAAGTCTAGCCGAGCCCGGACCCGGCCCGGGGAGTCGGGGCAGGTTTTGCAGGATTCAAGTCGGGATGCCTCCCCTCCGATGCCCCATCTGAGGACTGTTATGAGCCAGGAACGGCGACAATACCAACGGATTCCCCTGGAAGCGTCGTTGAGCTTCCAGGAATTGAGCTTCCACAAGGGGGAGGCACCGGCCACCTGCAACTACAAGGATGTGTCCGGCGGCGGGCTCTTGGTGGATTCGCCCAGGGCCTATCCTCTGGGAACCTTGCTCAAGCTGGAGTTGCGTGTCCCCGGTTGGGGTCGATACCAGAATCATTTTGGCCCAGTACAGGATGCCGAGGTCAGGCCGCTGGTCGCCCTGGGCATGGTTGTCCGCGTCGAACAGATGGATTCGGGAGGATACGAGTTGGGGGTCAAGTTCCAGAACGTCTACCCTGATGACCTCGAAGCCCTCGTGAAGTTCCTGGAAGCTACCGCGCCTCCACCCTCCAATTGACCCTGACCTAATACCCTTTCCAGGAGGCCCCCGTGAAGATCCTCATCGTGGATGATTCCTCGACGATGCGGCGCATCATCATCAACACCCTGTCCCGCATCGGCTACACCGATGTGGTGGAGGGTGAGAACGGCAAGAGCGGGCTCGAGAAGCTCGGCCAGGGCGGGGTGGAAATGATCATCACCGACTGGAACATGCCGGAGATGGATGGCCTCGAATTCGTGAAGACCGTGCGTGGCCAGAATCCGGTCATCCCGATCCTCATGGTGACGACCAACGCCGCGAAGGAGGACATCGTGGAGGCCCTGCAGGCCGGCGTGAACAACTACGTGGTGAAGCCGTTCACCCCGGACACCCTCAAAGAAAAGATCGAGTCCCTCCTTGGGTAAGGAGTAGGCCATGGACCAGTCCGAAATCGACGCCCTCCTCATCGGAGGCGGAAAATCCCCCAAGAAGCCCAAGATGGCCGCCAAGGCTCCGGAGGCGGCGGCTTTCCCGGCGGCGCCTTCCAAGAAGGAGCCCACGACCCAGGCCGAACCCAAGAAGGACGGCAGTGGCCACGTGATCTCCGAACTGGATACCGTCACCTCCGTGACCGAACGTGAGTCCAACAAGGTCATGGACCAGCTGGATCAGATCAGCCGCCTGGTGTCCCGCCAGCAGCAGCTCATCACCGACATGATGCGCCACGAAGGGGCCCAGAGCCTGGGTGTCCAGGGTGCCATCCAAGAGGTGGCGACCGCCAGCAAGGAGATCCAGGACAAGGTCTTCGAAGTGATGGACCTCATGCAGTTCCAGGACATCACGCGCCAGAAGCTCGAGCGCATCGTCCACCACCTGCGGCAGATCCATGACTACATTGCGGAGCTGCTGGGCACGGGCCTGAAGAGCGACACCGAACGGCCTTCCATCAGCCATACCATCGCCCAGACGGGTACCACGCCCGATGAGAACAAAGCCCACGCGGACGCGGTGATCGAGGCCTTCAAATCCCAGAAAAAGGAATAAGCCATGGCCGCCGAGTCCACCCAGGCCCTCCTCGCCACGGAGCTGGTGCCCTCGGGCCAGTTGGTGACCTTTACCCTGGACAATGTGGAGTTCGGCCTGGACATCGACCGGGTGCAGGAGATTACTCACCGCACCGATGTGACGCCGGTTCCGGGCAGCCCGAGCTTCATCCTCGGTGTCATCAATCTGCGCGGCCTCATCATCCCCGTCATCGACAGCCGCATCCGGTTCCACCTCGCGCCCCAGGAAACCACCACGAAGACTCGCATCATCGTCATGAGACTGGGCAGTGGCCCCACGGGTCTTCAAGTGGATTCAGTCGCCGAAGTGGTGCGCCTGGAGGACCACACCATTCGTGAGACACCGCCCCTGGTGGCGGGCATTCGCGCCGAGTACCTGGCGGGTATGGTCACAGTGGGCACGCGGCTGATCACCCTGATCCATCTTGAAAAGCTTCTGGACAGCACGGAACTGACCCGGCGCGCTGAACTCGAGGAGCTCGGCATAACGGGCACCTTCGGTGGCGCGGGGGATGAGGCGGATGAGGAAATCGAAGAGGACGGCCGCCCCTTCGTCACGTTCCGCCTGGGCTCCGAGTCCTTCGGGATCTCGCTGCATGAAGTCGAAGAGATTGTCGAACTTCCCTCCGTGACCAAGGTGCCCGACGCGCCGGACTACGTACTGGGCGTCATCTGCCTGCGGGACCAGGTGATGCCGCTGGTGGACCTCTCCGAGATCATGTCCATCCAGCAGGGCGACAGCGAGCGCAAGCGGGACATGGTGGTCCTCCTCTCCTTCGGAAGCGCCAAGATCGGCGTGGTGGTGGACGAGATCCAGGAAATCCTCCGAGTGCAGGATGACCAGGTCCTGCCTCCGCCCCAGACCTTGTCAGAGGCGGAAAGGGAACACCTGGAGGGCATCCTCCTGCTTCCGGGTCGCATGGTGAGCCTCATCAACGTGCTGAAGATCATCACGGGCGACGATCAAGAGAAAATTGCCGCCATGGGCCAGGGACTCGGCCTCAACGACACCAGGGCCCAGGAGACCGTGCCCAGCCTCGAACTGGTGGTCTTCCACCTGGGCCCCGAGAGCTACGGCCTCCGCCTGCACGAAGTCCGCGAGATCATCATGGTGGGCCAGATCACGCCCGTGCCCAGGGCGCCCCACTTTGTGGACGGCGTGCTGAATCTGCGCGGCGAGGTCATGCCGGTGGTGGATCTCCGCACCCGGTTCGGCCTGGAGCGGGTTGAAGCGACCACCATCTCCAGGATCCTCATCACCAGCATCGGCGGTGTCTTCACGGGCCTCGTGGTGGACGCGGTGGATGAAGTCCGACCCGTGGATCTGCACCGCTTCGGCCCCCCGCCTGCCGTCACTGCCGTGGGCGCCAACCGGTACATCGAGAAGGTGGCCCGCCTGGACAATGGCATGATCTTTCTGCTCGAGCTCAAGCAGCTTCTGACCGATGGGGAGACCGAACAGCTCCAGGGCCTCCAGGGGCGCCGCGGCGCGGCGAACAGGACGGGTGAACCATGAGCAATTTCGCCCTCGACGATCCCAGCTTCTACGAGGACTTCCTCGTCGAGGCGCAGGAACATTTCGAGCAGATCGAGACCAACTTCCTGGCCCTCGAGGAGTCGCCCGGTGATCTGGACCTGCTGAATGCCATCTTCCGGAGTGTCCATACCATCAAGGGTGCCGCCGGATTCCTCGGGCTCGAGAAGGTCCAGGCTCTCTCCCATATGGGCGAGAACGTGCTGGACGACCTCCGCAAGTCCCGCATGGAGCTCAGCGACCGCGTCATGGAACTGCTCTTCGAGACCGTGGACATGCTGAAAGTCCTGGTCGAGGACGTTCGCGTCCAGGTGAAGAAGCAGGGCGAGGCCGAGGACCCGGATCCCAGCGAATTGATCCGCAACCTCGAAACGCTGAAGAAAGGTGGCGCCGTCCCGGTGGCCGTCCAGGCCGCCGTGGCCGCTGTGGCCTCCAGCGGCGATCTGCATCTTCCCGCCGCGTTGTCCGGCCTGGACGAGGCGGGCCGTAAGGCCGCCGCCGCCGCCCTGTCCGAGGGGAAGTCGGTGGTCGGGATCCAGGCCGAACTGGCCGGCTCCATTTATGGGACGGCGTTCAATCCCTTCTCGATGTTCCAGATGGTCGAACTGGTGGGGCGCCTCCTATACGGGCAGATGGTTCCGCGGGAGCCCCTGGTGGATCTGGACAGTTTCGATCCCCGGACCTTCCACCTGGACCTGGTGATGATCATCGAGGCCACGGAGCCCATCGAAGAGATCCGCAAGGTCTTCGGGGCGCTTTCGAACGTGACTCTCACCTGCCATCCCTTGAGCCTAGGGGCCGCGCCCAAGGCTGACGCCGATGACCGCCGCAAGACCGGGCGGCGCAACACGGACGAGAAGGCTGCCACCGACACGATCCGGGTGAGCCAGGCCAAGCTCGAGCAGTTCATGAACATCGTGGCCGAACTGATCATCAGCAAGACCATGATCAGCCACCTGGTCGAGCGGCTCGTGCCCCAAGTCAACGGCCACCCCGCTGCGGGCGTGGCCAAGGAGCTGACCCACGCCTCCGTGTATCTGGATCACGTGAGCAAGGAGATCCAGGCTTCGGTGCTGGGCATCCGCATGGTGCCCGTGAAGACCATCTTCTCCAAGTTCCCGCGCATGCTCCGTGACTTGGCCAAGGCCAGCGGCAAGAAGATCGACCTCCAGCTCGTCGGGGAGGACACCGAGATCGACAAGAGCATCATCGAGGAACTGGGCGACCCGATGATCCACCTCATCCGCAACAGCGCGGACCACGGCATTGAGCTGCCGGGAGAGCGGGTCAAATCGGGCAAATCCGAGGTGGGAACCGTGATCCTGCGGGCCCGCCACGAAGGTGACAGCGTCGTGGTGGAGATCGAGGACGATGGCAAGGGCATCGATCCGGCCGTCATCCGCGCCAAGGCCGTGGAGAAGGGCATGTTCTCCGCGGAGCGCGTCGATGCCATGCCGGACGATGAGGTGATCGAGCTGATCTTCGCTCCCGGGTTCAGCACCGCCGCCAAGGTGACGGACATTTCGGGCCGGGGTGTGGGCATGGACGTCGTGCGCTCCAATGTGCGCAAGCTCAATGGCCGTGTGGGAGTCCGGTCCACCGTGGGCAAGGGCTCCATCTTCACCATCAAGCTGCCCCTGACGCTGGCGATCATCGACGCTCTGCTGGTGAAGAGCGGCAACCAGGTCTTCGCGCTCCCCGGCACCTCCGTCGAGGAAACCCTCATCATCCCGCCGGAGAACATCTCCCACCTCACCAGCCGGCAGGCCATCAACCTGCGTGGCGAGGTCCTGGGGGTCTGCCGCCTCAAACGCCTGCTGAAGTCGGCGTCCCCGGACGAGACCGCGAGCGAGGCCGATGGTCTCTGCGTGGTGGTGGTCTCCGCCGCTGGCCGGCGCATGGGCATCATCGTGGATGCCTTCATCCGCCGCCAGGAAGTGGTCATCAAGCCCCTGGCGCCCTACCTCGCCAGCCTGCCTGGCATCAGCGGCGCGTCCATCATGGGTGACGGGGGCGTGGTGCTGATCCTGGATCCCGCGGAACTCCTGCAACTCGCCGTCCAGGAGGCCGTGTGAACCTTGGCGCAGCACCCTCGCCCTCACTCGAGGCACGGGTCCGCGCCAAGGGCCAGGGGTCGGTCCAGCACCGGTTCATGACCTTCTTCCTGAACGACCGGGCCTATGGGCTTCGGCTGCGGCATGTGGCAGAGATCACGCCCTTCCAGAGTCTGAACAAGCTGCCGCACATGCCCCCGTCCGTGGAGGGCATCCTCGACCTTCGTGGCCGGGTGATTCCCGTGGTGAACCTGCGGGTGCGAATGTCCATGCCTCCGCTGGACCCCTCGAAGACCGGCACCATCCTGGTCCTGGATCTGGCTGGGACGGCCACGGGCCTGCTGGTGGACGCCGTCGATGCCGTCGTGAGCATCCCCGAGGAGGACATTGTCCCGGCGAGCCCGCTGCTTGCCGGACTGGATGGCGCCTGGGTAGAAGGGTTCATCGTTCAGGGCGAGCGCGTGATCACCCTCCTCGATGCCGCCCTCATCGCCAACCGTGGTATCAGGCGCACCCAGGGAAAGGAAGTCCTGGCGACCCTCAGCCTTGAGGAGCGTCTTGATGACAGTCTCAAGCAACTCATTGAGGTGGCACCCTCCAAAGGTGAGGGTGAGCAGCGTGTACTGCCCCAGATCGAGAGTTCCATCTCCTACACGGAGCAGGAGATGTCCAAGGTGCTGGAGCGGGTGGAAGCCATGTTGTCCAGCACCGACAAGGCCTTCAGCGGCCTCGGCTACCTGAAGCAGGAGGCGGGACTTGGCAAGTTGAAGGGCCACGAACGCGACATCGCGGAACTGGAACGCACGAATCAGGAGATGCAGAACACGGTGTTCGCCCTTATCCAGCAGATGCAGTTCCAGGATATCGCCCGGCAGAAGCTCGAGCGGGTCATGGTCCATCTCAGGGGCATGCAGGGAGCGATTTCCGGGAAGTTCCGCGAGGCCAAGTAGGCTGACAAGAGCTGCCTCTGGAGCCAGCGAGGTTCCCCGGGCACAATAGGGGTTTGGTTCTGGAGTCCTCGTGAGCAGCCAGCCCTTCACCGAAGTCCGATTCCTCGCCGGCCAAGTCGGTGAGACCGTCCGGCTACGGGGCTGGGTCCGCAATGCCCGCACCAGCAAGACCCGCTTCATCGAGCTGCGGGACGGGTCCGGTTTCGTGCAGTGCGTGGTGGGTGCCACCGAGGCCGATCCGGCGAGCTACGAACTGGCGGGGAAGCTCACCCAGGAGGCCGCTATTTCCGTGACGGGTGTCGTCCAGCTGCACCCGAAGACGGGCCAGCCGGAGCTGCTGGTGAAGTCCCTGGAACTCATCGGCGGCAGCACGGACTTCCCCATCACACCCAAGGAGCACGGCACCGAATTCCTCATGGAGAACCGCCACCTCTGGCTGCGCAGCAAGCGCCAGTGGGCCATCCTCCGCATCCGCCACACCCTGGTGAAGGGCATCCGCGATTTCTTCGACGAGGACGGCTTCACCCTGCTCGACGCACCCATCCTCACGCCCAGCGCCTGCGAAGGGACCAGCACGCTGTTCGGCACCGAGTACTTCCACGAGGGCATGGCCTTCCTCAGCCAGTCAGGCCAGCTCTACCAGGAGCCGGGCATCGCCGCCTTCGGCAAGACCTACTGNNCGCCGCCACCTCACGGAGTTCTGGATGGTGGAGCCGGAAGTGGCCTTCGCCCACCTGGACGATGTCATGGTGCTGGGCGAGCGCATGACCAAGTTCCTCATCCAGCGCGTGCTGGAAAGCCGCCAGGAGGAGCTGAAGATCCTGGAACGCGACCTCGCGCCCCTGGAAACCGCCCTGAACAACACCTTCGACCGCATGACCTACACCGACGCCGTGGAGAAGCTGAAGACCCTCGGCAGCGACATCCAATGGGGCGAGGACTTCGGCAACGACGACGAGACCATTCTCATGAATGCCACGGACCGGCCCCTGTGGGTGCACCGCTTCCCCAAGGTGTTCAAGGCCTTCTACATGGAGCCGGATCCCCTGGATTCCCGCCTGGCGCTGGGCGCGGACCTGTTGGCCCCCGAGGGCTATGGCGAGGTCATCGGCGGCGGCGAGCGGGCCAGCGACCTGCAGTTCCTCCTGGACCAGATCAAGCACCACGAGCTCAACCGCGCCGACTATGAGTGGTACCTGGATGTCCGCAAGTACGGCAGCGTCCCCCACGCCGGCTTCGGCATGGGGCTCGAGCGAGCCGTGGCGTGGATCTGCAAGCTACCCCATGTCCGCGAAACGATTCCTTACCCCAGGATGATGGGCACCCTCCGTCCTTAGCCCCGCATGAGGCCGAAGCAGGAAGCGGAGGCCCACTGTGCCGAAGGCATGGTCCGCAGGGCGCGGCCTAGGAAGGGCCGCGTGAAGGGGACATTGAGGCCTTAACCAGCCGGGGTTCCAGCGCGTGGGCTGCACCAGCGCACTAACGAAAATCGCGCAGCGATTTTCGCCCTCACAGCTGCATGACCACCCCTGGCAGCTTCTGAATCGCCTCCCTCAGGGGCGTCTCCACTTTGTCATCCGGCAACGTGATCCAGAAGGTGTAGCTGATGAAGGCTCCCTTGCAGTTGGACTGGTGCCGCTCGTCACCCTCAGCCTGGGGCCCGAGGTGGGCGAGGATCAATTCCATCACCATGTCAGGGCGCAGCTCCTCCAGGCGCCCGATGATCTTCATGGGCACCCGGGCAGGATAGGTGATCTCGGGACGACGGGGAACTTCTTCCATCCCTCATCCTCCCAGTTTGTTTACCTACGCTCAATGCGCAGCATTGAGCGGCTATGCGACCTCGATCTCCCGCAGATCCTTTCCCGGCTTGAAGCGGATGCTCTTGCCCTTGGGGATCTGGACGCTGGCGCCGGTCTTGATGTTCCGGCCCATGCCGCGCTTGCGGGGGCGTGGTTCGAAGACGCCGAAGCCGCGGATCTCGATGCGGTGCCCGTTGAGAAGGGCGTCCTTCAGGCGCTCCGTGAGCAGATCCACCACTTGGAGGGCGGTGGCGCGGGAGCAGGGATGAACCTTCATCAGCGAATTGGCAATGTCGATCTTGATCATCGGGAACCTCGCCTTGGGGTGGGAGAGCCAGAATAGGGGAAGGGGGATCAGCGTGCCAGGGTGATTTTGACATCCGGGGCCGGAGGCATGGCCAGGGGCATGCCAGGGGACTGGGGCTGGGCGGGTGGCGGCGGAGGTCCACTGGACTCCCGGCCCCCGCCCTGGGCGATGGCCATGCCGCGTTCCATGTTGGTCTTGGCCATGTCGGCCGTGGCCATGACACCCTCCAGGCGGAGCCTGAACTCGCCCACATTGGTGGCCCGGAGAAGGGCTTCCTCTTCGGTGATGAGACCCTGGCGCAACAGGAAGTAGAGACTCTGGTCGAAGGTCTGCATGCCGTACTGGGCCGTGCCGGCGGCGATGACATCCTTCAGCATCTTGGTCTTTTCCTTGTCCTCGATGCAGTCGCGGACGGTTTCGGTGGTGACCATGACCTCCACGGCGGGCACGCGGCCATGGCCGTCCGCCCGCGGCACCAGCCGCTGGGAGATGATGCCTTTGAGCACGGCGGCGATCTGCAACCGGATCTGCTTCTGGTGGTGGGGCGGGAAGACGGAGATGATGCGGTTGATGGTTTCCGTGGCGTCCAGGGTATGCAGGGTGCTGAAGACCAGGTGGCCGGTCTCGGCGGCATGCAGGGCCGTTTCGATGGTTTCCAGATCGCGCATCTCGCCCACGAGGATCACGTCAGGATCCTGCCGGAGGGCCGCGCGCAGGGCCGAGGAGAAGGTCTTGCAGTCGGCCTCTACCTCGCGCTGATTCACGATGCTGAGGTTATCCCGGTGCAGGTACTCGATGGGATCCTCGATGGTGAGGATGTGTTCGGTGCGGGTGGCGTTGATGAGGTCGATCATCGCCGCCAGGGTGGTGGACTTGCCGGATCCAGTGGTCCCGGTCACCAGGACCATGCCGCGCTGTTCCTGGCAGATGGTCTTCAGGACCTTGGGGAGCATCAGGTCATCGATGGTGTAGATCTTCCGGGGAATCACGCGGAGCACCAGGCCCACAGTGCCGCGCTGGTTGAAGATATTGCAGCGGAACCGGCCCAGGCTGGGCACTGAGTAGGCTATATCGATGTCGAGGTTCTCTTTGAACTTCCCCTTCTGCTTTTCGCTGGCCAGGATCGCATAGGCCATGGCGATGGTGTCTTCCTGCACCAGCCGCTTGAACTGGGTCATGGGGGTGAGCTTCCCCCGGATGCGGGCGATGGGGTGGTTGCCTACCTTCAGATGGAGGTCGCTGGCGCCCTGCTCGCAGACCACGGTGAGCAGTTCGTTGATGTGCATGAGATCTCCCGGGGTGGGTCCGCTTATCTTAGACCCCTATCAACACAATGGAAGGGGGCAGGGTCCTGTCCAGGCATTCGAGGGCCCCGCGATGGGTCCAGGCGGGATGCACCGCCAGGAAGGACCCGCAGGGCGATGTGGTGGCATCGTTCAAGGGCCCTGACACCGCGGGGCGCCCACCTGGGCCCATCCCGGAGGGCATGCGGCGGCGCGCATCGCGATACTGCGTCAGGCTCGGATCACATAGTACCCGCTACGCTCACCCCGCCTTCCTTGCCTGGCTCGCGCGGCGCCGCACGCGCGGGGCATTCCAGTGCCTGGACAGGACCCTACCGATTAGATCTCGGCAATGGTCGTGCTCTCTGGTAAAATCGAGGGTTCTGCCCGGCCTTTGCTTGGGCCCTACAGGGAATCCTGATGACCCCTCTTGAGAAGATCCGCAACCTTGCCATCATCGCCCACGTCGATCACGGCAAGACCACCCTCGTGGACGCCCTGTTCAAGGGGGCCCACATGTTCCGGGACAACCAGCGGGTCCAGGAACGGGCCATGGACAGCAATGACCAGGAGCGCGAGCGGGGCATCACCATCCTGGCCAAGACGACTTCCCTGCACTGGGGCGGCTACCGCTTCAACATCGTGGATACCCCCGGTCACGCCGACTTCGGCGGCGAGGTCGAGCGGGTGCTGAGCATGGTGGATTCCGTGCTGCTGGTGGTGGACGCCTTCGACGGCCCCATGCCCCAGACCAAGTTCGTCACCCGCAAGGCACTGGCGCTGGGCCTGCGGCCCATCGTGGTCATCAACAAGGTGGATCGCCCCGGCGCCCGCCCGGTCTGGTGCCAGGACCAGGTCTTCGACCTGCTGATCGAACTGGGCGCCACCGAGGAGCAGCTGGACTTCCCCTGCGTCTTCGCTAGCGCCAAGCTGGGCTACGCCATGCTGGACATGAACGATGCCAGCGAGACCCTGGACCCGCTCTTCGACACCATCGTCAAGCACTGCCCCCATCCCACGGGCAGCCCCGATGCACCGTTGCAGATGCTCGTCACGCTCATGGACTGGAGTGATTTCGTGGGCCAGATCGGCATCGGCCGCATCGTCAACGGCCGCATCCACGTGGGGGACAGCGTGGCCCTCATCAAGCGCGATGGCACCGTGCAGCCGCAGAAGATCACCCAGCTCTACGGCTTCGAGGGCCTCACCCGCATCCAGCTCCAGGAGGGCAGCGCCGGCGAGATCGTGGCCATCGCGGGGATCGAGGATATCCGCGTGGGCGAGACCATCGCGGACGCCGCTAATCCGACCGCCCTGGAATACGTGGACATCGACGAGCCCACCATTTCCATGATGTTCATGGTGAACGCCGGACCCTTTGCCGGCCAGGACGGCAAGTACATCCAGAGCCGCCGCATCCGGGAGCGCCTCCAGAAGGAGCTCCAGCACAACGTGGCCCTGCGGGTGGAGGATACGGACAGCCCCGATTCCTTCAAGGTGAGCGGCCGCGGCGAGTTGCACCTCTCCGTGCTCATCGAATCCATGCGTCGGGAGGGCTTCGAGCTGTGCGTGAGCCGCCCCGAAGTCATCATCCACTACAACGACCAAGGTGAGAAACTCGAGCCCTTCGAGGACGTCACCATCGACATCCCCGAGGCCTACATGGGCGTGACCATGGAGCACATGGGCAGCCGCAAGGCCGAGATGCAGGACATGGGCAACGAATCGGGCCGCATGCGGCTGCACTTCAAGATCCCCAGCCGGGGCCTCATCGGCTTCCGCAACGAGTTCATGACCGACACCCGCGGCGAGGGCCTCATCCACAGCCTCTTCAGTCACTACGGCCCCCATAAGGGCGAGCTGACCAGCCGCAAGAACGGCGTCCTCATCAGCATGGAGACCTGCGAAGCCGTGGGCTTCGCCCTCATGAACCTCGAAGAGCGTGGGGTCATCTTCATCCAGCCCGGCACCAAGTGCTACGAGGGCATGATCGTGGGCGAGCACGCCCGCGAGAACGACCTGGTGGTGAACGTGGCCAAGGCCAAAAAGCTTTCGAACATGCGCTCCAGCGGCAGCGACGAGGCCACCCGCATCACCCCGCCCCGGGAGCACACCCTGGAGCAGGCCCTGGAGTACATCGAAAACGACGAACTGGTGGAGGTCACCCCCAACTTCATCCGCATGCGCAAGCGGGTGCTGGACACCAGCGACCGTAAAAAGTCCGAGAAGCGCTCCGAAGCATAGACTTCCCCACCTCCTGATCCGCCATGGGGATGACCCTTTGGCGGATTTTTTCTGCCTAATCCTTAGGCTTCTGAGGGCGTAGCCTGGGTCCATCCCACCTGCGGGCAGGGCTTCCTTCTGCCCGTTTCCTGAAACCCTCCACCCTCGATCGGAGGTCCCATGTCACGGGTTTCCATCCGGACCCTTCTCCTTGGCCTCGCCCTGGGTCTGGTCCTTGCCCCCAGGCCCGTCTTGGCCACCCCACCCACCCTGAAGGACTTCTTCCGGAACCCGGAGAGAGCAGGGTTTGCCATCTCACCGGATGGCAAGTACCTGAGCTGGGTCGCTCCCTATGAAAACCGCCTGAACGTCTTCGTACGGCCACTGGCCGGGGGGACAGAAACCCGGGTCACCGCCGAAACAGCCCGCGATATCTCAGGTTATTTCTGGAAGGGGGACCGGATCCTCTATGTGAAGGATTTCGGTGGAGACGAGAATTTCCATGTCGTCAGCGTCGATTTAGCAGGGAAGGATCTCAAGGACCTCACTCCCGGTGACAAGCTGCGAGCTGAAATGGTGGATGTCCTGGAGGACGACGATCAGTTCGTGCTTCTCTCCCACAACCGTCGGGATGCCAGGGTCTCCGACGTGTATCGCGTGGATGTCAAGACGGGCAAGGAAAGCCAAGTCGCGCAGAACCCCGGGAACATCACTGGCTGGATGACCGATCACGCCGGACGCCTGCGGGTGGCCACCACCACCGATGGCGTGAACACCTCGCTGCTCTATCGCGAGAAGGAGCAGGATCCCTTCAAGCCGATCCTGACGACGAACTTCAAGGAAAGCGTCTCCCCCCTCCTCTTCACTTTCGATGACAAGCGCCTCTACGTGTCCTCCAACCGAGGGCGGGACAAGGCTGCGATCTTCGAGTTCGATCCCGCCACTGCCAAGGAGGGGAAGCTGATTTTCGAGCATCCTGAGGTGGATGTGGAGGGCCTGGCCTACTCGCGTAAACGGAAGGTCCTTGAGGCGGCGACCTTCACCACATGGAAGGAACAGCGGCATTTCCTGGATCCCGAAGCCAAGGCCATGTTCGAAAAGGTCCAGGCCCAGCTGCCGGGTTACGAGGTCACCTTCAGCGCCAACAACAAAGCCGAGGACAAGTTCATCGTCTCCACCACCAGCGACCGCACCCGCGGAAGCCGGTACTTGTTCGACAAGGCCACAGGGAAACTCACCCTGCTGGGAGAAGTATCTCCCTGGCTCAAGGAGCAGGATCTGGCGGAGATGAAGCCGGTCACCTACATCTCTCGCGATGGGCTCACCATCCACGGCTACCTGACCCTGCCGAACGGAAAGGCCGCCCAGGGCCTCCCGGTGGTCGTGAATCCCCATGGCGGACCCTGGGCCCGCGACACCTGGCGGTTCAACCCCGAGGTGCAGTTCCTGGCCAGCCGTGGCTATGCCGTGTTCCAGATGAACTTCCGCGGCTCCACGGGTTACGGACGGAAGTTCTGGGAGACCAGCTTCAAGCAGTGGGGCGGCACCATGCAGGATGACATCACCGATGGTGTGTACTGGCTCGTGAAGCAGGGGATCGCGGATCCCAAACGGGTCGCCATCTACGGGGGCAGCTACGGTGGCTACGCCACCCTCGCCGGGGTTACCCTGACGCCGGATCTCTACGCGGCGGCAGTGGACTACGTGGGCGTTTCCAACCTCTTCACGTTCTTGAACACCATCCCGCCCTACTGGAAGCCGTTCCTCGACATGATGCACGAGATGGTCGGTGACCCCGAGAAGGACAAGGCCCGCATGGAGGCCACCAGCCCAGTCTTCCTCGCGGACCGCATCAAGACGCCCCTGCTCATCGCGCAGGGGGCCAAGGATCCGCGTGTGAACAAGGCCGAGAGCGACCAGATGGTCGAGGCGCTCAGGAAGCGGGGCGTCGAGGTGGAGTACCTGGTGAAAGACAATGAGGGTCATGGCTTCCACAACGAGGAAAACCGGTTTGCCTTCTACGGGGCCATGGAACAGTTTCTCGGCAAGCACTTGAAGCCCTAATCTGGTGGGGATGGAATCCCCCTACCACGCCCCACCCCGCGCCAGCTTCCTGCAGAAGCTCGGACCGGGCGGGGCCGCCACATTGGGGTTGGCAGTCCTGACGATCCTGGGATTCGCCGGGCTCCCTTGGGTGTTCCGCTTCCGGCAGGTCCTCCGCGGGATCCACGGCGATGAACTGACTCCCGCGGACGTCATCCTCGTGCTCGGGCGGCGGCTGGAGCAGGACCAGCTCACGCAGGTCTTCGAAGCCCGCCTGGCCCATGCCGAGGCCTTGTGGCGCCGCGGACTCGCTCCACACATCTTCCTGGCCGGCGGGACTACCGGTAACGCCCGGCGCAGTGAAGCGGAGGCCGGCCGGGACTGGCTGGTGGCTCGGGGCGTTCCCGTGGAGGCCCTGATCCTGGAGGATCGCAGCCAGCATACCCTGGAGAACCTGTTCAATGTCCGGGCGGACATGCGCTCGGCGGGCTGGCTGACCGTGCTGATGGTGACGGATCCCCTGCATCTGGCCCGGGCCCGGGCCACGGCCCAGGGCCTGGATCTGGACGTGCGCTGCAGCCCCGCCCAGGAATCTCCACCTGCCCCAGGCTCCTTCGCCTGGTGGAGGCGCGCCGCCCTGGAGGCCTTCCTGCTGCACTGGTACCACACGGGGATGGTGTACAGCCGGCTGATCAGGAGCAAAAGTTCGCTGGAACGCGTGACCTAGGCTCATATCCACCCGCGAGGCAGCCGAAAGGTAGGAGCTGGACCTTGGAGAGAAGGTGTGCCGGATCAACGACTGCTGAAACGATATGCAAGGCGCCTCATGCCCGGTACGGCCTCCCTCGACCGTCTGGCTCAGGCCATCCAGGCCCTGCATCGATCGGGCAGCGCGGGCGATCCATTCTTCCTCTCGAAAAGCATGGAGCTGCTGGTGGACCACCTGGATGCTTCCCTGGCCACCTTGGTGATGGTGTCCGGGAGCGCCATGGAAACCCGGTGGTGGCACCCCGAAAAGGAAGGCGAAGAGCCACCCGTGGCCATTCCCTCCTTCTGCGAGTGGCTGTTGGCGAATCCCGAGCGCACCCTCGTGGTCCGGGACATGGAGACCGGACCCCACTCAGCCGACCTGGTCGAGCCCAAGGCACTTCCTCACAGGGCCGTCCTCGGCTGCGCCCTCAGGCAGAAGGATGGTGTCAAGGCTCTGTTGTTCGTGTTCTTCGGTCGGACGCGGGCCTTTCCCCGGGCTGAGTTCGCCCTGCTGGAAGCCGTGGCGGGGTTGATCGGTCAGGTGATCGAGATCGAGGACCTCAAGCAGTCCCTGACTCGGCTAGAGGATGCCCTGGCCATCACCCGGGCGGTGATGGAAGACAGTTCCGTCCGGGATCCTGAGACGGATTTGCCGAACTTGCGGTACCTGGAAATCTGGCAAAAGGCCATGCTGGGCTCCGAACATCGCCCCGAGAGGCTGGTGGTGGCCGAGTGCCGGGTGGCGGTCCGGAACCGGAAGGACGTGGCCCGGATCCTCAAGGCCGCCGAGGGCGTGCGGGCGGGCGATCTGGTGGTGCGCGTGGCGCCGGAGCGGTTCCTGATCATCTTCCAACACACGCCTCGCAGCGTGGCCCACATCCTGCTCTTGCGCCTGCGCATGCAGTTGGATGGCGCGCCCATGGGGGTCACCCTATGGATTCCCGGTCCCGAGGGGCAAGGCCTGGCGTCCTGCCAGCCGCGGCTGGATGCGGCGCTGGCGGAAAGCCAGGCCATGGCCCAGCCGGCCCTGGTCTGGCGTCTTCCGGAAGGCGTGGCCGATGAACCTCTCCCCCCGAAGCGCAGCATGGCTCCTGCTCATTCCACCCCTCAGCGATGGGAACCCCCGGTCCTTCAAATCCCCAGCGGCAACATCCCGGTCACTGCCAGCAGCGGCAAGGTCGAGCCCAATCCCTGAGTGAAAGGACGCGGCTCTCCGCCTGACGCACCCTGCGCAGCAGGGTGCTCCCACTCGCCCTAAGGGCTCGCGGAGTCGGAGCCTCTGCCTGACGCACCCTGCGCAGCAGGGTGCTCCCACTCGCCCTAAGGGCTCGCGGAGTCGGAGCCTCTGCCTGACGCACCCTGCGCAGCAGGATGCTCCCACTCGCCCTGGGGCTCGCGGAGTCGGAGCCTCTGCCGCGTCTGGTCGAGGGCTGCCAGACTGGATGGATCATGACTGGCCACCTCATCCTCGTCCCTACGCCCATCGGCAACCTCGGCGATCTCACGGACCGTGCCAAGGAAGCCCTGGCGGTGGCCGATCTGGTGGCCTGCGAAGATACCCGTCGTACCGGCGGCCTGCTGAAGCATCTCGGCATCGAGAAGCCCCTGCTGCGCTTCGACGATCATGCGGGCGATGCCGCCTTTGAACGCCTGGGGCTGGAACTGGGCTCAGGTCGCATCGTGGCCTACTGCAGCGATGCGGGGATGCCTGGCATCAACGATCCCGGCTTCGAGATCGCGCGGGCTGCGCGGGCGGCGGGCGCGAAAGTCACCGTGCTGCCCGGCGCCTCGGCCGTGCTGCTGGCGGTGGTGGCCTCGGGCCTGCCCAGCCATGCCTTCAGCTTTTGGGGTTACCTGCCCAACCGCAGCGAACCCCGGCGCACCATGCTGAAGAAACTCGGCGCTGAAGAAGAAACGGTGGTGGTCTTCGAGACACCTCACCGCATCCACGAGACCCTGGCGGATCTTGAAGAACTGCTGCCGGGTCGCGAGGTGGCCCTGGGCCGCGAGCTGACCAAACTGCACGAGACCTGGTACCGCGGCACGCCCGCTCAGGTGAAGGAACAGCTGGGCCGCGAGAATCGCGGTGAGATGGTGCTGGTGCTGGCGGGGGCCGCCGCCAAGCGAGTGGTGACCGAAGTGGCGGCCGCCTTCGACGGGAAGGACCTGCCGGACTGGGCCAAGACCTACCTCAACGCCGCCCGCGAAGGCGGCATGACCCTGCGTGAGGCCGTCAAGCCCCTGGCCAAGCATCTGGGCGTGTCCGCCTCGGAGCTGTACCGACTGGCCACCGACGTTTGATGCCCCATGATCCCCTGTCCCGCCTGCAGTGGCTGGTGTTCGCGCTAGTGGGGGCGGTGTTCACGACGGTCTATATTCCCCAGCCGGTGCTGCCGATTCTGCGCCAGCAGTTCGGGGTGGGCGAGGGCGCTGCTTCGCTGACGGTGTCGGCAGTGGTGCTGGGCATGGCCCTGGCGAACCTGCCCTTCGGCGCCCTGGCGGACCGCCTCCCCATCCGGCCCATCCTGCTCACCGGCGGGCTGGTCATCGCGGCGGCGGGCCTGGCTTCGGCCCTGGCGCCCACCCTGCCGCTGCTGGTGGCGGCGCGCTTCATCCAGGGACTCTTCATCCCTTCGCTCACCACCTGCCTGGTGGCCTACCTGGCGCGGGTGATGCCAGTGGAGCGACTGAACGTGGTGATGGGATCCTATGTGTCGGCCACCGTGGTGGGGGGGCTTTCGGGGCGGCTGCTCGGCGGGTTCATCCTGCCCGCCGAGCACTGGCGCTGGGCCTTCTTCGCGGCGGCGTCCCTCCTGCTGGGCGCCACCTTGGCCGCCTACGCGGGGCTGCCCCGGGAGGCCGATCATGGCCACGCCACGCGGGAGTCGGTGCGGTTCCGGGATGTGCTGTTCCGCCACGACCTATTCCGCCTCTACTGCGTGGGGGCCGGTGCCATGTTCGTGTTCTCGTCCGTGTTCAACTACATGCCCTTCTACCTGCATGGCGCGCCCTTCCACTGGTCCACGCGGGCGGTGACCCTGCTCTACCTGTCCTACCTCGTGGGCGTGGTGATCGGCCCGCTGGCCGGGAAGCTCAGTAACCGCGTGGGCAATGGCACGGCCATGGTGCTGGGGGCCCTGGTGTTCGGGGTGGGGCTGGCGGTGACCCTCATCCCGAGGGGATGGGCCATGGCTGCGGCCCTGGCCCTGGTCTGTGCGGGGTTCTTCACCTTGCACGCCTCGGCGGCAGGGGCTCTCAATCGCAAGGTCAGCGCCGGTCGCGGACGGGCCAATGCCTTCTACGTGCTTTTCTATTACTTGGGCGGTGCCGCGGGCATCACCGTCAGTGGCCACGCCTACCACCTGGCTGGATGGCATGGCGTGGTGGCGCTGGCCGGTGTAGCACTCTTGGTGCCTCTGACGACTGGGATGTTGGAGATGCGGTCCCGATCAGGCTCCCGGTAGAGGTATCTCCGGATGCGGTTCCCGCCCGCTGAGGCTGTACCAGGCAATGGTGCCGAGGATCATCAAGCCGCCCAGCAGGGCCCAGGTGGAGGGCCTCTCGCCCATGCCCAGGAAGACCCACACGGGATTGAGCACGGCTTCCAATGTGCCCGTCACCACGGCGGCCGTGGCCGTGAGGTGGCGCATCCCCGCGTTGAACAGCAGGTAGGCGATGCCGATCTGGAAGACGCCAAGGAAGAGGAGGATGCCACCCTGGGCAAGGGTCAGGGTGAATCCGCGAAGGGCCACGGGGGCGCAAAGGACTGCCACCAGCAGGTTCCCGAGGATGATGGCTGAGATGGGATCCGCTTCGGGTCGTCGGTGCCGCTGCAGCTTGAGGGTCAACGAGAAGAGCGCCAGGCTGATGCCGGAGAGTACGCCCAGCAGGTTTCCGGTGAGCGTCCCTGGGCCAAGCCGTCCCACGAAGAACAGCCCCATGGCGCCCAGGCACAGACCCACGGCCGCCAGATCCCTGCCGTGGAGGGCGCGGCCCGTCACCCAGGGCTCGAGAAACACCAGGTAGATGGGGGCGGAGAACTGCAGGAAAATCGCGTTGGCCGCGGTGGTGAGTTTGGTGGCGGCCACGAAGAAGATGAGCACCCCGATATAGGACGTGGCGCAGGCCAGGGACAGGAAGTCTGGCCGGGGGAACGGGCGCCCGCCCCGGAGCTTCACCACGGTGGCAATGGTGAGGGCCGCCACCAGACTGCGGGCGAAGGCGATCTGAAGGGCCCCCAGGGGCAGCACCTTGATGAAGAGGCCGCTGCTACTCCAGAGCAGGGCCGCCAAGGCCACCAGGGCGGCACCCCGGGTCTTGGAAGGGGATCGGGTCATGACCCATTGGATCATGGCCCGTGGCCCTTGTGGTTCCTGGCTGCCTGGCCTGGTGTTCGCCTACCGGGGTGAACAGCGAGGACAGGTTAGCTGAACCTGCCGAGGGCTCCCCGCCAGCCCATGAACCTGATGGGTCGATCGAGCGAGATCAGGGCCCAGCATTCTCCGCCGGGATCGGCGGTCGGGCCGTGCAGGTGGCCTGGGTCGTGGGCGATCCAGTCCCCGGCGTGCAGATGGGCGGGCCCGTCCTGGAGGGCGCCGCTGAGGATCAGCGCACACTCGAGGCCCTCGTGAGTGTGGACGGGGGTGCTGCGGCCTCCGGGAAGACAGGCCAGATTCAGGCTGGCGCCCGTCGCTGTGTCCTGCTGAATCACCGCGACTCGCCCCCCTCCCAGCCCATGCCGGATCCAGTGCCACTGGGCCTCAGGGGGCAGGTGGGAGCGGAGGGCCTCCAGGGGATCTTCGGCGGGCGGAATGGCCTGGTGTCCGCCCCGGCTGTTGCGGCAGGCTTCACAGTGGCCGAGGTGAAGGCGCAGGAGGACGGCCCTGAGGGGGTCGCCGCCGGGATCCAGGGCGGCCCAGGCTTCCGGCTCGGGATGGTGCTGGGGTCCCCGCGGAACACGCCCTTCGCGGAGGGCGGCCAGGGCACCGGCCAGAGCACTTTCGGCCGCTGAAGTAGCGCCCGCCTCATCCAGCGCCCGGCGCAGCAGGACGGGCGTACGTTCAAAGGCCTCGAGGACGGTCTGGCAGGGGGGGCAGAGGGCCAAGTGGAGCCTCACTCCGAGCCAGTCCAGGGGCCCCAGGGCCCTGTCTTCATAATCCGTCAGCAGGCTGATGACGTGCTCGCAAGTGGGAATCAGGACGGTCATCTTCCCTCCTGGTTGGGGGCGAACTCAGGCAACAGCGTGCGCAAAGCCAAGCGGGCCCGATGGACGCGCTGGCGGACCAGTTCCCGGGTGATGCCGAGGTGCTGGGCGATCTCGTTCGTGTTCCACCCTTCGAGGTCGCGCAGGACGAAGACGGCACGCTGATCATCGGACAGCCGATCCAGGCCTGCCCGGACCCGGGCCTTCAGTTCCTCCCGTTCGACCTTCATCAACGCCTCCGCCTCCTCGCTCCAGTCGAGAACCGTGTCCACGCTCATGTGATGCCCCTCGTCACCGAAACGTGGCATCAGATCTTCAATGGCATCTTCCCTGCGCCGGACCCGCTTGCGACGGGCCATGAGGGCCTGGTTCACGCAGATGCGGTAGGCCCAAGTGCTGAATTTGCTGGCGCCCTGGAAGCCCGGCAGTTCGCGGTGGATGGTGAGAAGCGCGTCCTGAAGGGCGTCCTGGCTCTCGGCCTCGTTTCCCAGGATTCGGTCGATCACTCGGAAAAGCATGCCGAGGTGGGGGCGCACCAGGACTTCGAATGCGACCGGATCCCCCTGAGTGGCGGCCAGGATGAGGGTTGCCTCGGGGCGGACATCCCGGGTCCGGTCGAGATCAGGCATCCTCGGGCCTGGGGATTCGGGGTAGGCGGACCGTGAAGGCGGAGCCGAGGCCAAGTCCGCGGCTGGTGGCGCTCACATCCCCTCCGTGGCGGGTCACGATCTCCTTCACGAGGAAGAGGCCCAGGCCTGTGCCGGCGACCAGGCGGGTCATCTCATCGCCCACGCGGAAGAACCGGTGGAAGACCCGGGGCAGATCCTTCGGTGCGATTCCGTGGCCCAGGTCGCTCACCACGATCAGCACATCATCGCCATCCCCGTCCAGAGTGACCGTGGTCTGGCGGGGCTCCGCCGCGTACTTGAAGGCATTGGACAGGAGGTTCTCGATCACGATTCCGAGAGCCTTCGGATCGGCATTGACCCAGAGCGGCTCGGAGGTGAATTCCAGCTGCAATCCCAGGGTGCCTGATTCCAGCCTCAGATCCATGGCTTCGCAGACAGCCCGAAGCCAGGGCGCCAGGTCCAGCGGGGCCATGTGCAGCACGAGGCTGCCGGATTCCGCCCGGGCCACATCGAGCAGGTTGCCCACCAGCTCGTTGAGCCGGGCGAGATCCTTTTCCATGAGGTCGCGGATCCGCAGCCGCTGCTCATCCGAGAGGGTGCGGGTGAAGAGGGTCTCGGTCCAGACCCTCAGTGAGGCGATGGGTGTTTTCAGCTCGTGCGTCACGGCAGAGGTGAAGTTGCGCTGGCGGAGCTTGAGATCCAATTCCTCCGCCAGCTTGCGGTACAGGAGCACGAAGCCCGACAGCACGGCCACCACCATGAAGGCCCCTTCGCTGGCCGCCCGGAATACGGAATGCCAGCGCTGGTTCCTCAGTTCGATCATGGGTTCCGGCCGCAGAGTAAGAAATGCCGCTCCGTCCAGGAGAGCGAGGTCCTGGGCCGTGAGGGGTGAAGGCACCAGGACTACATGCGGGAATCTCCGGTGGATGGCAACTCGGCGCTGTTCCAGGCTGGGCAGGGTGGCAAAACGGCCCTGCACGGACCCGGTGCGGGAAGATGGGTCTGGTGAGGCAGCGATGAAGGCGAGGATGTGGAGGCTGTCCATCTGCCAGGCTTCAGCAAGGCTCGCGTTGAGGGCCTCGGACCGGGCCTGGAGCAGCCGTCCCGATTCCCGGATCTGCACATTGATCCACCAGCCCACCTGGACGCAGAGTACCAGTGAGACGGCCAGGAAAATAATGCGCTGGATCGAGAAGGTGGGGGCGCGGTTCGCCATCCCTCTATCTTGGGACAAACCTGGCCTCTTGGCAGTATTACCAAGCGGGGCCATCCTGGAGGTCCATGTCCGCCGATCCTAACCCATCCTCTGGTCCCCACCAGACCTCCCTGCCCACCAAGGCCAGCTCCGGGCCGAAGCAGGTGCCTGGGGCCCAGCCCCAGCGGCCCCAGGGTTCCGAGATGCTGGCAGAACTCATGCAGACCCAGCGCCAGCTCACCCAGGCCATGCAGGAGACCCGGGAGCTGCGGACCAAGCTGGGCCGCCGCTCTCACCAGATGCAGGTGCTTCAGCAGGTGTCTGAGATCCTGGCCGCCACCTCCAAGGGGGGGCAGGTCGTCAGCGTGGTGCTCGATGTCCTGACCCAGGAATTCCACTGCCAGCGTGCGGTGGTTTGGACGCTGGAGGACGGGGGCGCCGGGTACATTCCCAAGGACGGGACGGGCCTTACGAGACCCGAATGGTCCCCGATGCGACTGCCAGCTCCGAACCCTTTCCCGGGCACGCCACTGGTTCTTTTCCAGAGCCAGTGGCTGGATCCCAGCTGCGATGATGCCATTCTTCGGGTCCTGCGCGGCGTGGACGGATCACAGCTGTTTTTCATCCCCTTCGAGCACCAGCTCCTCTTGCTGGGTTTCGCCATTCTGGCCCTGCCTGCGGATCGCCGATGGGAGGAAGAGGATCTCGATTCCATCACCATCCTCCAGCGGCAGGCGGCCATCTCCCTCTACAACGCCTGGCTGTTCCGGGATCTGTCCCAGCAGCGCGATGCACTCCAGCGCCAGGCAATCGAGCTGGAGCGCGTCAACGATGCATTGCGGGAGGCTGACCAGTTGAAGAGTGAGTTCTTGGCCCTCACCAGCCATGAACTCCGTACCCCGCTTACCGGCATCCTTGGCTTCACGCGCCTCGTCATGGACGGCCTCTACGACGATGCCGAGGAGATGCGGTCCATGCTGCAGGACAGCTACACTTCAGGCCAGCATCTGCTGGGGCTTCTGAACGACATCCTGGATCTGGCCAAGATCGAATCCGGGAAACTTGAGGTCCATCCTGAACCCTTCAGCCTCGCGGTGCTGCTGGACGAGGTGAAACCCATCGCCGAGGCCTATCCCCGCAGGATGGATGTGGAACTGTTCTGGCCTGACATGAGTGGCATCCCTGAAGTGGTGGTGGATCCGAGCCGGCTCAAGCAGGTGCTGCTCAACCTGCTTTCGAATGCCCTCAAGTTCACCAAGGAAGGCAGCGTCGCCGTGCAGGTGGAACGCCACCCCGGTCTTGTCGCCCTGCTCGTCGTGGACACTGGCATTGGCGTGAGCCAGGAGGCCCAGGTCCGGCTCTTCCAGAAATTCGCCCAGGCCGAAGGTGGGCACAGCCGGGAGTATGGAGGCACAGGCCTGGGCCTCGTCATCAGCAAACACCTGATGGAGATGATGGGTGGCACCATCAGCCTGAGCAGCGATGGGCTCGGCACCGGTAGCACTCTGCGGATCACCATGCCCATCGCTTGATCGAAGAGGCTCTGGCGGGTCGCTATTCCCGGTGCGGAATTGGCGACACTTGAGAGCTGCGGAGCCCTTCGGTTTGCCGGGTTCGCTCAATCCTGTTTCTGGGCCGGTGCCTCGGCAGGGTTGAGAAGGTCATCCAGCACGCTTCGAAAGGCCTGGAAGGATTCGGCGCCGAGGAAGACCTTGACCGCCTTCAGCACGGTTCCGTCTTCACTCAGGGTGCCGATGAGGAAGGCCGGAGTGCCATTGATCCGCATCCGCGAGGCGCCCTTGGCGCTCCGCTGGATGGCTTCCAGGTACCGGTCACTGGTGATGCAGGTGTTGAATCGCTCCCAGTCCAGGCCCAGGGCTTTGCCGAAGGCGGTCAGTCCGGGGCCGTCGAAGGGGCGCTGGTCCCTGAAGAGCCGGTCATGGGCCCCCCAGAATTGATCCTGCTCGCCGGCGCATCGCGCGACTCGCGCCTTGAACAGGGCGTTCAAGTGTTCGGGGCCCGGCAGATCCCGGAAGAAGTACTTCACCTGGCCAGACTGGATATAGGCGTGGTCGATGAGGGGGAAGATCTCGGTGGCGTATTTCGCACAGAAGGAACAGTCGAAATCCGAGTATTCGAGGATCGCCACATGAGCTCCAGCGGAGCCCTTGAAGGGCTCGCCGAAGACATTCAACGTGATCGCCTCCTGGGGTCTGGCGGCCACCGGGGCGTCCACCCGGACAGCCCTTTCCTCGAGCAGGGCCTTGAGCCCTTCCAACTCCTGCTGAAGCTTCTCCTGCCCCTCCCGCAGGCTGTCGATCTGCGCCTGCAGGGAAGTCCCAGGGCGCCTCTTCTGGGATTCAGGTTGCGGCTGTGCCCCGAGACCGGAGGAGGCGAACGCCAGGAGGCAGCCGATGGCGATCCAAGGCACGAGACGGAGAGGGTGCATGCGAAATTCCTGTCAGTCCGTGAAAGAAGCCAACAATAGAAACATCATCCAGGATAGCTTAATCGTTTTCACGTGTTTATTGATTCTAGATTCGAATAATTGATCTTGTTTATCCAATTAAAGATGATGCAGTGTCTGAAATCGACAAAAATTAACATGTTGTGAGACACCATATCAATGCCTAGACTCCTGTCCAAACGTTCTTTTAGTCTGGGCCCCTCGGATCTCCGGCATTCCTGAAAACCGATTCCCGATCCCTTCGCCTGCTCCCACGCCTTCTCGGGTGATGGGGGCTTTCTGCCGCCTTTTTTCCACGGGGCCGCTCCTTCGGGGCCACCCCCCTCCTCCCACCTCATCTTTTGTAGGAGCACCATGAAAACCCTCACTCGGCTCCACCTCGCCGCCGTTCTCCTGGCCGGTCTCGCCGCGCCAGCTGCCTTTGCGCAGGAAGAACGCGCTTTCCACTATTCCGAAAATGGGAGCGAGATCATCCACCACCGGATGAATGCCGCCTCCAGCTACGCCCCCACCGTGGGCTCCACCGCGGCCCTGAGTTCCAGAAGCAAACTCACGAACCACGGCGGTCAGGTCATCACTACGCCATCGGCCTACGTGATCTGGTACGGCAACTGGGCCCAGGGCAATGGCACCGATACCGCCGCCGGTCAGCAGATCATCGTCGACTTCTTCCACGCCATCGGCGGCTCCCCCTACTACAAGATCAATTCGACCTACACCGGCTCGGGCATCACGGGCAATGTCTCCTACGGTGGCGCCACCAGCGTCGCCTACCCTTACGGTGCCAGCCTTTCGGACGCCAACATCCAGACCATCGTGGCGAATGCCATTACAGGCGGGGCCTTGCCGAACGACGCCAACGGCATCTACTTCGTGCTGACTTCTTCGGACGTCAACGAGGCCTCGGGCTTCTGCACTCAGTACTGCGGGTGGCACTCCTGGGGTACCATCAACGGCTCCAACCACCGCTACGCCTTTGTCGGCAATGCGGCCCGCTGCATCACCTCTTGCGCCGCTCAGAGCATCGGCCCCAACGGCAATGCCGGCGTGGATGGCATGGTTTCCGTCATGGCCCATGAACTCGAGGAGGCCACCACGGATCCTGATGGCGCGACCTGGTATGCCCGCACCGGTTACGAGAATGGCGACGACTGTGCCTGGACCTTCGGCACCAGCACCCTGGGCTCAAACGGGGCCTATTACAACGTGACCCTGGGTGCCCGGAACTACCTCATCCAGCGCAACGTGAAGTTCGTCGGCAGCAGCCAGTACTGTCTGATGCAGTAGCCGATTCATCGCTAAAGCACACACCGGCGGGCCCAGCGCCCGCCGGTGGTCTGTTCTGGCGGAAACGAGGCCACCATCGGCCGGATACAATGGTCGTTTTCGCGGAGCTTCCATGACCTATGTCCGCCGCCCGGACTTCCTCCCCTTCACGCGCCCCATGGTGGGCGAGGAGGAGATCGCGGAAATCATCGACACCATCCACAGCGGGTGGATCACGACCGGTCCCAAGTCGGCGAAGTTTGAGGAGGCCCTGAAGGTCTACAACGGCGTGCCCCACTGCCTGGCCATGAACAGCGCCACCACGGCCCAGGAGATCACCATGCAGGTGCTGCACCTGCAGCCCGGCGACGAGGTGATCACCACCTCCCTGACCTGGGTGAGCACCCTCAGCACGGTGGTGCTGCAGGGGGGCGTGCCGGTGCTGGTGGACATCGATCCCGTCACGCTGAACATCGATCCCGCGAAGATCGAGGCCGCCATCACGCCCCGCACCAGGGGCATCATCCCTGTGCACCTTACGGGCCTGCCCTGTTCCATGGCCGAGATCTGGGCCGTCGCGGAAAAGCATGGCCTCTGGGTCGTCGAGGATGCCGCCCAGGCCATGGGCGCCCGGTACAAGGGCACCAAGATCGGCGGCAATCCTCGCTCGGTCATGAGCGTCTACAGTTTCCATCCGAACAAGAACATGACCACCGGCGAGGGCGGGGCCATCGCCTTCTTCAATGACGAGTACGAAAGCCGCATCAAGCGCCTCCGCTTCCACGGCATCGACCGGGACGCCTGGAAACGCTTCGCCAAGGAGGGCAGCCCGCACACCGAGGTCTTCGAGCCCGGCCGCAAGGCCAATTTCATGGACCTCCAGGCGGCCATGGGCCTCCATCAGATCGCCAAGCTGGACGGCTTCAACGTCCGGCGCGGCGTGCTCTTCCACCGCTACCTGGAACTGCTGAAGGATGTGGATGAGGTCATGCTGCCCTGGCCCGGCGACGCCGACCACGGCCACTGCTTCCACCTCTTCGTGCTGCGCATCCACCCGGAGAAGGTGGGGCTGGACCGCGATGCCTTTGTGGCGGCCCTGAAGGAGGAGAACATCGGCACGGGCATCCACTACCGCCCGGCCCATGTCCATCCCTGGTACCGCGACTTCTACGCGGCCCACCCTTCGCACCTGCCGAAGGACGGCCTTCCCCATGCGGAGTGGAGCGGCGAACGCCTCCTGAGCCTGCCCCTCTGGCCCGGTCTGACCGAGGCCGACCAGGACCAGGTGGTGACCGCCATCAAGCACGTCATCGCCGCGGCCAGGGTCAGCCTTTGACCATCTCCCGGCGCTCGTGGGGGAGGGTCGGCACCGGGGCATAGACCGTGGCCTGGGGATCCACCATGTAGAGGTTCTCGACCCGGCCCGTGTAGGCGCAGGCGAACTGCTGGATCTGGTCCGCAAAGCGGGTCTGCTCGTCCCGATCCCGGAACATGGGCCCCCACATCGGGTTGAAGGCGGCTTCCACGACACTCAGCAGGCCTCGGGTCTCCAGGGTGAGGAGGTTCACCCGCTGATGCAGGGCCTCGGCGCTGAGGGCCAGTTGCGCGGCTTCATGGTCCAGGGCGGCCATGGCCTCGGTGCTGAGGCGGGGGCCCAGCACATGGCGGCGGGCGCGGTTCCGGTTCCATTGATCCTGGAGCACCGAGGCCCGGCGCTGCGCCCGGCGGCGGGCGGTCTCCAGCCGGAACAGCTCCCGGAGGTCGGGGCTCTTGGCTTCCAGCAGCTTCAGTTCCCGCTCCAGTTCCGGGACCAGCAGCAGGGTGCGCCAGGAGGCGTTCTTCTTGGACCGGAGCACATCGCCATAAATGTGGTCCCCCACGTAGAGGATCTGCTCGCCTTCAGCCTGCAGCCGGGCCTCCAGCCAGGCCGTGTGGCCGCCGGAGAAGGCGTTGGGATGGCCGAGGGCCACGGCCTCCGGCGTGTCCGTGAAGAACAGGGGCTTGCGGCTGCTGACCACCATGAGGTCGAAGTAGTCCGTCCAGTGCAGGCGGGCTTCATCCTGGCCGTTGAGCAGGTGGCCCAGCACGCCGTCCGTGAAGGACCAGTCGCTGTTGGTAAGGAGGAAGAGTTTCTTGCCCCCCCGCTTGAGCCGGTCCAAGGCCAGGGCCAACTGGGGATCCCGCGCAATGAAGAAATCCCGGTGATGGAGGATCTCCGCCTTCATCTCGCCGTTCCGGTGGGCCGTGTCAATGGCCCAGCGCACATCGTGAAAGAGTTCAAGGTAGTTCTCGGCCTTCAGCAGGCCCCGGTCCAAGCCATCCACCATCCGGGCGTAGAGGTGGCTCTCGGGAAGTTCGAAGAGGGTATCGATATTGCGGAAGCCCTTGGCGGCCGTGGACAGGCGCCGCCGGCTGTAGACGGCTTCAAACTCTGGGCGCGACAGTGCCCGGCTTCCATGGCAGGCCCTCACCACCTGGCGTTCCCGGTTGAGTTTCAGCAGGTTGCCCCGGAGCCCGTCGAGCACCAGGCCCCGCACGGCGAAGGCGGGGTCGTAATCGACCTCCAGCAACCAGGGCGAATAGCCCCGGTCCCGCACCAGCAGCCGCGCTGATTTCTTGAAGGCCAGCTCGTCGAGCTCAGGCGAGCGGTACCGGGCCAAGGTGTGGTCCATGTCAAAGCCCACGGCCTTGATCTCGCCCATGGGCAGCGTGCGCAGCGCATAGAGCTTATGCCCCGGCGGCAGCCGGTCATCCACATCCATCATGGGCGGGGTGGCAAGCAATGTGGGATCCCAGGACATCATGGGTGGAGTGTACTCCCAGGGATAGTCGTCACCTGCCCATACTCTCATCTGGTAAATTCCTTTGTGAAGCCCGGAGGTTCTATGTTCCGAACGGTCGTTGCTGCCCTGACCCTGACCTTTACCCTTCCGCTTGTGGCCGATGGATTCAAGGATCGGTATACCGGAAACCTATTGCGTCTCTATGGACCCAGCGCGACGCGCACCTCCTACCTGACCGTGGGCATCGATGCGGTCACCTCTGATGAAGAGGTTCAGGCCCTTCGGACGCTATTGAAGAGCGGTGGAGTAGCCGCGGTGATGAAGCGGTTGGAGGATGTCGAGATGGGTGCCATCTTCACTACCGGCTCCATGGCGGTGCCCCTCTGCTTCGTGCGAGTCGAGCAGAAACCCGATGGGAAGGGACGGAGGATCGTGGCGATCGCGGCCCGGCGCATCGCCTTCCAGGAAACCTGGCACCAGACCCGCTCCCTCGACTACCCCTGGAGTGTGGTGATCCTGGAAGTGGATGCGCACGGGAAGGGGGAGGGCAAGCTCCTGGAGGCAGCCAAGATCGAGATGGCCGAGAACGGCAAGGTGGAAGTCACCTACAACACCAACCAGCCGGCCCGCGTGTTGAACGTGAGGCACTCGGACCACTGAATCCCGCCTCGCCGGGAGGATCATTCCTGTTCCGAGCCGATGCCGCACGACCATGTGGGTCGCGAAGCGGGCTCCGGGGGAGCCAGCGAAGCGGGGCCCCACAGGGAGCGAATCAGGCCCAGACCGCGCCAAGCATCAATCGGGTTCCGTTCCGATTCCGTGAGTGATGCTCTGGTGCCCGAAGGCTTCGAAGGCGAGGCGGCGGAACCGCTCGCTGTGGCCCCAGTCCTTTTCGCGGTCCATCCAAAGCTTGTAGTGGATGAGTTCGTGTTCGAGGATGCGCTGCTGGACTTCCTCGGGCGCGTGGCAGTTCATCCCGCAGACCTGCTGGGGCCAGGGCCAGTCC
>PMJK01000013.1:9807-12607 GCA_003158505.1 Holophagaceae bacterium | reverse complement strand
GGCGGCACCGTCGGCGACATCGAAAGCCAGCCCTTCATCGAGGCCATCCGCCAGTTCAAGCTGGAGGCCGGCCTCGGGAATGCCATCAACATGCACCTCACCTATGTGCCCTACATCAAGGCCGCGGGGGAATTGAAGTCGAAGCCCACCCAGCACAGTGTGAAGGAACTGCGGGCCCTGGGCATTCAGCCCGACGTGCTGCTCTGCCGCGCTGAGCAAGACATTCCCCGCGAGCTGAAGGACAAGATCGCCCTGTTCTGCTCCGTCACCCAGGACGCGGTGTTCACGGGCCGGGATGCCCACTCCATCTATGAAGTCCCGCTGAATCTTCACATGGAAGGTCTGGATGCGAAGGTGTCCCAGCTGCTGGGCCTGGGGGAGAAACAGCCCGACCTCAGCGCCTGGGAGAAGCTGCTGCACCGGATCCGCAACCCCAAGGGCAGCGTGCGCATCGGCGTGGTGGGCAAGTACGTGGAGTTCAAGGAAAGCTACAAGAGCCTCATCGAGGCCCTGCACCATGCTGGTTACGGGCTCGAGACGCACGTGGACCTGAAGTGGATCGAGGCCGAGGATCTGGAGAACCAGGATCCTGCCACCTTCCTGCAGGACTGCCACGGCATCCTGGTGCCCGGCGGCTTCGGGGTGCGCGGCACCCGCGGCATGGTCAAGTCCATCCAGTACGCCCGGGAGCACCGCATTCCGTTCTTCGGCATCTGCCTCGGCATGCAGATGGCCTCCGTGGAGTTCGCCCGGAACGTCGCCGGGCTCGAAGGGGCAGATTCCACCGAGTTTGACGACGCGCCGAAGCATCGCATCATCTTTAAGCTGCGGGAGCTGGTGGACGTGGAGGAACTGGGCGGCACCATGCGCCTGGGGGCCTACCCCTGCCGCCTCACGCCGGACAGCCAGGCTGCCAAGGCCTACGGAACAACCGAGATCAGCGAGCGGCATCGCCACCGCTACGAGTTCAACCATGAGTACAGAAAGGTGCTGGAGGACAAGGGCCTGCTGTTCACGGGCATGAGTCCCGACGGCGTGTTCGTGGAGATCGTGGAAGTGAAGGATCACCCCTTCTTCCTGGGTTGCCAGTTCCACCCCGAGTTCAAGAGCCGTCCCCTGAACCCGCACCCGCTCTTCACGGCCTTCGTGAAGGCCAGCGCCGAGAACCGCGGCTGATAAAGAAACGGGCGAGCCAGTTGGCCCGCCCGTTCCGCTGAAGACTAGAGACTTAGGACTGGAGACCGTCCCTACTTCCGTCCGCCCTTGGCCGCCCACTCTTCGAGCATGGCGGTGGTGACGGACTTGGGGCGTTCCAGGGCGTAGCCCAGGGCGCGGTCCCAGGTGATGTTGGCCAGCACGCCGAGGGCGCGGCCCACGCCGAAGAGCACGGTGTAGAAGTCGTACTCGGTGAGGCCGTAGTACCACTGGATCACGCCGCTCTGTGCGTCGACATTGGGCCAGGGGTTCTTGGTCTTGCCGTGCTCGGTGAGCACGCCCGGGGCCACCTTGTAGATCATGTTGACCAGCTTGAAGAGCGGATCCTTGGGCAGGTGCTTGAGGCAGAACTCCATCTGCGCGGTGTAGCGGGGATCGGTCTTGCGCAGCACGGCGTGGCCGTAGCCGGGGATGACGTGGCCGCTGTTCAGCGTGTCCCAGAGGGCCTTCTTGACGTTCTCCTCGGTGGGCTCAGCGCCGCCGAGCTTGCCCTGGAATTCCTTGATCCAGTCCAGCACTTCCTGGTTGGCCAGGCCGTGGAGGGGGCCCGCCAGGCCGTTGAGGCCGGCGCTGAAGCTGTAGTAGGCGTCGGACAGGGCGGAGGCCACCAGGTGGGTGGCATGGGCGCTGACGTTGCCGCTCTCATGGTCGCTGTGGAGGATGAAGTACATTCGGGCCACGTCGTCGTAGGGCTTGGCGATGCCCATCATGTGGGCGAAATTAGCGCCCATGTCGAGGGCCGGGTTCGAGGCGATGATCTCGCCCTTCTTGTACTTCCAGCGGTAGATGAAGGCGGCGATCTCGGGCAGCTGGGCCACGATGTTGCTGGCATCCTCGTACATCGGATCCCAGTAGTCGTTCTTCTTCATGTCGTGGTACTTGGCGGCGAACTGGCTCTCCTTCTGCAGGGTCAGCATGGCCGCGGACAGCATCGCCATGGGATGTGCGTCCTTGGGCATGGCCTTGAGCACGTCGAAGACGTAGGACGGAACCTTGGCGCGGGTCTTGAAGTCGGCGAGCACTTCATTGACTTCGGCCTGGGTGGGGATCTCGCCCGTCAGCAGGAAGTACCAGAAGGATTCCACCGTGGGGTACTCGCTGCCCGGGGCCTTCGGCAGGGCGGCGAAGGTCTCGGGGATGTTCATCCCGCGGAAGCGGATGCCTTCGACGGGATCCAGGTAGGAGATGTCAGTCACGAGGGTGCGGACGTCTCGCGCGCCCCCGATACACTGGTCGATCGTCACTTCATCGATGATGACCTTACCGTGTTCCTTGATGAGGGCGGTGGTGCGAGGACGGTGCTCCTGGATTTTCTCCAGCAGCCGGGATTTCAGGCGGGTCATGGCTGACTCCATGAAAGAAATGGTTGGGGGGTGGTGCTTGGAATGAGCAGGGTTGGATCATCATACGGGCATCGTCTATCAATGGACCAGGGTTCTTTAATGACCGTTGGGATATTTTTGGCGACAAGCCGAGCCGTGAGGGCAAAGTATGGATGGAACGCTGGGGAGTAGCCGTGACATGCGTCAATCTGTGGGTGTTGAGTGTTGCAATGGTCACCACTGGGCTCATGGCCCAGGAAACG
>PMJK01000013.1:0-9736 GCA_003158505.1 Holophagaceae bacterium | reverse complement strand
CGTCTCACTTACCGGTCCTCCGGCTTCATGGACCGGGCCATCATGAACTGGCACCACCTGTTGGGAGTGGGCCAGGGAGGCCGGGACCAGGTCCAGACCTTCATGGATGTGTATCATCTCGACCGCAACGGGGTCGTGGTGTTCGATTTGAGCAGGCCGCGTCTGGAACTCCAGGGCCTTGATCTGGCCTACGTGCTGCCCTGGGGGGACAAGAACGCGGGAGGCCGGCTGGGCGGTTCCATCCAGATCCCCACGGGCCACGCGGAGGAATTGCAGAGCAGCGGCGGCACCAACTTCATGGCCGGACTCGGCGCCTGGACGACCGTGGGCTCCCTGCGGTTCTGGGCCCAGGGCGAGGATATGTGGATCAGCCTCCCCCAGGACAGCCCCCTCCGCCAGGTGGTCAGCCGGGGACAATTCTGGCGGGCCTGGGCGGGCGCTCACTACCAGGGTCCCGGCGGTGGATTCTTGCGGGGCTTCAGCCTCGATCTTTCCTATTCCTACAACGAGACGCCCTACTGGACCAAGCTGGTGCGCATCGACAAATACGGCGCGCAACAGACCTGGGTCTTCAGCCATGAGCGGCTGCCGAAATGGCGCTTCGGATTCACCGAGAAAGCAGGCACCTTCAGTACGCCGGAGATCACCTTCTTCACGACCTACCGCTACGGGGAATGAGGCCGCCCCGCTAAACTAGGTGGTTCGTGCCGGAGTCCCCATGCAGCCCAACCAGTACCGCGATGTGCGCCTCGAGAAGCTCGAGAAGCTGAAGGCCCTGGGCCTGGAGGCTTGGCCCCGGAAGGCCAAGCGCACCCATGGCATCGCCGAACTGGCAGCGGCCTACGTCGATGCCGAGGCCTGGCCCAATGAAAAGCTGGAGGGCCTCGGACTCACGGTGTCGGTCATGGGCCGACTGCTCACCATCCGCGAGATGGGCAAGAGCGTCTTCGCGCATCTCACGGAGAACGGGGAGAAGGTCCAGGCCTTCTTCCGNNCCGGTCCGCTCATGCGCACCAAGACCGGCGAGCTGAGCGTCCGCGTGAAGGAAGTCCAGTTCCTCAGCAAGGCCCTGCTGCCCCTGCCGGAGAAATGGCACGGCCTGCAGGATAAGGAGCAGCGCTATCGGCAGCGTTATCTGGACCTCATCTCCAACAGCGACGTGCTGAAGACCTTCCAGACCCGCTCCCGTATCGTGAGCGCGGTGCGGCGCTTCATGGAGCAGCAGGGCTACCTGGAAGTCGAGACGCCCATGATGCAGCCCATCCCCGGCGGCGCCACGGCCCGGCCCTTCACTACGCACCACAACGCCCTGGACATGGACCTCTACCTCCGCATCGCGCCGGAGCTGTACCTCAAGCGGCTCATCGTGGGGGGCTTCGAGAAGGTCTTCGAGATCAACCGCAACTTCCGCAACGAAGGCCTCAGCGTCCGCCACAATCCTGAATTCACCATGATGGAGATGTACGAGGCCGGCAGCGACCTGCGGGACATGATGACGCTCACGGAGAACCTGCTGTCCACCGTGGCGCGGGACGTGATGGGCTCCGAGCAGCGGCCCTGGGGCGAGCAGATGATCTCCTTCGCCGCGCCCTTCCGGCGGCTCACCATGAAGGACGCCATCGCCGAATTTGGCGCCATCGACCGCCGCCTGCTGGAGGATGACGATGGCCTGCGCACCCTGGCCAGGGCCCTGCACGTGGAGGACGTGGACAAGAAGACCCTGGGCGCCCTGCTGGGCGATCTCTTCGATCACCTCGTGGAAAAGCAGCTCCTCCAGCCCACCTTCATCACGGACTACCCCATCGAGCTGTCCCCCCTCACCAAGACGCTGGAGGGCGACGATCGCTTCGTGGACCGCTTCGAGCTGTTCATCGGCGGGATGGAGATCGCCAACGCCTATTCCGAGCTCAATGACCCCATCGACCAGCTGGACCGCTTCCAGGCCCAGATGGGGGAGCGTGAGGCCGGCAATGACGAGGCCATGCTCCTCGACCAGGATTTCATCACCAGCCTGGAGCACGGGTTCCCACCCTGCGGCGGCGAAGGCATCGGCATCGACCGCCTCGTCATGCTCCTCACTAACAGCCAAAGCATCCGCGACGTCATCCTGTTCCCACTCATGCGTCCCACGAAGCCGACCGAGTCCGAGGAAATAGAATAAAGATCCCTGATGTCCGTCGAGTCGATGTGACTGGATCTGGCTTGACCGGCTGGCATACTTGGTTCCGCGATCTTTGGAGGCCCCATGCCTGTCCCTATGCTCGAACTCGCGCCGCAGAATGCCGCCGTGAAGGCGAAGGTGCTCGAGGGGCTTTCTGGCCTCATCGACCGCTCGTCCTTCATCCTGGGCGAAAACGTGAAGGGTCTCGAGGCTGAGATCTCTGCCTATGCGGGCGCAGCCCAGGCCGTCGCCATGTCCAGTGGTACGGACGCGCTGCTGGCAGCCCTCATGGCGCTGGGCATCGGCCACGGCGACGAGGTGATCGTCCCCTCCTTTACCTTCTTCGCCTCGGCAGGCGTGGTCTCGCGACTGGGCGCCAAGCCGGTCTTCATCGACCTGGAACCCGCCACCTTCAATGTCACCGGCGCCCTGGTGGAAGCGGCCATCACGCCGCGCACCAAGGCCATCATGCCCGTCCACCTCTTCGGCCAGTTGGCGGACATGTCCGGCATCATGGCCGTGGCGAAGAAGCACGGCATCCCTGTGCTGGAGGATGCCTGCCAGAGCCTGGGCGCCAAGGGCTGGGGCAAATCCGCGGGCCAGTTCGGCGACATGACCGCCTACAGCTTCTACCCCACCAAGAATCTCGGCGCCTTCGGCGATGCGGGCATGACCGCCATCCGAGATGATGCAGCTCTGGCTGCGCGGGTCCGCCGGATCCGTGTGCATGGCATGGAGCCGGTCTACGTGCACCACGAGGTGGGCATGAACGGGCGCATGGACGAGTTCCAGGCCCTGGTGCTGAGGGCGAAGCTGCCCATGCTGGAGGGTTGGCACGAGGGCCGCCGGAAGCACGCCGCCTGGTACCTGGAACGCATGAAGTCGCTCGCGTCCGATGAGGCGATGCTGCCCCAGGAAGTGGTGCCCGATGGCCGCCACATCTACAACCAGTTCACCATCCGCGTGAAGGGCGGCAAGCGCGATGCGCTGCAGGCCCACCTGAAGGAGCGCGGCATCGGCAGCGCCATCTACTACCCTATCTGCCTCCACGAGCAGCCCTGCTTCAAGGATCTCGGCTACCGGGTAGGTCAGTTTCCCGAATCCGAGCGGGCCGCCAAGGAAGTGCTCAGCCTGCCCGTCTATCCTGAGATGACGGAGGTCATGCGTTCAGAGGTCGCTGGGGCGATCCTGGGGTTCTTCGGGAAGAAGTAGGAAAGTCCTAACCCAGCTGGGCCGTGTTGGCGGCGCTGACCCAGGCATCCAAAGCCTTCTGGGCGGCGTCGTCCATGTCCTGGAACTGGACGCCGATCCCCACCATCTCCATGGGATCGGCTGTCGACGGTCCACCCAGGACATAGGAAACTGCTGCGATGATGGGGGCCTTGGGCAGTTCTGGGTGCATCAGTACCAGATCATCCAGTACGACCCCTCGCTCGAAGAGCCGGGCGTCCCGGGCCCCGACCAGGGCGAAGCAGCCCCCGGCACTCAGGTTGGTGATGCGTACATCCCGGTAGTCATGTCCCTTGAGCCGGAAAGCGATGCCGAAGTCGGGCCCGACGATGATGCGCAGGGTATCGCGCCGATCGGCAAAGGTGCTCATTTAGGCTCCGAGGGGGAGGAAATCCTTGCTTGGGTATCGGTCGATCCCGGGATAAACTGAAGCTTCTGATCGGCCTGAACCCATCGGGGGACAGGGCGGGCTCCAGAGGCCCGGCCCTGACGGCGTAGGACGCCGTCTCACCCACGCGGGGACAACGCGAGCTCTATGGCGCTGGCCGGACCCACCCACCACCTCCTGGGAGACCCCATGGAAATCCTCTTGATCGAAAACGTGCCCCATCTCGGCGTTCGCGGCGATGTCGTGAACGTCAAGGACGGCTACGCCCGCAACTTCCTCATGCCTCGCAAGATGGCCCTGCCCGTCACCGCTGGCAACAAGCGGCAGATCGAGCTTGAGAAGCTGCGAGCCGAGAAGCTCCGCGCCAAGGAACTGGCCGATGCCAAGGGCCTGGCCGAGAAGCTGGAAGCCATCAGCCTCGCCGTGGCCAAGAAGGCTGGCGAGAACGGCCACCTCTTCGGATCCGTCACCAATGCTGACGTGGCCGAGCTCTTCAAGGGCAAGGGCTTCACCCTTGACCGTCGCGACATCACCGTGCCCCATATCAAGGATGCGGGCACTTACATCGTGGACGTGCGGCTCTACAGCGGCGTCCATGCCAAGGTCAGCCTGGAAGTCAGCGCCACCGCGACCGCCGAATAGCCCACGATCCGTCCTGTCCCCCATCTGGCCGGTCCCCGCGGGGGCAGCCGGTCAAGCCGGGATTCGCATGCCAGCGATCCCGTCCACCCCATTCCAAGGAGGCCATCCATGGCCAAGACCTCTTCCAAGCCTGATACCCTCGGCATCGCTGAACTCGCTGCCAACCTCGCGGAAGCCCAGGATCTGTCCAAGGCCCGCGCCAAGTCCATCCTGGACGGCGTCCGCGACCACATGGTCGAGACGCTCCTCTCAGGCAACCGCGTCAATCTCTACGGCCTCGGCACCTTCGAAGTGCGCGCCACCAAGGAGAAGATGGGCCGCAACCCCAAGACCGGCGAAAGCATCCAGATCCCCGCCGGCCGGAAAGTCGTGTTCAAGACCGCCAAAGGGTTGAAAGACCAGATGTAAGTCCGTTTTTGCTGCGAACCTTCGGTTCGCAGTTAACAACAGGCCGCCGAAAGGCGGCCTGTTGCATGATGGATCCTCTGCAAGCGCATCCTTAATCCATGGCCTCCCTCGTCTACCTCCACGGATTCAGCTCGGCCCCGGGCGGGAACAAGGGAACTTTCGCCCGGCGCTGGGCGGAGAATCACGGGATCCCCTTCCAGGCGCCGGATCTCAACCTGCCCACCTTCGGGACCCTCACCCTCAGTGCCCAGGTGGAGGCGGTGGAGGCCCTTCTGCGAAGCCTTCCGGAACCGCCCGTGCTGGTCGGCAGCTCCCTTGGGGGGTTCATCGCCACGGCCGTGGCCCAGCGGGGGGCTGCCCTCCGGTCCATGATCCTGCTGGCTCCCGCCATCCACTTCGCCCGGCGCCGGTTGACCAGCCCGGCCTGGGCCGGTTACCGCGAACGGGGGGAGATGGAAGTCTTCCATCACGGCGCCGGAAGGCCCCTGCGCCTGGGGCCGGAGCTCCTGCGGGACCTCCCGAACTGGGCGGATGACGATGCCTGGCGCATCCAGGTGCCCACGGTGATCCTGCATGGACGCAGGGATGAGGCGGTGCCCCTCGCGGAAAGCGGGGCCTTCCGGGACCGGAATCCAGGCACGGTCCTGCATGTCCTGGAGGACGACCATGGCCTGTTGAGCGCGGCCTCTCTGGAATGCCTGCGCGCCGAACTGGCGGCCGCATTCCGTTGAGGGGCGGATCCAACAGCAGGCCGGTTCCTGCTGCCCGCCTGCGGCGGGCAGTTAACTCCAGGCCGGAGGCCTGGAGCATGCTGAGATGTGTGTGGGAACCTCCCCTATCAGGACCCAAATTCCGCCGGACTCAATGACTGCAAGTACCGCGTCAACAACCGCTGCTTCTCCTGGCCGGCCTTCACCTTCTTCTGGTAGATGGAGAAGCGATCCTCGGCGGGGCAGATGGCCGGGAACAGCGCGACGAGGTCGCCGCGCCGGAGTTCCTCCAGCACGCTGTAGCGGGGCACCAGCAGGGCGCCCATGCCTTCGATGGCCGCATGGATCATGGCCCGGATGTGGTTCACCTCGATGATCCGGTCCATCAGGGGCTGCTCCTGGTCAGGCACGGCCATGAGGAAGCGGTTCCACCAGGCCCCGGCCTTGTCGATGGAGAGGATGGGCACGCCGGAAAGGTCCACTGGGACCCGCAGGCAATGGGCCTTGCGGAAGGTGGGGGCGCAGGCCACCACGTAGGTCTCCCGGAACAGCGTCGTCTTCTTCAGGGAGGGCAGGGGGTGGTCCAGGCAGTCGATGATCAGGTCCAGGTCGTCCCGGAGCAGGGGCGCGAGCAGGTCGGGCCGGAGGGTGAAGTCGATCTCCAGTTCCGGGTTGGCGGCGAGGAAGGGCTGCATGTGCCGCATCAAGATGCTGCTCCCGAATTCGACGGTGGCACCCAGGCGGAGCCGGCCTCTCGCATGGGGCTGGTGCCGCCGCAGGTCATCCGCGGCGGCATCGAGGGTGGCGAAGGCCTGCTCACAGGCCAGGAAAAGGCGCCGCCCTTCTTCCGTGAGGCCCAGCTCCCGGCCCCGGCGGTCCAGCAGGGGCGCGCCGGCGAGGCCCTCCAGCTTGGTCATCGCATGGCTGACCGCAGACTGGGTCCGGTTCAACCGGCGGGCGCAGGCAGTGAAACTGCCCGCCTGGGCCAGGGTATAGAAGGTGCGGAGTTGGGGAAGGTCGAGCAGGGGATCCATGGGTATGAATCATATTCATGTCTTATGTGAATCGAATGAATTTTTTGATGGATCGAAAGGGCGCTACAACTGGTTCCGAGAGGTGCGCCATGAAAGAAGTCCTCAATTCATTGGGTCTTTCGCCGTCGAACCCGGGGGGATTCTCGGGTGCGTGGATCGGGAGTGGCAAGGTCCAGACGGTCGTATCTCCGATCCATGGGGAGGCCCTGGCGACCGTCACCAATGTCACGCCCCAGGAATTCGAAACCGTCCTGGCGAAGTGCCACCAGGCCTTCGCCTCCTGGAAGCTGGTGCCCGCGCCGAAGCGGGGCGAGGTGGTGAAGGAGATCGGCGACGAGCTCCGCCGAAACAAGGAGGCCCTGGCCCAGTTGGTCACCCTGGAGATGGGCAAGACCCTCCGGGAGGGCCGGGGCGAGGTCCAGGAGATGATCGATATCTGCGACCTGGCCGTGGGCCTTTCGCGGCAGCTCTACGGCCTCACCATGCCCAGCGAGCGCCGGATGCACCGCCTGCAGGAGCAGTGGCATCCCCTGGGTGTGGTGGGCGTCATCACGGCCTTCAACTTCCCCGTGGCCGTATGGAGCTGGAACACCGCCATCGCCCTCGTCTGCGGCGACACCGTCCTGTGGAAGCCCTCCTCCAAGGCCCCGCTCACGGCCATCGCCTGCACCCGCATCGCCGAGAAGGCTCTGCGCAAGTTCGGCTTCGATCCCGCCATCTGCAGCCTGGTCATTGGCAAGGGCAGTGAGATCGGCGACCTGATCAACACGGATCCGCGCGTGGCTCTGGTGTCCTACACGGGTTCGGTGCCCGGCGGCCGCCATGTGGGCGGTCTGGTGCAGGCGCGCTTCGGCCGGCACATCCTGGAGCTGGGCGGCAACAACGCCGTCATCGTGAGCGAGAAGGGGGACCTGGACATCGCCCTGCGCTCCATCTACTTCGGCGCCATCGGCACCTCCGGCCAGCGCTGCACCTCCACCCGCCGCGTGATCGTCCGCGAGGCCATCTTCGAGACCTTCAAGAATCGGCTGCTGGGGCTCTACCGCAAGACCCCCATTGGCGATCCCCGGGAGGACAAGTACCTCATGGGTCCGCTGGTGGACGCCGCAGCCGTGGACACCATGCTGGCCGCCATCGACACGGTGAAGGCCCAGGGCGGGAAGATCCTCTGCGGTGGCGAAAGACTGCCCCATCCGGGCGGTTGCTATGTGACCCCCTGCATTGTCGAAGTCCCGGGCAACCTGCCCATCGTGAAGGAGGAGACCTTCGCCCCGGTGCTCTACCTCATGCCCTACAAGACGATCGAGGAGGCTATCGCCCTCCAGAACGGCGTGCCCCAGGGCCTCTCCAGCGCCATCATCACCAATGACCTGGGCGAGTGTGAGCTGTTCCTTTCCGCGGCGGGCAGCGACTGCGGCATTGCGAATGTGAACACGGGCACCAGCGGCGCCGAGATCGGTGGCGCCTTCGGCGGCGAGAAGGAGACCGGCGGGGGTCGCGAGAGCGGGTCTGACGCCTGGAAGGCCTACATGCGCCGCCAGACCAGCGCCATCAATTTCAGCGGCCAAGTTGAGCTGGCCCAGGGCATCACGCTCGATATCTGAGGCCTCCCTACGCCAGCGGGCCGGCCCAGATCCGCCGGGCCTACCGCGTCGCGAGTAGAATTCATTCCGTCGTAGTCATCATTGAGAGGTTGCGCCATGTCCCTAGGAATTTTTAAAGTGCCCCATCCCATCAATGAGCCCGTGAAGGGTTATGCCCCCGGATCCCCGGAGCGGGCCAGCCTGGCCGCCAAGGTCAAGGAGATGGCAGCCCAGAAGATCGAGATCCCGCTCATCATCGGTGGCAAGGAGGTCCGCACCGGCAAGCTGGCCAAGGCGGTCATGCCCCATGACCACAGCCATGTGCTGGCCGACGTCCATCTGGGGGGTGAGGCCGAGGTGAAGCTGGCCGTCGAGGCCGCCGCCAAGGCCAAGACGGAGTGGGCCGCCATGCCCTGGGAGGCCCGGGTCTCCATCTTCCTCAAGGCCGCGGATCTGCTGGCCGGCCCCTACCGTGACCTACTGAACAGCGCCACCATGTTAGGGCAGAGCAAGACCTGCCACCAGGCCGAGATCGACAGCGCCTGCGAACTGGTGGATTTCTACCGGTTCAACAGTTTCTACTACGAGCAGATCCTCCGTGAACAGCCCGAGAGCATGCCGGGCATGTGGAACCGCCTGGAGTACCGGCCCCTGGAGGGCTTCGTCTTCGCGGTGACGCCCTTCAACTTCACCTCCATTGCCGGCAACCTGCCCACCGCTCCCGCTTTGATGGGCAACACCGTGCTGTGGAAGCCCGCCAGCACGGCTCTCTACAGCGCTCACTTCCTCATGAAGCTCTGGAAAGAGGCAGGCCTGCCCGACGGTGTCATCAACATGGTCCCGGGCAGCGGCGCGTCCATCGGCAACCCCGTGCTGGCCAACCCCCAGCTCGCGGGCATCCACTTCACGGGTTCCACGACCGTGTTCAACGGCATGTGGCGCACCGTGGGCCAGAACCTCGAGAGCTACAAGGGCTACCCGCGACTCGTGGGCGAGACCGGCGGCAAGGACTTCATCCTGGCCCATCCCAGCGCGGATCCCGTGGCCCTCACCGTGGCCATCGTCCGCGGTGCCTTCGAGTACCAGGGCCAGAAGTGCTCCGCCGCCAGTCGTGCCTATGTGCCCAGCAACCTCTGGCCGAAAGTGAAGGAGATGCTCGTGCCCATGGTCGAGAGCATCCAGATGGGCGACATCCAGGACCATGCGAACTTCATGGGTGCCGTCATCGACGCCAACTCCTTTCGCGACCAGAAGCGCGCCATCGACGAGGCGAAGGCCTCCAACGACGCGTCCATCCTGGTGGGCGGCCAGTACGACGACAGCAGGGGCTACTTCGTGCGGCCCACGGTCATCCTGGCCAAGACGCCCGGCTACCGCACCATGTGCGACGAGCTGTTCGGACCCGTGATGACGCTGCACGTCTACGATGAGGCGAAGTGGGAGGAGACCCTGGACCTGGTGGACACCACCAGCCCCTACGCCCTTACGGGGGCAGTCTTCAGCCAGGACCGCTACGCTGTGCAGCAGGCCATCGCGAAGTTGCGCAACGCCGCGGGCAACTTCTACATCAACGACAAGCC
>PMJK01000018.1 GCA_003158505.1 Holophagaceae bacterium | reverse complement strand
TCGCCGCAGCGGCGCTGATGTCGGTGCCACCCGCAATGGTTCCCACCGTGGCTGAAGTCGTGCCGCCACTCCAGGTTGGGGTGACCGTCACGTTGGTGGCCTTGTAGCCAGGCGTCAACGTGCTGGCCACAAAGGTTCCGGTTGGCGCCGGCACCACTGTCATGGTGGCTGTCTGGTTAGTCGTCCCATCGGCAGTGGCCGTCGCCCTGATGGTGTGCGCGCCGGTGGTGCTTCCAGCCGTGTAGAGGCCCACACCGCTGATCGTCCCCACGGCGGCATTGCCGCCAACCACGCCATCCACGCTCCAGGTGACCGCGGTATTCACCGCGTTGGTCACCACGGCGCCGCCGAAGCTCTGCGTGTTGCCCACGGTCACGTTGGCCGTCGCCGGGCTGACCGCCGACATCGTCACCGTCTTCGGCGTCACCAGGATGCTGTTATCCACAGAATCCCCAGCGCTGTTCGTGGCCCGCACCCAGTAGGTCCTGGCGACGGTGAAACCGCCGATCTGGACCCCGATGGCCGCGCCCGAGGTCGGGCTGGCGCTGATGTCGTTACCGCCCTGGCTGGTGCCCACCATCGCCGAGGCCTGCCCCGCGAAGGTCGGCGTGACCGTCACGGTGGTATCCCCATAAGACGGAGAGGTCGTGCTGGCCGCAATCGAGGCCGTGGCCGCCGCCACCGTGGTCACGGTGACCGTGGTGGAGGCCTTGGCCCCGGCCCCGTTGGTCACGGTCAGGGTGAAGGTCGTGGTCGAGGAGAGGTTGCCCGTGGACACGGCAATGCCATTGGTCGCCAAGGCTGTCACATCCGAAGTGCCGATACCGCCAGTCCCGATGGTGGCCGCCCCGTTGGAGAAGGTCGGCGTGACCGTGGTCGCGGTACCTGTCGTGATCGGGTTCTTGGCTGCCGCGAGGCCGCCTGCCACAGGAATGCCATACACCGTCACGGTGGCTGTCTGGTTGGTCGTCCCATCGGCAGCGGCCGTCGCCTTGATGGTGTGCGTGCCGATGGCGCTGGCCGAGTAGACGCCCGCACCGGTGATCAGGCCTACAGTGACATTGCCGCCAGGCACGCCGTCCACGCTCCAGGTGACCGCGGTGTTCACCGCGTTGGTCACCACGGCGCCGCCGAAACCCTGCGGGCTGAACACCGTCACATTGGCCGTCGCCGGGCTGATCGCCGACATCGTCACCGTCTGCGGCGTCACCGTGACGGGTGCAATGGCGGTATCACCCGCCCCATTGGTCACGGTCAGGGTGTAGGTGGTGGCCGTGGTGATGGTGGCCGTGGGGTAGCCCGTGCCGGTGATCACGGTGCCGATGCCATGGTCGACGACTCCCGTCCCACCTGAGAAGGTGGGCGTCAGGGTCACGGTGGCGCCATAGAGCGGGTTGTTGCTCGGGGTGGCCACCAAGCTGGTCGCCACAGGAGCGGCCACCACGTTCACCGAGAACGTGCCGGCCATGGACGAGGCGCCCGCCGCGTTAGTCACAGCGCAGCTCACCGTGGTAGTGCCCACGGCACCGGCTGTGAAGGTGATCTGGGTCGTTCCCTGCCCTGCGGTGATGGTTCCATTGACGAGGGCCCAGGTGTAGCTCATCCCCGTCTGTGGTGGCACTGAGGCTGTGTAGCCCGCCTTGCTGGTGGTTGCGTTCGCAGGCGCGGTGACGATGGGCGTCACAGGGACGGGCGCCACGGTTACGGTGGTGCTGGCGGACTTGGTGCCGTCCGCCCCGCTGGTGGCCGTGATGGTATAGGTGCCTGCCGTGGCGGGAGCCGTCCAGGTGGCTCCAATCCAGGAGCCAGCGCTCCCCGACGCAGACCAGGTGATGGAGCTGTTGGCGGCGCCGTTCACCGTGCTGCTGAATGCCTGGCTGGTGCTCGCGGTGATGGTCGGGTTGGCCGGCGTGACAGCGCTCACGGACACCGTCTGCGGCGTCACCGTGGTAGATGTGGTCGCCGTGTCATTTGCGGCATTAGTAACCGTCAGGGTATAGGTGGTGACCGCGGTGAGGGGCACCGTGAGGTAGACGGTGCCGCTGGTCACGGTGCCAATGCCGCTGCTCACGCTACCCGTCCCGCCCGAGAAGGTGGGCGTCAGGGTCACGGGGGCGCCATAGAGCGGCGTGGTCGTGCTGGCCACGAGGCTCGTGGCCACGGGCGCTGCCACCACGTTTTCCGAAGACGTGCCTGGCGCGGCCGAAAGGCCCGCCGCATTGGTGACCGTGCAGTTCACCGTGGTGGTGCCCACGGCACCGGCGGTGTAGGTGATCTGGGTGGTCCCCTGCCCCGCGGTGATGGAACCGCTGGAGAGGCTCCACGCGTAGCTCATGCTGGCCTGGGCGGTCACGGAGGCCGTCAGGCCGGTCTTTCCGGTCGTCACGGTGCCAGTCGCCGTGATGATAGGCGTCACTGGGACAGGCGCCACGGTCACGGTGGTGCTGGCGGTCTTGGTGCCGTCCACCACACAGATGGCCGTGATGGTGTAGGTGCCCGCCGTGGCGGGCGCCGTCCAGGTGGAGCCGGACCAGGAGCCGGCGCTCCCCGTCGTAGTCCAGATGATGGCGCTATTGAAGGCGCCGCTCACCGTGCTGCTGAAGGCCTGGCTGGTGCTCGCGGTGATGGTCGGGTTGGCCGGCGTGACGGCGCTGATGGACACCGTTTGCGGCGTCACCGTGACGGACGCAGTGGCGGTATCACCCGCCAAATTGGTCACGGTCAGGGTGTAGGTGGTGGTCGTGGCGAGGGGGGGGGTTGTGTAGCCCTGGCCGTTGTTCACGGTACCGATGCTGTGGTCGAGCACTCCCATGCCACCTGAGAAGGTGGGCGTCAGAGTCACGGTGGCCCCATAGAGCGGCGTGGTCGTGGTGGCCGCGAGGCTTGTGGCCACGGGCGCCGCCACCACCGTCACATTCATGGATGTGAAGGCTGTGGCCCCGGCCGCGTTGGTGGCCGTACAGCTCAGGATCGCCGTTCCTACGACACCAGCGGAGAAGGTGACCTGGGTCGTACCCTGCCCTGCGGTTATGGTTCCACCGGAGAGGGTCCAGGAATAGGTCATGCCTGTCTGGGCGGTCACGGAGGCCGTAAGCCCCGCCTTGGCGGCAGTCACCGTCGGGGGCACAGCAATGGTGGGCTGTACAGGGAGGGGCGCCACGGTCACGGTGGCGGTGGCAGTCTTGGTGAGGCCGAAGCCGTTGTCCACCGTCAGGGTGTAGGTGGTGGTGGCCACGGGCGTCACGCTCTTATTGGTGCCGCTAGTGACAGTACCCACATTATTGTCGATGGTGCCCGTGCCGCCCGTGAATGAGAACGCGAGGGTGGCGCTGCCCCCGGCCGTCACGATCGCCGGTGTGGCCGTGAAGCTGGCGATGGCCGGAGTGGAATGTACAGTCAGCGTTGCAGCGCTGCTGATGACGCTCCCCGCGGAGTTGCTGACAGTCACGGTGAAGGTGGTGCCATTGTCAGTGGCCGCCACGGTAGCGGGTGTGGTGTAGCTGGCCGAGGTGGCGCCGGTGATGGCGGCCCCGCCCTTGTTCCACTGGTAGCTGAGCGGCTCAGTGCCCGAGGCCACCACGCTGAAGGTGACCGCGACCCCTTCCAGCACCGTCTGGTTCGCAGGCTGGGTGGTGATGGTGGGCGCCACGGTCGGTGGAGGCGAGCTGTGTCCACCGCCGCAACCGAGGTAGAAGAAGATGGTTGCGGACAGTACGAAGAAGGCCTTCAACACAGACTTCAGGGACCTCATGGGTGCCTCCAGAAGTGAATGAGATTAATGTCCATAGTGGAGATGACATCGTCCTCGGCGGAACTGAACGTTACGGGTATGCGTCCACATATAGTCCCGTCTCACGCGAGAGGCCAGTGCTTAGGTCAAGATATTTTTTCAACAAGCCCAATGACCCCGGCAGAAAGATCCTACTTGTCCGGACGCCTTGCACCCCCATGTATTAACCTCAGGTATAAACCTTGTATTGATCAATATATTGATCAATACATTGAAACGCATAAGAGGAATTCCAGTGTCAAATGGGTCCATGCCCCAGGCTCCGCGGTTGCCGCTGCTCTTCAATGCAGGCGCAGGAACCTTGCCCAAGGATCCCGACACCCTGCTGCAACCCCTGCCGAAGGAACTCCGGGACCGGTTGGAGCCCATGGCCTTCGGTCCACCCTGGGACTTCGAGCCCCACATCGCGGCGGCAGTAAAGGCTGGCGGCCCCCTTTTCGTCTGGGGTGGCGATGGCACGGTCCACCATGCCGGCCGGGCTCTGATAGACAGAGGTTGTCCAGTTCCCCTGGCAGTCATTCCCGGCGGCAGCGGCAACGGTCTGGCCCGCGGCCTGCGTACGCCGCTGGAACCAACGGGTGCCCTGCAGCGGCTGTTGGAGGGCCGGGAGCTGCGCATGGACCTGCCGCGCCTGGATGGCGAGCCCTTCCTGAATGTCTGCGGCACGGGTTTCGAGGCCGCCGTCGCGCACCGTTTCGCAGCCCTGCACCATCGCGGCTTCAGCGCCTATGCCAAGGCCTGCTGGCAACTGTGGCGCACCTGGGAGGCCGTGAATCTGGCTTGGGAGGCGGAACCAGCGCCCATGACCGCCGACCAGGGGCGGCTGGAACGCATCCGGGACGCCTTTCGAGGACCGCGGTCCGACCTTCCGGACAAGGCCTGGAGCCTCTGTTTCGCCAACCTGCCCCAGTACGGGTCCGGCCTCTGGATCGCACCGGGGGCCGATCCCACGGATGGCGCGCTCCAGTGGGCGACCTTGGCGCGTCCCTCCTGGTTCGGTCTTCTGTTTGAGGCCTACCTGCTGTTCCGCGAGGGCGGACACACCCCTCTCCGCCGGGAAGGCCGCCTGCGCCAGGCCAGCCTGCGCCTGGAACGCCCCCTGCCCTGGCACCTGGACGGCGAACCCGCCCCCGAACGGGACCGCGCAGAACTCAGCATCGAGCCCAGAGCCTTCCGCATGCAGGTCACGGGGGCTTGCCCCTGGACCTAGACGCAGCCTTGCTCAGAATCGGCCCCTGCGGGGCCGTTTCTGAATTAACTGAAGACTGAAGACTGAGGACCGAAGACCCTCACCATCAATGCGGGTATACGGCCGGTCCGCTCAGGCTCGGCCCCCGGAACTGGGCGCTGACGCTGGGGGTAGCGCCCCAGAGGCCTGAGACCATCTTGACCTGGCTGAGGTCGGTCTTGGCGGGGTCCCAGTTCCGGCGGACCAGCAGGGTATAGGGATCCTTTGCATCGGACCACCAACCGGGATCGTCCACGATGACGTAGATGGCTGTGGCTTCCTTGGTGGGGTTCTTGTAGGTCACCATCACGGGCTGGTGGGCGTAGGCCGCCTGAAGCATACCCGGACCCGGGATACCCCACTTGTCCATAAGCAGGAGCCGGAACCAGCCCAGCTTCGTGTGCTGGACCTCCACTTGCACCGTGCCGTCGACCGGGACGGAGATCCCATAGGCGCGCCAGCCCGCAGGCCACTGGGAATAGTCGGAGAGGGCATCCACGCCGTCACCAATGGGGCTCACGGGGATGTATCCAGTCCGGGATAGCCATTGGATCTCGGCCATGAGGTCCCGCTGGCCCCAGTAGCCCATGTCGGGCATGGTCGTGCAGCGGGTGAAGCCGGGCGGCACCACCGTTTGGTAACCAGGATAGATGTAGATACGGTTCACCCGGGCCGGGACAAAGCCCATGCTGCGCTGGGCGGGGCCCAACTGATGGTGGGGCGAAATTGCGGATGGCGAAGCAGCTGTCGCCTGGGGAGCAGCCGTCGCCTGGACGCCACTTTCACTCGGTCCCTGAGGCCCGAGATGTTGCATTCTGCCTTCCTGCGGCGGTGTGCCCCAGAGGGCCGCGACCAGCGCGAAATTCGCAAGAACAGTCATGGAACGGTGTAGCGGAAACCAGGTTCGCATCACACACCTCCCCATAGTATTAGACGCACCGAACCTCTCAAGGGTAGCGGGTCGGCTTGAATATTTTTGCCGACGCCCATCGATTCGAATCTGTAGACCGGCCTGGAATGTTGCCCATTCGGGACCCCATCAGGCCTGACCCGGTTCGCCCCTACGCCAGTTCACCGCTGGGGCGGTATGCTGGCGGTTTCAAGGATGGGGGCCCCCAAGTGTTTGGCAAGATCCAGCACATCCATTTCGTGGGTATCGGCGGCATCGGGATGTCGGGCATCGCCGAGGTGCTCGCCAACCTGGGCTACCAGGTCTCCGGCTCAGACTTGAAGGAGAGCCCCGTCACCCAGCGGCTGCGCGGCCTGGGCATCACCGTGTACCTGGGACATGAGGGGCGTGCCATCGAAGGCGCCCAGGTGGTCGTCATCAGCTCAGCCGTGAAGGGCGACAACCCCGAAGTCATCGCTGCCCATGCCGCCAAGATTCCCGTGATTCCCCGCGGCGAGATGCTGGCGGAGCTGATGCGCATGAAGTACGGCATCGCCGTGGCAGGCTCTCACGGGAAGACGACCACCACCAGCATGGTGGCCCAGGTGCTCAGCCAGGGCGGCATCGACCCCACCATCGTCATCGGCGGCAAGCTCGGCACCATCGGCAGCAACGCCAAACTCGGCAAGGGCCCCTTCCTGGTGGCCGAGGCCGACGAGAGCGACGGCAGCTTCCTCATGCTGAACCCGACCCTGGCCGTCATCACCAACATCGACCGAGAGCACCTGGACCACTACAAGGATCTGGAGGAGATCCAGGATGCCTTCGTGGAGTTCGCCAACAAGGTGCCCTTCTACGGGTCCGTGTTCCTCTGCATGGACGACCCGAACGCCGCTGCCGTTCGACCCCGCCTGAAGCGCCAGCTCCGCACCTACGGCACCCACCCCCAGGTGGACATCCGGGCCCGGGAGATCCGCCAGGAGGGTTTCCGCACCTTCTTCAAGGTGACGGCCCAAGGCACCGACCTGGGCGCCTTCAGCCTCGGCGTGCCGGGCCACCACATGGTGCTCAACGCCCTGGCCGCCGTCGGCGTCGCCTTGGAACTGGACGTCGAGCCCGAGGTGATCCGAGCCAGCCTCTCCAGCTTCACCGGCGCCGATCGCCGTTTCCACCTGAAGGGCGAGAAGGGCGGCGTGCTGGTGGTGGACGACTATGGTCATCACCCCACGGAGATCGCCGCCACCCTGGCCGCCGCCCGCGCCGGCTTCCCGGAGCGCCGGCTGGTGGCCGCCTTCCAGCCCCACCGCTACACCCGCACCAAGGCCCTGCTGGACGAATTCGGTACTGCCTTCTTCGAGGCCGATTCCGTGGTCGTCACCGACATCTACCCGGCGGGAGAGCAGGCCATCCAGGGAGTGGACGGGGCGGCCGTGGTCGAGGCGCTGCGCTCCCATGGCCAGAAGGAGGTCCACCTGGTGCAACGGGTGGAGGATCTGCCGGAGGCGCTCAAGCGCCTGACCCGGAGCGGGGACCTGCTCCTCACCTTCGGCGCGGGCTCCATCACCCACGTTGGTCCGGCCTTCCTGGCATTGGGATAGGCATGGGACTCCGGTTCACCCTCGCCATCACGGGAGCCTCGGGTTCCGCCTTCGGCGTGGCTATGTTGAAACGGATGTCGGCGAATGCGGCAGTCGATCACATCGCCCTGCTGCTGTCGCCCACAGGGAAGCGCTGCCTGCTGGATGAGACAGGCCTGACACCGAAGGACCTGGCCGCCTTCCCGAAAGTCAGCCTGCGCGATGAACGGGACCTGGGCGCCGACATCTCTTCCGGATCCTGCCGCCACGACGGCATGGTGATCATCCCATGCAGCGCGGGCGCCCTGGGCCGCATCGCGTCCGGGGTGAGCGAAGCCCTGGTGAGCCGGGCGGCGGACGTCTGCCTGAAGGAACGCCGCCCGCTGGTGCTTTGCCTCCGCGAGACGCCCCTGAACCGCATCCATCTTGAGAACATGCTGCGCGTCCATGACGCCGGCGCCGTGGTGATGCCGATCATGCCTGGGTTCTATAGCGGCCCGAAGTCGCTCGACGACCTCTTCGACACCTTCGCCACCCGCGTGCTGGACCAGCTGGGGCTCTCCGAGTCGGATGAACGGCGATGGAAAGGCTGAGGCCGTCCACGGAAGTGGTGGTCCTCGGTTGCGCCGGGGTGGACACCAATGATACCGGCGCTTCGCTGGCTGTGGGCTTCCTCAACAGCCATGTGCTGGAGGGCCGCCCCCTGGCTGAGTCCATTCGCCGCGGCCAGCTCGCTGCGCGGCACTGCTGCTCATTTCGGGGAACCTCCGAGGGCCTCATCAGCGCCCGGGCCCTGGATGCGCTCGCCCCGGATTCTCTGCCGGGTACAGCGGTGGGATAGGCTGGAGCTATGCGCGGTCGGGTGGTTCCTCTGTTCCTGGGTCTTCTGCTCCTGGCTACCGGCCTGTCAGCCCAGGGGCCACTGCCCATGAACGCCCTGGCACCCCAGCACCGGGCCGCGGTACAGGACATCCTCGACCGCCTGGACTTCACGTTCCAGATCCGGACCCCGTCCCGGAAGGTGCGTCTGGCGACGGTGGAGAAACTCTACGACCGGCCCCGGCTCTGCGCGGCCATGTGGCGCTATTGCCAGTTCGTGCCCACCTTCTATACCTTCGAGGTTCCCCCGGCCTCCTTCACCGTCGACGACCTCAGGGGCCTGCACGGCACGATGACCCTCATTTACAAGCGGCCCGGCTACCGGATCTACCTTGCGGACGGCCGGGTGGAGCGCGGGCGGATGAACAATCCCATGGCGGTGGGCGCGAAGATGGTGACGGCCTACCGCTACCACGAGGGGCCGAACGGCCTGGAGGGCCACCTCCAGACCTGGACGGCCCTGGACAGCGCCCTCCTGGGTTTCCTGAGCCGCCCCTTCCGCAGCTACATCCAGAAGCGCCAGGAAGAGTTCATCGCCTACATCTTCTTCAACATCGCCCAGGGCAGCGAGTTCGCGGAAAGCCACCCCCAGGAGTTCTGGGAGCCTCTTCAGCGCGAAAGTGATCCCGTCGCCCTGGCTGAATTCGAGGCCGCCTTCGGCCGGAACTGGAAGCGTAAGTAGGGCCGTTTCAGCCCGCCCCCTCCATGAGCTTTTCTTCCTCGCGCTGGGCCTTGCGGGTGGACCAGAAGGCCCACAGGGCGCCCAGGGCGCCGGTGGCGGCGCCCACGAAGGTCAGCAGGATCATGCTGCCCCAGGAGAAGAATCCCAGCCGCGCCAGCTCCACCAGCATGGGCGAAAGGCCTCCCAGGCCCCTGGAAATCGGCAGCCAGAGACCAAAGAGTCCCAACAGCGCCATCAAGCTGCCCCCCAGACCCAGGAAGGCGCCTTCCAGCAGCAGGGGCGTGCGAATGAACGCTTCTGAAGCCCCCACCAGCCGCATGATCGTGATCTCCTCCTCGCGGGCGAGGATGCTCATGCGGATCACATTGCCCGTGGCGAACCCCGCGGCCAGGAGCAGCACAGCGCCGAGGGTGGCCAGGGCCGACCTCAGCATCCGCGCGGTGCGCTGAAGGTTTTCCAGGCGTTCCTGATCCACGAGCACATCGCCCACGCCCGGCAAACTCCGCAGGCTTTCGCCCACTTCCGCCGCCCGGCTCCCGGTGGAGAGGTCTGCGCGGAGGCTCAGTTCCAGGCTCTCTGGCAAGGCTTCCTGGCCCGCGCTTTCCAGCAGCAGACCCGCCTCGCGGCTGGCTGATTGGAAGCGCTTGCGGTTCTCGTCGGCGGACATCCGGCGGACTTCGCGAAACCGGGGATCGCGCATCAACCGGGACGCGGCCTCATCCAGCGAACGGCCCTCCGCCGCATAGGCCACGATCTTGGCCATGCCTTCCAGGCGCCCCACGAAGCGGTCGAGGCTCTCCACCAGCAGCAGGCCGCCACCTGCCAGCAACAGGCCCGAAGCCAGGGTGAGCACGGCGAGAATGTACTGGCCGCGGTGCCGGTAGAGATCACGGAACACGTCCTGAAGCAGCAGCCCCAGGAGACGCAGGGTGGTCACGAGGCATTCCCGTCCACGGCCAGGCCCATCAGTACCGATCCGGTGGGCGCAGTGACGGGCACTGCAGCCGTGCCTCCTAGGGGCGATTTCCAAAGAAAGATGGTGTTGTACCCGGTCGTGCCCTGGCCCGACAGGCCCACCAGCCAGTCCTTGGTGCCGGGATGGGAGATGACCCTGAGCGTGGGCTGGTTCGCGGCACTCCCCAGCTGCATGTTGGGCGTCTGGTAGGGCCCCTGATTGAACTGGCCCGTGGTGAAGACATCGATGGGTTGCGCCGTACTCACCGAATCGGTGTTGTGCCGGGCCGCGAATACGACGGTATCGCCGGTGTCGTAGGCCAGGGAGCCGTAGATGCCAAGGTCGCTCTGACTGCCAACGATGACCTGATTGGAATTCGGGTCGAAGGCGGAAGCTGTCCCCTTGCGGATGCGGGGGCCCGTCAGCGAGTTGAGGCCCACGGGCCCGCCATTCGCCATGAAGCCATAGACCACCCCATTGGCCGCGGAGACCCCGGTCCCGCCCGTGTCCCCTCCAATCTGGAGCGACTGTAGGGCCACCACTGCATTTTGGGTCTGAGTGCTGGCGCCGGTCACGACCCAGATCTGGGTGCTGCTGTCGCCATTCTCGGTGATATAGAGGGTATCGTTCGTGGCATCCAGGCTGGCCTGGCCAAAGGTGCTATTGGTGAGCCGGCCCGTGCTGGACAGACTGTAGGAGAGCACTTGCGCGCTGGGCACGGTCCCGGTCTGAGTGCGGATACTGCTCACGCTCACGATGGTGCCGGTGGCCGATACCAGGTAGAGGATCCCGCGCTTCTGGTCGAAGCAAAGCCCCCCCCAGGCGAGATTGGAGACCTGGTTGAATAGGCTGCTGCCGATCTCGTAGGTCGGAGCGCTGGTTGGACTGTCGTACAGCTTCTCCATGTCGGTCCAGATGAACACCTGACTGGTGGTGCTGTCGAAGGTGTAGAGAGCCGATCCTGCCGTGCTGGACCCCGGATCCTTGCATCCCGTGGCCAGCAATAGAAAAGAGGCCGCAAGGCCGAGGAAGAAACGAGTTGTCATGGCGCGACCTACCTGGTGGAGAAGAGGGCCTTGAGGTGCGTATTCAGGGTGCGGATCATGTCGGCGTCGCAGCCGGCGTCCACCGCGCCGCGGCTGATGGCCAGCGCGAGCCCCTTCACGGCATCCGGCCCATCACCAGAGATGAGCTGCTGGGTTGCTTTCGCCTGGAGCCGGTTCACCATTTCATGCTGGCCCTCTGGGAGCACCTGCTTGGCGGCCTGGGCGATGCGCTGGGTGAAGTTCATCAGCTTGACCATGCGCTGTGGATCGTCCGGGATCGGCGCAGGCTTGGGGGGCTCGGGCTCCTCGGGCAACGCGCCCCCGGCCACGCCGCCACCCACGGTTTCGGGGATAGGCTCCCCGTCCTTGGGGAAGCCCTGGCTCTGCGGAAGGGGTGGGGAAGCCTGGAGCGGCACGATGAGGGCTTCCTGCTCCCGGGATTCCGGCACGACGGGGCTGGGGATCATCGCCGGAGGGGGCATGCCCAGCAGTGTGGACACCGGAATCAGTTCCTTGACGGGCTTTGTTTCCTTGACGGGCTCGGTTTCCTTGACGGGCTCAGGAACTGGAGTCTCTACTTTCACGGGCTTGCCCGATCGGAGTCCCTTCATCACCACGTGCCCGGCCATGACCAGGCCGTACAGATCCTTCGCGACAGTGATGACCGGTTTCTGCAGCAATTCGGCCAATTCCGTCACGGTGTAGTATCCGGTGGCCATGCCCAGGACGCGGCCTTCACGGGGGTTGACGCCCTGGGGGGTCTCGCCCGGAAGCAGGGTGGAGGCTGGATAGAGATCCACGGACGGCACTTTCTGGCTGATGACGCGCCATTCGTCCATGCGGCGCCCCAGTTCCATCAGGATGGAAGCAATGGGCTTGGTAATGGTGGTTGGGACATCGGACACCCCTTCCTCGAAGCGATAGTTGCCCTCGATCCAGAGCGCCACTTCCATGAGTCCCTCGAAGCCCTGGCTGGCCTGGGTTACCGCATGGACGATCCGTCCATCTTTCAAGTAGATCCGAGCCTTGGCAGACTCCTGCTGCACATGAAAGCATCCTGATTTACCACCCTGGCTCACCAGCTGGATGATGTCGGGCAGCGGCGCCTCACGCATGGAGCCTTGGATCACACCCTGAGACATGGAATATTCCTCTCGGGAAAAATTCAGATGCCCAACCATACCACGGTGTGCGGCCATGGGGCGGAGTGTTCCCTTCCCCCCGAAGGTGACCTGAGCGATGCTGGGAGTCCCATGACTGTCCGCCCCGACTCCCCCTTCGCCTCCATCGAGGAAGCCATCGACACCATCCGCCAGGGTCGAATGGTGGTGGTGGTGGACGATGAGGACCGCGAGAACGAAGGTGACCTTACCTTGGCCGCCGAACATGTGAGTCCCGAGTCCATCGCCTTCATGGCCACTCACGGCCGGGGGCTGATCTGTGCGGCGCTGGAGGGGCCCCTGCTCGACCAGCTCCAGATCCCCCTCATGGTCCGGGACAACACCAGCCCCTTCGAGACGGCCTTCTGCGTCTCCGTCGAGGCTCGGGAAGGCACCACCACCGGCATCAGCGCCCATGACCGCTCGCGGACCATCCAGGCCCTCATCGCCCCTGAGGCTCGGCCCCAGCATTTCGTGAAGCCAGGTCACGTCTTCCCGTTGAGGGCCCGCCCCGGAGGGGTGCTCACCCGTACCGGGCAGACCGAGGCTAGCGTGGACCTGGCCCGTCTGGCGGGGCTGCACCCCAGCGGTGTGATCTGCGAAATCATGAAGGACGATGGCACCATGGCCCGCGTGCCCGATCTCGTCCCCTTCTGCCGCCAGCACGGCCTGCCCCTGGTGACTGTGGCCGATCTCGTGGCCTATCGCCTTCGTCAGGAGCCCCTGGTGAAACCCCTGGAAATCAGGACCATGGCCAGCATCTGGGGCGAGCTCAAAGTCCACCGATTCAAGAGCCTGCTGGATGGCGGCAGCCACCTGGCCTTCGTCCTGGGGGATCTGGCCGGGGGCGAACCGCCCCTGGTCCGCGTGCACGTGGAAACCCTTCCCGAGGACCTGCACGGATTCGAGGGGGGCCTCTTTCAGAAGGCCATGGAGTTCCTCGCCAAGGAGGGACGCGGCGCCCTGGTGTATCTGCGCCGGCATGCCCACACCCCTGGCGTGGCAGATGAAGGGCCAACCCAGCCCCAGATCATGAGCGACCGTGAATTCGGGGTGGGTGCGCAGATTCTCAGGCAGCTCGGCATCGGGAAAATGCGCCTCCTCAGCCGCCACGAAACCAAGTACATTGGCCTCCGTGGCTTTGGCCTCGACCTTTGCGCCCATGTGCCACTGGAACCTCCCGCGGCCCCCCTCTCCACGGATCAGCATTGATCGACGCCGCCTTCTTGACCCAGTCGCCCCTGTTCAGGAACCTGGACGAGGAGGAAAGGGTCCAGATCCTGATCATTGGTCAGGTTCGATCGGTCAAGGCCGGTGAAGTCCTCTTCCGGGAAGGGGATCCCGGTGATGGCCTTTTTGTCGTCATGAAGGGCTCCGTCCGGATCTCCAAGCAGAGTGCGAGTGGCGAAGAGGCCCTGGCCGTGCTGGAATCCCCCTCCTTTTTCGGCGAGATGGCCCTCATCGACAACTCCGCCAGAGCGGCGGATGCCATTGCCAACGAGGACTCTGAGCTATTCTTCATACCGCTCCAGGAACTCAGATCCGTGATCGACGCCTATCATAAGCTCGCGCTGAAGATCCTTTATGCCCTCTGCGAAGTGCTCGCGCAACGGCTCCGGGAAACGAACGAACGCTACATGAGTGTCTTCACCATCGCCCAGTGGGGGGGCGCCAATCAGAATGGCCCCCTGCCCATCCCCTGAACCTACGCGCTCTCTCTTAAAAGGAGTTTCCATGTCCGACCTCATTGCCCACATCACAGACGCCGAATTTCCCCAGGCCATCTCCAAGGGCGTCACCCTCGTGGACTTCTGGGCCCCCTGGTGCGGCCCCTGCAAGATGATCGCCCCAGTCCTCGACGAACTGGCCTCCGAGATGCAGGGGAAGGCCAAGTTCGTGAAGATGAACGTAGACGAGAACCCGCAGGTGGCCGGCCAATTCGGCATCATGAGCATCCCGACCCTCATCGTCTTCAAGGACGGCAAGCCCGTGAACAAGCTCGTCGGCGGCCAGCCCAAGCCCCAGCTGAAAGCCTTTGTGGAAGGTGCGTTCTAGCCCATCACCTCTCGCCTTGCGAAAAACGCCGGCCTGGCGGCGTTTTTCGTCAACGCGCGGGCGGAGCCCGCGCGTTGAGCTGGTCGGAACCTATGGACGCTTACTTTCGCCGTAATACCAACCTGATCTGGTTGCCCTTCTCGTTGAAATGGACCTCGTCCATCACCAGGAAGATCATTGGCAGGCCGCGACCACAGTGGGAGCCCATGTCGGAACCCTTCGGCAGCGGTGATATCTGGCTGGTGTCGAAGCCATTGCCTTCGTCACTGATCTCCACCTCGAACCGTTCGGTGTCCATGGCGAGCCGGATCTCGATCAGGCGTCCTGCAAAGACTGGATCCGACATCCGCTCCCCACGCAACTTGCTGTAGGGGTCCTCTCTCACGAAGAGATCGCCCTTGAGGGTCGACTCCAGTTCGAGATTGCCGTGCTCCAGGGCATTCACGAGCGCCTCGTGGAGGGCCATGGCGATGACGTCCAGGTTGCTCATGGAGGCGAAGCCCATGGGCACCAACCGGTCCGTCAGGTGGCGCACCAGGCTGGGCACGTCGAGTTCATCAGACCGGAAGAGGAAGTGTCGCCGCTCGTTCACCAGACCGCGCAGCCCGTCGTTCGCCAGCCGGAATTCCCGGTGCAGTTCCACCAGATGAAACACGCTCCGCACCAGATCCTGAATGGCGATGGGCTTCATGATCAGGTCCGATGCGCCCATGTGCATGGCCCGGATGGCGTAGTCCACCGAGGACTGTCCCGTCATCAGCACCACAGGAAGGCGCGGCTGCAATTCCTTCACCTTGTGGATGACATCGAACCCATCGAGGCCATCCATGTTGATGTCGGTGATGACCAGGTCGAATTCAGGGGCCGATGGGTTCTGGAGCAGGTCCAGCGCCTGGATGGCCTCTGGATAGGCGTACACATCCATCCCGTAGTGCGCGAGTGCCGAGTGCACCATGTCCAGGACCGCCGGATCGTCGTCGATCAGCAGGATTTGGGCGGCCCGTGGATTCATGGAGGCTCCGTAGGGGGGATTCTATCCAATCGGGAGGAAGGGTGCGATCAGCGACCAGGTCCGATCCAGGGCGCCGGTCAGGGACTCCGGAAGGGCCATGGCCCCGGCGGATCGGAGGGGCGCCTTTGCAAGCGTGGTCAGAACCCATGATCCGACACTGTCCGCCGGCACGACTGCGAGGCGTCCGGCCGACCACAGGGGTTGCACCAGATCCTCGAAATTGGTGTATCCGGGACCGATGCCCGTGGGGACACCCGCCCGGACGGGTTCCAGCGGGTTGTGTCCCCCGGGCGCCGCCCATCCCCCAGCCACCAGGGCCAGGGTACCCTCCGCGTAGGCGGCCGGAAGTTCACCCAGGGTGTCCAGCAACAGAACCTGGGTCCCCCGCCAGGTCGCATCATCTGGCCAAGGTTCAGAGGCCCGGTGGAAGGCCAGCCCCCTTTCAGTGAAGCCACGGGCCACGGCCTCGAAGCGCCGAGGCTGCCGGGGCGCGAGGATCAGGCGCAAGCCCGGCGCAGTTGCCTTCGCAGCCTCCCACGCCTCCAGCAGCAGGTCCTCTTCGCCGTCCACCGTGTTTCCCGCCACCAGCACCGGACAACCGGCCCAGGCCGATCGCAGGGCGGCCCACCCTTCATGCAAAGGCCGAGGCAAGGCAAGGTCCGCCTTGAGATTCCCCCCGAGCGCCACCTTCGGTGCGCCCAGTCGCCGGAAGGCCTCCATGCTGGCCTCGTCCCTGGCGGCCACCAGCGTGAGCCGTGAGGCCGCCCGCCGCAGCCAGGGTCCGCCGTGCTGGAGGGACTTCCCTGTGAGGCGCCCGTTCACCACGAGGCTCGGAATACCACGGGATCGGAGTGCCTCCAGGAGGCCCGGCCAGAGTTCGGTTTCCAAGGCGATGAAGGCACCCGGTGCGCGACACAGAAAGAGTTCCAGCCCAGCCGGATCATCCAAGGGAAAGGCGCCACCGGTGATCTGGCCGGTCCCAGCGTCCCAGTCCGGCAGTCGGCGGGCCAGCAGTTCGAGGCCCGCTGGTGTACTGGTGCTCAGGTGGACCCGCTGCCCAGCCTCGCGCAGGCGGCCCACCAGGCCATCCGCCAGCAGCAGTTCGCCCACGCTCACCGCATGCAGC
>PMJK01000007.1 GCA_003158505.1 Holophagaceae bacterium | reverse complement strand
TCCGTGCGGGAAAGCGCCGCCATCACGTCCGATAAGGCGCTGGAACTGAACGTGATCGATCTCATCGCCAGGGACCTGCCCGACCTGCTGAAACAGATCGACGGACGCGAGGTGAACGGCAGGACGCTGAAGACGGCCCGGGCCTCCATCGTGGGCATTCCGATGACTTTCCAGGAGCAGGCCTTCCAGGTCATCGCCCATCCCCAGGTCATGCTGATCCTGATGCTGATCGTCGTGTACGGCGTCATCGGCGAATTGACCAGTCCCGGCACGATTCTCCCGGGGGTGGCCGGGCTCATCGCGCTGGTGCTCTTGATGTACCTCGCCTCCATCCTGCCGATGAACACCGCTGGCCTGGCCTTGATCGGTGTGGCCATCGCCCTGTTCCTCATCGATGTGTTTGCGCCGACGCACGGCGTATTGACGGCCGGAGGCATCGTGGCGTTCTTCCTGGGTACCTTCATGCTCTTCGACCGGAGCGAGCCCTTCCTGCGGCTGTCCTTGGCCTGGGTCCTTCCCGCGACGGTGGTGACGGCCCTGTTCTTCCTGTTCATCGTCGGTGCTGGGATCCGCGCCCAGAGCCTTCCGCCGAAGACCGGCGTGGGAACGATGATCGGCCGGACCGTCACGGCCCTGGAGCGGATCGACGCCGGGGGCGGCAGGGTGTTCCTCGAAGGGGAGTATTGGAACGCCGTGAGCCTCGAACCGGTCGAGGCCGGGCAGGCCGTCGAAATCCTCGCCCTGGATGGACTGACGTTGAAGGTGCAACCCGCAACCGCTCGGAAGGAGGTACTGCCATGAATGAATTCCTGATTCACATCGGTCCCTGGGTCTTCGTCATCCTGCTGCTGGTGGTGATCACGGTGCCTCAGGCAGCCCGCATCCTGCGTGAGTACGAACGGGGTGTGATCTTCCGCTGGGGCAAGCTCAAGTCCGCCAAGGGGCCCGGACTGATCTTCCTGATCCCCTTCATCGACCGCATGGTGAGGATGGATCTCCGGGTGGTGACCATCGACGTCCCCAAGCAGGAGATCATGACCCGCGACAACGTCCCCGCGACGGTCGATGCGGTGGTCTATTTCCGCGTCGTGGACCCGGAGGCCGCAGTGGTGAAGGTTGAGAACTTCCTCAAGGCATCCTCGCTGATCGCCCAGACCACGCTGCGCAAGGTGCTCGGCCAGTCGGAGCTGGATGAACTGCTGGCTCACCGCGAAAAGATCAATATCCAACTTCAGGAGATCATCGATCGCCAGACCGCGCCCTGGGGCGTGAAGGTGAGTCTGGTGGAAGTACGCGATGTGGTGCTGCCGGACAGCATGAAGCGCGCCATGGCCAAGCAGGCCGAGGCNNGCCGAGGCCGAACGCGAGCGCCGCGCGAAAGTCGTCAACGCCGAAGGGGAATTCCAGGCCGCCGAGAAGATGGTCGGGGCCGCCGCCATGATCGCGGAACAGCCCATCGCGCTCCAGCTGCGATTCCTCCAGACGATGGTCGAGATCGCCAGCGAGCACAACACCACCACCTTCGTTCCGCTCCCCAGCGAGCTGTTCGGTTCGTTCATGAGGAAGAGCGGCTAGGGGCGAGGTCGGGCCAACTGGGTATGGCGACACCTATCGTCGTGTCTTCGGATGGGGGCTGGGTTCAGTTTGCCTGGTGGAGATTTGATGGGTAAATTGTTGTTTATACTTAAAATATACTTTCAAGAATTGAGTATTGATATGAAAAAAGTTGCATTGAATCTTTTTGGATGTACTTTTCCCCTTCGGGTGAATCATGCAAACCTCCCTGATTTGCCCACCCATGAAGGACCCGGTGGACATCCCCCACGCCCTCCCCGCCACCTGCCGCTTGGTCTTTGGACTGGCCTTGGCAGAGTGCAGCGGGGGGCCGGCCCTGGCCCAGACCCAGGCCAAGGCAGAGGCGACCTGCACGGTCCGGATCCTCCCCCGGGCAGCGGCCGGCTACGATCCCTCCACGGAAGTGGTCCTGCGGGGCCGGGTCATCGGGCGGGAAAACGGCCTGATCCTGCTGCGAATCCCCGCCGGGATCGTGCGGGTGGATGCCGGTGCCTGGGACGAGGCTGCCGCGCGGGAGGCCGGAGTCACCCTTGAGATCCTCGCCTCCAAACGCCAGGAGAATGGGCGTCAGCGGTTCCTGGCTCGGGAGATCCGGCATCCTGGAGGTCGTGTGGTGATCAGGGATGCCCTGGGCGTGCCCGTGCCGGTGGGAGGTCCGGCTTACTCTTCGGCGCCCCGTTGACTGGGCGGGATGGCAAATCCATCAATCTTATATTCGTTGATCTTATTGCGCACGGTGCGGAGCGCGATATCGAGCTGCTCGGCGCAGTGGGTGCGGTTGCCCTTGAGGGCACTGAGCGTGGAGAGCAGCCAGAAGCGTTCGAGCTCGGGCAGGCTCAGGCCCAGGGGCAACAGGACGGGAGTACCCATGGGCACGCCGACCAGGGGCTTCCGGGGATCGGCTACCACCGCGCCAGCGGGCACTGCGGCTTCACGCCGGGGGGCCGGCGCGCTGGGTGGTGTCCAGTCCTCGATCACGGCGCTCTCCGGCGGATCCTCGGGCAGTCCCTCGAAGGCTTCGGTGGGCAGCAGCCAGCGTAAATCCTTCTGGCTGAGGCGGCGACCCTGGCTCAGCACCACGCAGCGCTGAATGACGTTCTCCAGCTCGCGGATGTTGCCGGCCCAGGAATGGCGGGCCAGCGCGGCGAAGAAACTGGGCACCAGTTCGGGCACGTGGCGGTCGTTCTCCCGGGCATAGCGCTCCACGAAATGGGCGGCCAACAGGCTCAGGTCGCCCGGCCGGTTGCGGAGGGGCGGGAGGTCCAGGGGGATGACATTCAGCCGGTAGTAGAGATCCTCCCGGAAGCGCCCGGCCTTCACTTCGGTCTGGAGATCGCGGTTGGTGAGCGCGATGAGGCGCACATCCACGGCGATGGGCCGGGTGCCCCCCAGGCGGTCCACCGTGCGCTCCTGAAGCACGCGCAGCAGCTTGCCCTGGAGGCCCAGGGGCAGTTCGCCCACTTCATCGAGCACCAGGGTGCCGCCATCGGCCTGCTCGAAGCGGCCTTGCTTCATGGCCGTGGCCCCGGTGAAGGCGCCCTTNNGCGCCCTTCTCGTAGCCGAACAATTCGGATTCCAGCAGGTTCTCGGGGATGGCGGCGCAGTTGATGGCCACGAAGGCGCGGTTCCGGCGAGGGCTGGCGCCATGGATGAGCTTGGCCAGCAGTTCCTTGCCGGTGCCGCTCTCGGCCTGGATGAGGATGGTGGCGCGGCTGTCCGCGGCGCGACGGGCCAGGGCCAGGGTTTCAACCAGCACGGGATCCTGGGTGAGGATCACGGGGGCTTCGGAGGCTTCCTCGGCCTTGAGGTGAGTTTCGGATTTCAGCGCCTTGTTCAGGGCTGTGATGAGTTCCTCGGGACTGAAGGGCTTGGACAGGAAATCGAAGGCGCCGAGGCGCATGGCCTCGCGGGCGGACTCCAGGCTGCCGAAGGCGGTGATGAGCAGGACGGGCAGGCCGGGATCGACCGCTTTCAGCCGGGCCGTGAGCTGCAGCCCGTCCATGCCGGGCATGCGCAGATCCGTGACCACGGCATCATAGGCGCCGGGCCGCACCATGCGCAGGGCCTCCTCGCCGCCCCGGGCCTGTTCGGCGAAGAAGCCGGACCGTTTGAGGCTCATGGCCATGCCGTCCCGCATCCCGGGATCGTCGTCCACCACCAGCACCCGAAGGGGAGTCGCCATAGCTGAGCATCCATGCGGCCAGGACGGCCGCTTCAACCGTTATCGGATGTCCAGACCCGGACTGGAGTTTTGTGCAGGGAGGCGTTTTTTGACCCTTTGGGGCAGATCCCCGGCGGCGGCCTCCCCGCGCACCGGATCGCCATGGCGGCGGATGAGCAGGTAGAGCTGGCGCCGGCTCACGCCCAGGCGCTGGGCGGCCTCCACGCGGTTGCCGTAGGAACGCCGCAGGGCCTGGTGGAGCAGGTACCTTTCCAGTTCATGCAGATTGGAGGCCAGATCTTCGGCCTCGAAGCGGGGTGGGCCGATGGGTGCGGCCGTGGGCAGCTGCCCCATCAGCTTCCAGCGCAGCAGGCGGTTCCGCAACTCCCTCAGGTTGCCGGGACAGGGCAGGGTACCCAGGGCCGTGGGCAGTGGACCCGCGATGCCTTCTTGCATCGCGAAGGCGGCCAGAAGACCGGCTATGGCCTCGGGGTGTTCTTCCAGGCCCGGCAGGCGCAGCGTCAGGCAGGGCAAGTGTTCTGGTGCGGCGGTCCGGGCGGCCACGATGCCGCGGGAATGGGTGGCAAGCCAGGCGCCGACCGTGTCAACTTCCACGGCCTCCATCCATGTGACCCCTCGCCGCTGGGCGAAGTCCGCGGCCAGCGTTGAGGCGCCGGAGCCGGAAGGTCCATGGATCCAGAGGGCCTCGGGCCGCGCCACCAGCTCATCCAGATGGGCGCCCCACTGGGCGAAGCCCGGAAGGAGGGCCAGCAGGCTCAAGGGTCTACTTCCCCGGAATCACGTGGAACAGTACGGCAAACACATGGCAGGCGCTGCCGCCCACCACGAAAAGGTGCCAGCAGGCGTGGTGGAACGGCAGCTTCTCCAGGCTGTAGATCGCCGCGCCCAGGCTGTAGAAGAGGCCGCCAGCAAAGAGCCAGTAGAGGCCGTGGGTGGACACGGAGCGCAGCAGGGGGCCCGCGGCGATCACGATGAGCCAGCCCATGAGCAGGTAGATGACCGTGGAGATCCAGCCCATGCGCCTCACGAAGGCCGGATCCACGGGCTGGACGGACGGCGTATGCAGATGGTCCACCGGCGGGGGGCGGAGGGCGGACTTGGCGATCTTCCCGTAGTAGATGGCCTTGAACGTGATGCCGAGGACCGCCAACCCCCACACCAGGCCGAAGACGGTCCAGCCCCAGCCGGGGCTGATGCGGCACAGGCGGGACAGGCAAAAGGGCGTGTAGGAGCCTGCGATGAGCAGGAAGATGGCCGAGTGATCGAAGACCTTGAAGACCAGCTTCACTTTCGGTCCACGGAAGGCGTGGTAGAGGGTGGACATGACGTAGAGCAGGATGAGGCTGGAGCCGAAGATGGCTGCGCCCACCACGTCCCGGGCCGTACCGCGTCGGGCCGCGAAGACCACCATGAGGACCAGGGCCGCGACCGACAAGACTGCGCCCAGGCCGTGCGTGAGGCTGTTGGCCAGTTCCTCGCCGCGAGTCTGGGAGTAGGATGCCGGGGTGGAAGCCGTGCGGGACATGGCCCCAAGGATGACAGACTCTAGGGGCCTGATCCTCTGGAGCCGCCATGCGAAACCGTCCGGTGCTATTCCTGCTCCTGGCGCTGACGATCTCGGCCCAGATGCCCCATGGGATCAGTGGCGGCGTGGTGGTGAGCCAGGAACGCCTGGCCTCGGAGGCGGGCGCCCAGGTGCTGCGGGAGGGTGGCAGCGCCGTGGATGCCGCGGTAGCCACGGCTTTCGCGCTGGCCGTCGTGCATCCCGCCGCAGGCAACCTGGGGGGTGGCGGCTTCCTGTTGTCGAGGCCTGCCAATGGTCAGCCGACCTTCGTGGATTTTCGCGAGACGGCACCGGCGGCGGCCGAGCCCCGCATGTGGCTGAAGGAGGGTGCCTACGACGAGGAGCGGCACCACCATAGCCTGGCTTCCGTCGGAGTTCCCGGCACCGTGGCGGGGCTGCACGAGGCCTGGAAGCGGGAGGGTCGTCTGGCCTGGCCGCGCCTGTTGCGCCCCGCCATCCGCCTCGCCCGGGACGGTTTCCCGCTATCGGAGAACCAGGCGGCCAGCCTGGCGGCACAGCTGCCGGAGTTCCGGAAGCACGCCCCGACCCTGGCCCAGTTCAGCCGGGAAGGCCTGCCCCTGCGGGCCGGAGACCGGCTGGTGCAGCGGGACCTGGCCCGGACCCTGGTTCGAGTCTCCCGAAACTGGGCGGATTTCTACCGGGGCGACATCGCCCGACTGATCCTGCGCGACATGAAGGCGAATGGAGGATTGCTCAGGTCCGCCGACCTGCGCGCCTACCGGCCCGTGCGGCGCGAGGTCCTGCGGGGCAGCTACCGTGGCGTGGAGGTGCTGGGCGCGCCGCCGCCCAGTTCCGGCGGACAGGTGCTGATCGAGGCGCTGAACGTCCTCGAGGGCTTCGATCTGAAGGCCGCCGGGGCCGGGTCGCCTGCGGCCGTTCACCTCGCCTCAGAGGCGCTCCGCCGGGCCTTCGCCGACCGGGCCCGGTTCCTGGGCGATCCATCCTTCAATCCTGACATCCCGCTGGATCGGCTCCTGTCCAAGGCCTATGCGGCGGAGCTGCGGACCACGATCCGCCCGGACCGCGCGTCCGTGTCCGCGCCGGACCGCTTCACCTGGCCCCGGGACCGGCCCGACACCACGCACCTCTCCGTGATCGACCGTCGGGGCGGGGCCGTGAGCCTCACCTATACGCTGGAGGACAGCTACGGACTCAAGCGTATCGTGCCTGGGGCGGGCTTCCTGCTGAACAACGAATTGGGCGACTTCAATGCCGCCCCCGGGCTGACGGATGCCACGGGCCTCATCGGCACTCCGCCGAACCTCGCGGGGCCAGGCAAGCGGCCCCTCTCCAGCATGTGCCCCGTGATCCTCGTGAAGGATGGGTCCGTGCTCCTGGTGAGCGGCAGCCCCGGCGGCCGCAGCATCCCCAGCACCGTCCTGAATACGGTAATGAACGCGGTGGACTTCAGCATGGATGCCCGCGCCGTCGTGGACGCGCCGCGCTGCCACCACCAGTGGCTGCCGGACCGCATTCAGGTGGAGGCCGACCTTGCGGAAGCCACCAAGGCTGCCTTGAAGGCCATGGGCCATGACCTCATCGAAGTAAAGAAGCAGGGCTGTGCCCAGGTGATCCTGGTACGCGACGGCCGCACGGAGGGCGCCGCCGACACCAAGCGCTGGCCGGACAGCGGAGCGGTAGCGGAGTAGGTCCGATCGGCGCTGTGCTTCAGGAGCCTGATCAATGGCCTCAGGACACCCGGAACCGTGCGTGGCTGCCACCGGGACCCGGGGTGACTTCGAGACGGGCGGGGATGCGCGCCTTCACTTCCTCCAGGTGGCTGATGAGACCCACCAGGCGTCCCCCCTGGTTCAGGTCTTCCAGCGTGCGAAGGGCGAGGTCCAGCGCTTCGGGATCCAGGCTGCCGAAGCCCTCATCGATGAAGACGGTGTCGAGGCGGATGCCGCCCGCATGCCGCTGGACCACATCGGAAAGACCCAGGGCCAGGGCCAGACTCGCCTGGAACCCTTCCCCCCCGGACAGCGAACTCACGGACCGGGCCCGGCCTGTGTGCGTATCCGTGATCTCCAGCTGCAGGCCCCCGGCCTTGCGCTGGTCCGTGCTGAGGGCCATTCGCCGCAACGCATATCTCTGCTTGCTCATGCGCCGCAGGCGGCCGGAGGCCGATACCAGCACTTCGTCGAGGATGGCCCCCTGGACATAGCGCTCGAAGGACACCCGCTCGCCGTCGTCCCCGCGGGCTACCCGGGCCAGGTTGGCCACGGCCCGGAAGCGACGGTCCTGGTCTCCCTGAGCCTGGGTCAGGCGGCTGAGTGCCGCCTGGAGGTGATCTAGGGCGGCACGCTCGGATTGGGCCCGCCCCAGGGCTTCGGCGGCCTGGGCGNNGAGCCGCTGGGTGGCCGCGGCCAGTGCCGCTACGTACCTGTCGAGGGTATCCGAAAGGGACTGCATCTCTTCGGGACTGCGGCGGGCCCGGTCGAAATCCGTACGGTCGTGGAAATGGGCCGCGGCGAGAGCTTCTTCGAAGGCTTCGTTGAGCTCCCAGGATTCGGTGCGGACGGCCTCCAGCTGTTTCTGATGGGCCTTGAGGGTGGCCTGGGCTTCCAGGGCCGCCTTGAAGGCGGGCCCGCGCGCATCCTTGGTGGCGGCCAGGTGAGCCTCCGAGCCCTCCAGTTCTTGCTCGGCCTCGCGGCGCTGGGTGGAGAGGGCGCCGGGTGCGCGGAGCTCCTGCAGCAGATCCTCTTCGAGCATCTGCATTCGAATCTTGGCCCGTTCTTCTTGAATCATCAGGTCGGAGAGGCGCTGGTGAGTCTCGGAGAGCTTGGCCTCCGCCTGGTTCCGCGCGTCTTCCGCCTGCTGCATCTGTCGCTCGATGGAAAGGAGGTTAGCCGCGGCGGTGCGACTCAGGTCCAGTTCGTCCCGGTGGCGAGTCTCGTAGCCAACCAGGGTCTCGAGGCTCATATTCGCGTCTTCGCCGAGGACATCCAGTAGATCCTGGCGCCGGGTCTGGGCGGTCTCCAGGGCGGCCATGCGGGAGGCCGTGGCATCCTGGGCGCGCGCCAGGGCGGTTTCCGTATCCTCCTGCTGCTCCAGGGCCAGGCGGACATCCTGTTCGTCGGGGAGACCCACGGTGACCTGGGCGGGGTGGGGATGGGTTTCGCTGCCGCAGACGGGACAGGCCTCCCCCTCCTTCAGGCCCTGGGCCAGCCGGGCCGCATGCGCAGAGAAGCGTCGTTCCAGAATGGCCCGGTAGCGCTCGCGGGCACCCTGGACGGCCTTCTGGACCGCGAGCTGGGCTTCCTGCGCCGCTGCGAGGGCGGTCTGGGCTCGGGTGGCTTCATTGAGGGATCGATCCAGGTCCTCCCGCTGGGCGCTGCGCCTCTGCGCCAGGAAGAGCTTGCCCTCGCGCCCGGCTTCCTGGGCGGCCAGGGTGCGGGCGTCCTGCAGGGCCAGGCGCGCCCTTGTCAGATCCTCCTTGCAGGTCTCGAGCTGCCGCTTCTGATTTTCGGACAGATCCCCCAGGCGCCCGCGCCCGAGGGCGGCTTCGCGGGCCTCCTTCCGGGCGGTCTCCAGGGCCTCCAGCTTGGGTTCCAGATCCCGCAGGCGGGCGATGGTGCGCCGCAGTTCTTCTCGGCGCACCTCGTGCTGTGCCGCCTCAGCCATCGCGGCTTCCGCCTGGGCAAGGGCCGCTTCCGCAGCCTGGACCACCGCACTGAGGTTGGCCTCCTCGACCTCCTGCGCCTGGATGCGCCCCAGGACTGTCTCCAGGCGTTCGGCCGCCGGCAGGACGGAACCGCAGCGGCGGGCGCGATCCAGCTCCGTGCGACGGGCTTCCATGAGGCGCGTCTGGGTCTGGATCAGGTCCAGGTCGGCTCGGGCCGATTCACATTCGGCGATGCGTTCGGCGGCCCGGGTGCCCTCCATCCAGGCGGTGGAGGTGCGGTCGAGTTCACTGGCCGCCAGGGCCTGATCCTGCTGCAGGCTTTCCACCTGGTCCGAAGCCTGCTGCAGAAGGGCCGGCAAGGTTTCGAAGGAGGCCACACCGGCCTGGGCGAGACGATGCTTGATCTCGGCCTGGGTGGCACGGATGGCCTCCTTCAAGGCCTTCTCTTCTTCGGTCAGGGCGATGGCAAGACGGGCGTACCGGGCGGTCTGGAAGAGGGTCTGGAGGATGGCCTGGCGTTCGGTGGATCCGGCCAGCATGAATTCCTGGAAGCGCCCCTGGGGCAGGAGCACCACCTGCCGGAACTGATCGGCCTTGAAGCCGATGAGCTCGGCCACCTTGGGATCGACCTGGGTCGGCTTCTCGGTGGCGAGCGGAATTTCCTGCCCATCCTTCAGCTCCCAGAGGTTGGCGCTGTAGGGCTGGCGCTTGGTGCCCCCGCTCCGCTGTTTGGGGACCTGCTGTTCGGGTAGACGGGCCACCCGGTAGCGGCGTTCTCCCAGAGCGAAATCGAAGACCACACGGGTGGGTGTGTCCATCGTCGCGAAGTGGCTCCGCAGGTCGCGGGTCTCACGCTGCCCGCCACTGGTCTCCCCGTAGAGCGCATAGCTGATGCCATCGAGGATGCTGGTCTTGCCGGCGCCCGTGGGCCCATGGATGAGGAAGAAGGCTTGGTCCTTGAGTTCGGAGAAATCCAGCTCCTGGCGCCCAGCGTAGGGTCCGAAGGCCTCGAGGGTGAGCTTCAGGGGCCTCACAGGTGGGCCTCGTCCTTGAGGACTCGCTGGGAGAGTTCCAGGAAGACGGCGGATTCATCGTCGTCCATGGGCCGACCCTGGACCTCCTGGAAGAAGGACCGGAACAACAGGTCGGGATCCAACTCGCGGGAGCGGATATCGATCACCTCACCGGTGCAATCAGACGCGGAGGAGGCGGGCTGGATGCCGAGCAGGTTGGGGTAGATCTGGCGCAGTCGCGCCATGGCGTCCAGCACCGGTCCATCGTCGAGGAGGTCGAGAAAGAGGTAGTCTTCCGGGGGACCCGTGGGGCCCTTCATCAGATCCTCGAAGCGCCCCCGGAGTCGCCTCAGATCGCGCCGGGGCGAAAGGGGCAGGGGCTCCGTATGGGCTGGCCCGTTCTCGGGAAGCTCCACGAGGGTGAGCGCCTTCACGTGGCCGGCCTCGGAGGCACTGTATTTCAGGAGACTGCCCGCATAGCGGACATGGGCATAGCCAGCTTCCTGGGGGCGGTGGAGGTGACCGAGGGCCGCATAGTCGCAGGGGTCGAACAGGGCCGCATCGACTTCGCCGGTGCCTCCGATCGACAGCGCCATCTCTGAATCCGAGACAGCACCTCCAGCGACAAAGGCGTGGGCCACGGCCACGAACCGGTATCCGGCCGGATGCCGGCGGCGGGCCCGCGCCAACTGTGCGGCCAGGACATCCTGATGGGTCCGGAGGTCCCCCTCGCCCAGGGCGAACCGAGCCATGGCCGGATCTGCAAAGGGCAGCAGGTGAAAGGCTGCGTTTCCGATCACCACCGGATCCGGATCGGGATCGAGGGGTCCGGCGAGATGGAGCCCCTGGGACCCGAGAAAGCTCGAGGCGAAGCCCAACCGCTCAGGGCTGTCGTGGTTACCCGCAATGATGAGCACGGGCACCCCGCAACCTCGCACCAGGCGGTCCAGGGTCTCGTCGAGGAGTGCCACGGCCTCCTTGGGGGGAACCGCCCGGTCATAGAGGTCACCGGAGATGACCAGGGCTTCGGCCCGGGTCTCCCGGGCCATGGCTACCACCTGGTCCAGGGCATGGGCCTGGTCATCCAGGAGGTTGGCATTGCAAAGGGTCTTGCCCAGGTGCCAGTCGGAAGTGTGGAGGAAGCGCATGGGGGTCCGCAGGGAGCCGTCGGGCATCGTTTGGGAGTATGGCATCCCCGGCGCGGTTCCTTCCAGGCCGACGACTGGCGTAGCGCCTTTCTCTAATTCCAGATTCACTCAGACCGAAGAGATGGGATAGTCAGCCCCCGGCTGGCCCGGTGTAATCTCATGGGAGTACCGAAGGCTGATTCCTGATACGGAGGCCTCATGTTCAACCGCGGCAAACTGACCGGTTCATCACGCGTTCCAGTGGATTCCACCTTCTCGATCCTGGGAGAAGGCACACATTGGCAGGGCGAAATACATGCGGGCGCCAATGGCCTTCGCGTGGAGGGTGTGGTGGAAGGTACGATCCTGAGCGAGGGCCAAGTGGTGGTCGCGCTGACGGGTGTGGTCAAGGGGACCATCCACTCCAAACACCTTTCGGTGACCGGGCGGGTGGAGGGCATATTCAAGGTGTCGGACCGTCTTGAGATCCACAAAACAGGTTGGGTCGAGGGCCAGGTGGAAATGGGTTCTCTGATGGTGGACGAGGGTGGGACTCTGATCGGTACCTGTCAGCAGCTGGTCAGCAAGCAGGCGGAACCCGTGCCTTTCGTGCCCCGCAAAGACGAGCGGGTGCCGGAGCGCTTCGCGCCTGTCGGAACGATAAGTTCTGGCACCCACGGTCCGGTGCCGGAGTTCATGTCTGTGGGTCGCGGATTCGACCGGGGCAAGGGCCAGGGCTAAGCCTAGGGCCGAATTTAAATCAATCCCTGGGCAGGTTGCCGATGGACCTATCGCTTCGCGCCCGTGAGGTTGGTGGCGTCGAGGTTCGCATCATTCAGGTTGGCTTCGCGCAGATCCGCGCCGCCCAGGTTCGCGCCGCTGAGCTTCGCCCGGGACAGGTTGGCCTTGCCCAGGTTCGCGCCGCTCAGGTTGGCCCATACCATGTTCGCACCATCCAGGTTGGCGGCGCTGAGGTCGGCGCCTTCGAGGCTGGCGTCGATGAGGTTGGTGTGGCGAAGGTCTGCGCCGGAGAGGTTCACGCCGGAAAGATTGGCGCCGGAGAGATTCGCGCCATCCAGGTAGGCGTCCTGCAGGATGGTGTCCCGGAGGTCGGCGCCGCAGAGATTGGCGCCATCGAGGTTGGCCTGTCGAAGGTCCGTCTCCTTCAGGGAGGTCTGGCGAAGATCCACGCCTCGCAGGTCCGCCCAGACCAGGCTGGCGCCGCTGAGGTCGGCATTCACGAGGTTGGCCTCATTCAGGTTGGCCTGATAGAGGTTCGCGCCGCTCAGGTTCGCTCGGTTCAGGTTGGCATTGCTGAGGTTCGTCCGGTACTCGCCGCGGGATTCCGTAGGCAGGGAGGCGAGGTTCGCTTCGCGAAGGTTGGCCCCTTCGAGGTTGCAGGCGAAGAAATTGCAGCCGCTGAAATCGGAATTGCGCAGGTCGGCGCTGCGCAGATCGGTGCCGCTGAAATCGGCACCAAAGCCCTGGGCGCCCCGTAGGATCGCGCCCTTGAGCTTGGCGCCCGCGAAGTTCGCACCGTTTAGGGTCGCGTGGTTCAGGTCCATGCCTTCCAGGGAGAAACCGCTTAGATCCACGCCGGAGAGGTTGGCACCGGTGAGCACGGCACGATCGAGGGTGGCCCCCCGCAGGTTGGCGGCGAAGAGATTGGCGTCGTGCAGGTTGGCGCTGAGGATGCTGCCGGCGAGGTCGGCCCCTGAGAGATCGGCGCCAGAAAGATCCGCACCGCAAAGGTTGGCCGTCTGGAGATCAACACCACTGAGTTTCGCGCCCCGCAGGTTCGCGCCGCCAAGGTGGGTTTCGTTCAGCTTGGCATCGGAGAAGAGAGCGTCAGCCAGGTTGGCACCGTCGAGGTTGGTCTCGGTGAGATCCGCCTTCGAGAGGTCCGCGCCCTTCATGTTCTTGCGGGAGAGATCCACGTTGCTGAGATTGGCGCCGACCAGGAGCGTGCCCACCAGGACCGCCCCATCCAGTTGGGCTCCGGTAAGGATCGCCCCCGTGAGATTGGCATTGCTGAGATTGGCCCCGCCCAGGTTGATGTCCTGGAGGTGCGCGCCGGTGAGATCCGCGCTGCGGAGGTCAGTGTTGCCGAGCACCGCGCCGCTCAATTGGGCCGAGGCCAGATTGGCTCCGGCAAGTACCGCGCTGCTGAGGTTGCAGCCGCTGAGATCGGCGCCCTGGAGGTTCGCTTCGCGGAGGTCGGCGCCTTCCAGATTGGCCTGTTTGAGCACGGCATCCGCGAGATCAGCCCGGCTGAGGTTGGTGCGGCCCAGGTCGATGGCTCGCAGGTTCGTGCCATGGAGGTTGGCGCCGCTGAGGTTTGCGCCCTTGAGCTTGGGCACGTCGTCCTTTTCGTACTTCAGGATGTCGAGATGCCTGAGATCCGCACCCACTAGGTTGGCGCCGCTGAGGTTCGTGCCCTTGAGGTTGGCACGGCTCAGGTCCGCGCCCTCCAGGTTGGCCTCGGTGAGGCTGGCCCAATGCAAATCGGCATCCGCGAGGTTGCTGCCGCCCAGGTTGGCCAGGTTCAGGTTCGCTCCGCCCAGGGTAGCCCCTTGAAGGCTGGCGCCCGCCAGGTTGGCCTTGGCCAGGTTGGCGCCCACCAGGTTGGCCTGCCCGAGGTTGGCCCCCTGGAGATTGGCCCCCTCCAGCACGGTCTGCCTCAGATCGGCGCCGCTGAGGTTGGCGCCACGGAGGTCCTTCCCGCTGAGGTCGAGTCCCGTCAGGGTGACACCGCTGAGCTTGGCCCCGGCGAGGTTGGCGCCCGCAAGGTTCGGCACGGTGGCAGGTTCGTACTGCTGAATGTCAAAGAAGGTCAGGTCCACGTTCGAGAGATTCGCCCCGGCGAGGTTGGCTCCAGCCAGGCGGGCCCGGCTGAGATTGGCACCTTCCAGGTCGGCCTCGTCCAGGTTGGCCAGCCGCAAATCCGCACCGGCAAGGTCCGCGCCCCGGAGTTTGGTCTGGTTGAGCACGGCGCCTGCGAGGTTGGCCTCGGAGAGGTTGGCTCCGGAAAAATCAAAACCCCGAAGGTCGAGACCACTCAGGTCCGTGCGCTGGAAGTTCTTCCCCGACTTGAGGATGAAGACCACTTCCTTCCGAGTAAGTTCGCTCATGGAGCTTCCTTTGCGGTTTTATGCAGCGTTCGATTGGTCCTGAGTTTAGCCGCCGGACGGTGTGATCATCAACAGGATATACCCGACTTTACGCCACGAAGCCCCCTCGCGGGGGCCTCGACTGCGGGTGGAAGTGGGCTGCTCCCATTCCGCCCGGTTGAATGCATCAGCAAAGCCTGCCTTCTTCTTCCCATCCGCTCGGGATGCCAGGCCTCTTCCGCAACGACGAAGCCCCCTCGCGGGGGCCTCATCAATGGACTCTGAAGGACTATTCCTCGCGTTCGGCCTTGTTGAAGGCATCGGCCAGGGTGGCCTTTTTGAACTCGGGCTGGCGGGCCTTGGCGGCGTCCATGTCCCCGCGCTCCTGGTCCTGTTCCAGCTGCTTGACGGAGAGGCCGATGCGGCGCTCGGTGGGGTCCAGCTTCACGATCTTCATGGTGAGCTCCTGGCCGGCGGCGAACTCCTTCTGGATGTCCTCCACCCGCTTGCGGCTCAGCTCGGAGACGTGCACCAGGCCCTCGATGCCGTCGCCGAGGTCGACAAAGGCGCCGAAGTCGGTCAGGCGGGCGATCTTGCCGGTGATGACCGTGCCCACGTTGTGGTTCTCGAAGAAGATCTCCCAGACATTGGGCTCCATCTGCTTCACGCCGAGGCTCATGCGCTGGGCCAGGGGGTCCAGGTTGAGAACCTTGGCAGTGACTTCGTCGCCCTTCTTCACGATCTCGCCGGGGTGCTTGATCTTCTTGGTCCAGCTGAAGTCGGACACATGGATCAGGCCGTCGATGCCCTCTTCCAGCTCGACGAAGGCGCCGAACTCCGTGATGTTGCGCACAGTGCCCGTGACGATCATGCCGGGCTGGTACTTCTCGGCGATGGCCATCCAGGGGTTGGGGGTGATCTGTTTCATGCCGAGGCTGATGCGGCGGTTCTCGGAATCCACCTGCAGGATGATGGCTTCCACCTGGTCGCCCAGGTTGACCATGCCCTTGGCGGACTTGACCTTCTTCGTCCAGCTCATTTCGGAGACGTGGACCAGGCCTTCGATGCCGGGCTCCAGCTCCACGAATGCGCCGTAATCAGTGATGGAGACGACCTTGCCCTTGACCGTGGCCTGGATGGGGTAGCGCTCCTCGACGGAAAGCCAGGGATCGGGGAACTTCTGCTTGTAGCCGAGGGAGACCCGCTCGGTGTCCTTGTCGTACTTGAGCACGGCCACTTCGACCTTGTCGCCCACCTGGAACATCTCGCTGGGGTGGTTGAGCCGGCCCCAGGACATGTCGGTGATGTGCAGCAGGCCGTCCACACCGCCGAGGTCGACGAAAGCGCCGTACTCGGTGATGTTCTTGATGGCGCCCTCGACCAGCTTGCCTTCTTCGAGGCCCGCCAGGGTCTCTTCCTTCAGGCTCGCGTTGATGGTCTCGAGGAACAGCTTGCGGGACAGGACGATGTTGCCCCGGCGGCGGTTGACCTTGATCACCTTCATGTCGAAGGATTTGCCGAGGTAGGGATCCAGGTTGCGGACGGGCTTCATGTCCACCTGGCTGCCGGGCAGGAAGGCGCGGATGCCGATGTCCACGGCCAGGCCGCCCTTGACCTTCTCGAGTACGGTGCCGTGCACGGTCATGTTGGAGCGGAAGGCCTTCTCGACCTCGTCCCAGATCTTCATCTTCTCGGCGCGCTCGCGGCTGAGGCGCACGTTGCCGTTGGCGTCCTCGAGCATTTCAAGCAGCACTTCCACCACGTCGCCCACCTGGACGCCCTGGGTGCCATCGGGATTGTTGAACTCATCCAGGATGACGGTGCCCGACCCCTTGTAGCCGATGTCGATGATGACGTCCTTGCCGCGGATCTCCACGACAACGCCACGGACGACTTCCTCCTCGCGGAGGCCTCGGGTCTCGCCCTGCAGGGCGGCCATGAATTCCTGGCCTTCCGCGCTGTCGTCCTCGACATACCCCGAATCGAGTACGGTGATGCGGCCCATCTGCTTGGAGCCTAGGCCTTTGATGATTGATTCTAACTTGGACATGTAAGTCCACCTCGTTTGGTTGCGCCCACGCTCTGGTGGTGCGCTGGAATCCCGGCACGCGAAGTCCGGCAGAACGGACAGATTACCGAGGAAACGGGGGGGCGGCTATAAGAAAGGCTAAACTTCCCGCTGGGAAGGGCCGGGCTGCCCGGCAGGCAGCCAAGTGTGGAGCATGGCGGCCAAGGCTTCCTTGGTGACCGGCTTGGCCAGGTAATCGTCCATGCCGGCGGCCAGGCACTTTTCGCGGTCCCCCTTCATGGCATGCGCTGTCATGGCGATCACCGGAGTGCGGGGCCGATGCTCTAGCGCCTCCTGCTCCCGCCAGGTGGAGGTGGCCGCGTAGCCATCCAGCAGGGGCATTTGGCAGTCCATGAGCACCCCGGCGAATCGCTGCTGAGCCAGCAAATCCAGGGCCTCCCGGCCGTTGTTGCCCACGGTCACCGAGAGTCCCAGGCTCTTCAACATGCTCACGGCGATTTTCTGGTTCACCCGATTGTCCTCGACCAACAACACATGGCCGGTCAGGGTCCGCGGGACCGGACTCCTTGGCTTCTCCTCCGCGCTTTCCCTGGTCCCCGATGAGAAGAGGAAGGGGATGTCGCACCAGACGCGGGAACCTTGCCCAGGGGTGCTTTCCAGCCCGCAGGCGCCGCCCATGAGGCGCACCAGCTGGAGGACAATGGCGAGGCCCAGGCCAGTGCCGCCGTATTTGCGGGTGAGGGAAGTGTCGGCCTGGGAAAAGCTCTGGAAAAGCTTTGGCTGATCCGCGGCGGCGATACCTATGCCCGTGTCGGTCACCTGGAGCCGTACCAGGAAGCCGCCTTCGATCTCGTCCTCCACCATGGCGGACAGGGTGATCCGTCCGCGCTCGGTGAACTTGATGGCGTTCGACAGGAGGTTGTTGAGGATTTGCCGGATGCGGGCCGGATCGCCCGTCAGCCCGGCATTGAGCCGGGGATCGACCACGGTTTCGAAGGTGAGGCCGGGCTTGTTCGGCCGGGCGACCGAGGCCTGCTCAAGGCCGCTGATCACCTCGGCCATTCTGAACGGGATCTGCTGGAGGTCGAGCCGGCCAGCCTCGATTTTTGAGAAATCAAGGATGTCATCCAGCAGGTGGAGCAGGGAGCTGGCAGAGCCGTAGGCCGTGGCCACCAGATCCTGCTGCGCCGGGTTCATGGGGACATCCTGAAGCAACTGGAGTGAGCCGAGCACACCGTTCATGGGCGTGCGGATCTCNNGGCTCATGTTGGCGAGAAACTCGTTCTTGGTTCGGCTGGCGGCCTCGGCCGTTTCGTGCGCTGCCCTCAGGGAGTCGATCATCGCCTCGTTGCGGAACTGGTTCTCCAGCGCCTCTACCAGGACCTCCTGCATCCTGGTGGCGGAATTGATGAGGACGATGAAGAAAAAGATGAGGATGACGCCCAGGACGATGTAGATCTCTCCGCCCCGCAGGAAGAGCAGGGCCGCCACGGGCGCGAGGAAGGAGGCCGTATAGGCCATGTACACCCGGAGGAGGGGGGCGAGGATCGGCACGGCTCCGGCTGCGAGACCCGCGAAGATGATCATGAAGATCACTTGATGGAGGGGAGAGTTCCCCGGGAAGAGGAACCAGGCGCCTATCCCCCAGGTCAGCCCGGTGAGGATGACCCCGGCCCGGTAGGCTTTGACCGGGGGGAGGGCCGCCACATCGTCCCGTTCCCGCGCCTTCCGATAGGCCTGCACCGCCAGCACCCGGCCGCCGGCAATCAGGGTGTTGGCCGCCAGCCAGATGGCCAGGACACTCGTGGTGATGACGTCCCGCAACAGCACTCCCAGGGCCACCGCCAGCACGAAGACTCCGGCCGTGCTGGTGCCTCCGCTGTCGAGCACGAGGCGCACGAGCTGCCGTTGGATCCGTGGGGCGTACGGCCCCTCCAGACCAGGGCTGCCGGTACTCTCCTCGGCAAGATGCTGCATGACCGCGTCTCCGGGTGGATGGCGATACCACCGCCTCGACCCATGTCGCACATCATGCCCTAATTGCTGCCATCAGCCAAACCTAAGCCTGGCTTGGTGTCATGCGGGCCAGTTCGGGACGGAGATCAGAAATCCCAAAGGTGCCAGGTGATGTCATGGAAGGGAGGGGGTACCATGCCGCATGAGCAAGAAGCAGGAGCGAAGTGCCACTTTGGCACAGCCGAAGCCCGCAGGGTGCGGCACAGGAGGTGCCGCATGTGCCTGATCGCTTTCCACTGGCAGCCGGATCGTCCAGTTCCATTGATGGTCGCGGCGAATCGGGACGAGTTCTACGATCGTCCGACGGCGCCGCTGGCCTGGTGGGAGGGGGGACGCATCCTGGCGGGGCGGGATCTCTGGTCCGGGGGAACCTGGATGGGGGTTTCCCGGGATGGACGATTTGCCGCCATCACCAATTTCCGGGATCCCCTCCTCTCAAGGAAGGATGCTCCCTCAAGGGGGTTCATTCCCTTGCGGTTCCTAGAGGAGGGCGGCAGCGCCGGGGACTTTCTGCGCTGGCTCCGGAAAGAGGCTTCCCGCTACGCCCCCTTCAACGTGCTGATCTACGACGGCGTGGAACTGCTGGGTTATGAAAGCCGGCATGACCGGAATCCCCCCTTCGCCCCGGGCATTCATGCCGTCTCCAACGGTGACTTCAACGAGCCGTGGCCCAAGGTCGAAGCCCTCAAGGCGGGCATGGCAGCGGGTGAAGAGGACGATGAAGCGCTGCTGGCCATGCTCGGGGATGGGCGGACCTTTCCGGATGACCGTCTGCCGAGCACCGGCGTTCCCATCGAGTGGGAGCGGGCCCTGTCGCCCGCCTTTGTACGGACGCCCACCTACGGCACCCGTGCCTCGACAATTCTTCGCCTGGGACTTGGGCGGGTCTCCATGCTTGAACAACGTTTCCAGGCCGGGGGCCTCGGAGGTCGCAGCGAATTCCAGTTCCCCATGGGATGAGGGGGGTCTCTGCCTCCGGCCTGGCTGGAACCCTCCTCCAGAGGGATCCTTCGACGGGATCGGCCGATGCTCGAAGCAAAGCACCCCTTCCCGGATCGGGCCTGGCCCTGGAAGGATGGATGGAAGCAGGGCTCAGGTGACCAAGAGAAGGCGCCGAATCAATGGGCATGGATCGTCAACCAAGCGGAACGCCCCCTCAGTCTCCCCAACCCGAGGGGGCCGTCGAAACCGACCTTGTCACGGCCGTGCGCCGTCAGACCACGGCGCTGTTGTATGAGAACGTGGGCATCGGCCAGCTGACTTCAGTGGGAGTGGCCTCGCTCCTCGCCCTCGTGGGCCGGTTGCGTCATCCGGTGGGCAGCCTGGTCTGGCTGGGTGCCATGGGCATGTTGGCGTGGATCCGCTGGTGGATGGCGCGCGGTTTCCGTTCGGGGCCGGCCTCTCGCGACGAGGTGGATCGCTGGCGGCGAAGAGCCATCCTCGGGGCCGCCAGCTCGGGAGTGGCCTGGGCTGTCGGCACAGTGCTGTTCGCCTGGTCCGCGCCCCTGGTGCTCCAGGTCTACACGGCCCTCCTTGTTGCTGGCATAGTGGCAGGAGCTGTGCCTGTGCTTGGGGCGGTTCGCCCAGCCTACTGGGCCTTCGCTGTTCCCATATTCCTCACGCTCATCATCTGCACCATAATTCAGGCCCGTAATTCCATGGGGTGGTCCATCAGCGCGGCCTGCGCGATCTACCTTCCGACGATGCTGCGGAGTTCACGCCATTTTTCCACGATGCTGGAGAACTCGATCCGTCTGGGCCACGAGCAGGCGGCCATGGCGGAGACGCTTAGGGTGACGCGCGACCAGGCTCTGGAGGCGAGCCGGTCGAAAAGCGAGTTCCTGGCCACCATGAGCCACGAGATCCGNNATCCGCACGCCCATGAACGGCGTGATTGGCATGGCAGGTCTCCTGCTGGACTCAGGGCTGGATGGGGAGCGAAAAGGCTATGCCGCCACCATCCAGCACAGCGCCGATGCCCTACTGACCATCATCAATGACATCCTGGACTTCTCCAGGGTCGAGTCGGGGCGGCTTGAACTGGAGTCCCTGACCTTCGACCTGAAGGGCCTCATGATTGAAGCGAGCGAACTGCTGACATTCCAGGCTAGCGTCAAAGGCCTGCAACTGTCCTCTGATGTGGACCCCCGCCTTCCCGATGCGGTGGTGGGCGACCCGGGGCGGCTGCGGCAGGTCCTCATCAACCTGGGTGGCAATGCGGTGAAGTTCACTGCCAGTGGCCAGGTGATCCTCCGGGTCCGCTGTGCAGAACAAGATCACTCCAGGGTGGAGCTTGTCTTTGAGGTCGAGGACACGGGCATCGGCATCCCGGCCTCGAAATTGCCAGATCTGTTCAACCCCTTCAGTCAGGCTGATGCCACGATGGCCCGCCGGTACGGGGGTACTGGATTGGGCCTGAGCATCTCCAAGCGCCTGGTGGAACTAATGGGGGGGACCATGGAGGTCCACAGCCAGGAAGGGCTTGGCTCCTGCTTCCGATTCAGGGTGCAGCTACCCGTGGGAACACTGGCCTCCTTGGCAGCGCCGACGGAGGATCCGGGGTCAAGAATCCCCGCCCCACACCTCCGGGTGCTGGTCGTGGAAGACAACGCCATCAACCAGAGGGTGATTAGCAAGATGCTCGAAAAAGTCGGCCACCGCGCCGACATGGCGGGGAACGGTATCGAAGCCCTCGCCGCGCTCTGTGAGCGCCCTTATGACCTGGTCCTCATGGACTGCCAGATGCCAGAGATGGATGGCTTTGAGGCCACTAGGCTCTTGAGGGATCCCACCAGCGGAGTCCTCGATCCGCAGGTGAAGGTGATGGCACTGACGGCGAACGCGATGGTGGGCGACCGTGAGCGGTGCCTGGCTGCCGGCATGGACGACTACCTGACGAAACCGGTCCAGATGCAGGCCCTCGTGTCTCTTCTATCCCGGTGGAGTCCCGCGGGCGAAAGGCGCTAGGTGGGCTAAGAGCTCATAACAGAACCCCACGGCGCCGCGCGAGGGG
>PMJK01000097.1 GCA_003158505.1 Holophagaceae bacterium | reverse complement strand
GGGACTGCGGATGCTGGCGGCCAGACACTGGGTATCGAAGCCGTAGTTCTCGAAGATGGCGCAGATCTCACGGATCAACTCCATGCCGTCCAGGTTGATGTCGTCCAGGCGGCCCACAAACGGGCTCACGTAGGTGGCGCCGGCCTTGGCGGCCATGAGGGCCTGGGTGGCGCTGAAGCAGAGGGTGACGTTGGTGTGGACGCCTTCGGCGGTCAGCACCTTGCAGGCCTTCAGGCCCTCGGCAATGAGGGGCAGCTTCACCACCACGTTCTTGTGGATCTTCGACAGGCGGCGGCCCTCCTCGATCATGCCCGGCGCCTCCAGGCCGATGACCTCGGCGCTGATGGGACCGTCCACAATGTGGCANNGCGGTGTCGATAAAGAACTTCATTGTTGTCTCCAGGGGAATGAGGCCGAATGTGAGTCAGGCGAGGGGAGGAGGTAGGAAGACCCGGCTCTGAGCCCCGAAGGGGCGAAGAAGAACTTCATGGTCATCTCCGAGGCCGGCATGCACCGGACCCTTCCATTCTTCCAGGCGGCGCGGGAAGCTGGAAGCCCGGAGTCTTCCATGATGAATACTGAAATCAAAGTGCTGGATAGGGGGTTCGTACGCCTGATCGACCACATGGGCTCGGATCTGTCCGTGGTGAACGCGGCGCGGGTGTCCTTCGGGAAGAAAAAGGACGCTTTCGAGGAGGGGGACGCCAAGCTGGTGGCCTACCTGGCTGAGCATGAGCACACTTCGCCCTTCCGCCACACGGCTCTGACCCTGCACGTGAAGGCGCCCATCTTCGTCTTCCGCCAATGGATGAAGCACCGCATTGGATCGGAATTCAACGAGATTTCCGGGCGCTACGTGGAGTTCCCCGAGGACGAGTTCTTCGTGCCGGAGCACTTCCGCCGCCAGGCCAAGGTGAACAAGCAGGGCAGTGAGGGCACCATCGAGGCGAAGGATCAGGCCCGGGCCCGGGCGAGCTACCTGGAGAGCTGCCGCGGCTCGGTGGCCCACTATAAGGAACTGCTATCCCTGGGCGTCTGCCGGGAGCAGGCCCGCTGTGTGCTGCCCCTCGCGCTCTACTCGGAGGTCTACTGGACCGTCAGCCTCCAGGCCGTGGCCCACTTCATCCGCCTGCGGGCCGACAGCCATGCCCAGTGGGAGATCCAGCAGTACGCCGCCGCGGTCCGATCCGTGGTGGAGCCCATCTATCCCGTGGGCTTGAAAGTCCTGCTGGTCGCCGGCAAGGGATGAGCGCCCTGCCCCTCAACCCGGCGCTGTTCCACCTGGACAAGGACCACCTTTGGGTCATGCACTGTTCCGAAGGCCCCGTGCCCCGGGCGGGGATGCGGGTGGCCCGGGCCTTCATGCAGAAAGAGCTTCGGCCCTGGGAAGTGCGCTGGGAGGAGGACTTCCAGGGCATTCCGGCGGCGCTCCGGGCGGAAGCCGCAGCGTTGTTGGGGGGCCGGCCCGAGGACATCAGCCTCAGCCCGACGACTTCCTCCGCGCTCGTGACCGTGGCCCAGGGATTTCCCTGGGAACCCGGGGACGAAGTCCTCGCGCCCCTGGGCGAGTTTCCCTCGAACGCGTGGCCATGGCTGGCGCTCCGCTCAAGGGGCGTCAGGTTCCGCGAGGTGCCACTCTGGGAAGGCCACCGGGCGGGAGTCGAGGCCTGGGCGAGCGAGCCGCCCCGGGCCGAATCGGATCCAGAGACCCGACTCATCGAGGCCATCGGCCCCCGAACTCGGATCCTGGCCCTGTCCTGGGTGCGCTTCCAGGATGGCCTCAAGCTGGATCTTCAGCGGCTGGGGGTCGCGTGCAAGGACCGGGGTGTCCATCTCGTGGTGGATGGCATCCAGGCTGCGGGCACCGTGCCGGCGAATCTCGAGGGCCTGTCCGCCTTCGCCACCGGCGGCCACAAGGGATTGCTGTCTCCCCAGGGCATGGGATTCCTGTGGACCGACGAGCATTTTAGACAGTCATTGTCGCCTTCTGGAACCTGGTTATCCGTGGAGGATGCCACCGATTTCTCCCGGCCCTCGACGGACTTCGACCGGGCCTGGCTGGCCGATGGGCGCGCGCTGGAACCGGGTGGGCCGAACCTCCTTCAAGCTTCGACCCTGCTGGAGTCCCTGAGGCTGATCAACGGGGCCCGGGTCCCGGCCATCGCGGCCCACGTGGCTCTTCTCCAGGCCAGACTTCTGGACGCCCTGGATGACACAGGCTGGCGTTCCGACGTAGAACGACTCCGGCTCCTGCTCCAGGGAGGCCGGCTGGGATCCATCCTCGCCCTCCATCACAGCGGGAAGGGCCCCGAGGTGCTGGATCGCCTGTTGAAGGCAGGGTACCGCCAGGGTGTCTTCGCGTCGGTGCGAGAGGGATATCTCCGGGTGGCCTTCCACGGGTACCATACAGAGGCTGATGGAGACCGCGTGGCGGCGTGGTTGCGGGGCTCTACCGCCATCGTGGATGACCCCTGGTCCAGATCGGATCGGGCGAGACATGATCACACGGGGATCCTTCAATCACATTAAGGCACTTCATTGGATAATGGTGTTCAAGGAGTTGCCATGCGCATGTTGCTCACTGCCCTGTTTTCGCTTCCCCTCCTGGCGGGAGGCGGGGGTACCGTCGTCTTCAAGCAGACGTCATTCCTGGCCGAGGTGGCGGCCACGGAGCCGGAGAAGGCCAAGGGACTGATGTACCGGCAAAGCCTGGCGAAAGACCGCTGCATGTTCTTCGTCTATGGTGAGGACGGGAATCACAGCATCTGGATGAAGAACTGTCTCATCGCCCTGGATGTGGCCTGGATCGACCATGAGGGGCGCGTGGTGGAAACCTCAGAACACGTTCCACCCTGCAGCCCCATGCGGGGCGACGACTGCCCCACCTACGGCGGCATGGTTCCAGCCCNNGATGCCCAGGGCGAAGAAGAAGTAGGTCCCTTATTCTTTGGGCTTACCCAATTCCTTGCCCTTGCGGGCGGGGCGGGTGAGGGTGCGCAGGTGTTCCGGCGTGGGGGGAAGATCGGTCAGCGACAGAGGGCTCAGCCGATCGGCCAGCAAGGTCCAGGCCCGGGCCTGACGGGGCAGTCGTTCGGGCTGGATGACCTCGAAACCCTGCGCGTAGCTGACGAAGGGTGGCATCACCAGGGCGTAGCCCGTGAAGAGGAAAGCCGGAAGCCTGATCCAATCTGGCCCACCGGTCGGGTCCAGATAAGGCACGGCGAAGAGAGGGTGCACGCCGCCGTTGATCCAGAATCCGTGAGCCGGATCGTGGCGGGGATAGACGAAGATCCGCCGGCGATGCATCAGGGTGAAGGGGCCCACGCGAAGCTGTTCTACGGGCTGGATGCCCGTGCCCTCCAGGGCGGGACCGTCGCTCCGTTCGGGATGGCCCACCACCTGGATCACGGTCCGGCCACCGGTCTTCAGTTTGCGGAAGATGGTGCGCAATTCCTCGGCCTCGTCGCCCTCCACATTCCCTTGGCTGGGCTTGAGGTCCCCCAGCAGGGCCACCTGCTCGGGGGCATAGTCATCGATGAGGCTGAAGACCCGCTCCCAGATTTCCATGTGGGCCGTGGCGGGCATGGGGTCGGGCCTCCGCCGACGGGTCGCGCCTAAGCCAATGAAGAGGTCCGACAGCACCAGGGTCTTCTGCCGGGGCAGCCACAAGGCCCGGCGACTGTCGAGTACCACGTCTTCGCTGAGTTGCGCCTGCACCAGATCCTCCAACCTTCCATTGGAACACACGCGGGCGCAGAATCCTCTGGAGGGGGAATGGGTGAATCGTGACCGCTGATTCAGTCCATTTGCTGGCGGGGCTGGGTACAGGCCTCTGCGGGGGCTTCCTTGCGGGTCTGTTTGGGGTGGGTGGCGGCATTGTCATGGTGCCCCTGCTCGGACTGATCCTGAAGCTGGACCAGCACCGCGCCCAGGGCGCCACCCTGGCAGCCATGCTGCTCCCCACGGGACTTCCGGCGGTGCTTCAGTACCGGCGCCGGGGCATCGCCTCCAGCGTCCCCCTGGTGGGCGTGCTCATCCTGGCCTTCCTCTTCGGAATCTACGGCGGCGCCACGGTGGCCAACCAGATTCCTTCGACCCTCATGCGTTGGGGCTATGCGGCCTTCCTGGTCTTCATCGCGGTCCATACCTTCCTGCGCCAGGAGCCTGTCCTGGTGGATCGCGGAACGGATCCCATCGATCTGTCGGGGCTCTGGACCTGGGGTCTTCCCATCGGGTTCCTGGCGGGCCTGGTGTCCGGCCTGACGGGTCTGGGAGGCGCCGTGGTGGTGGTCCCGCTGCTGGCCTCGAGATTCAGGATGACCCAGCATGAGGCGCAAATGGCCAGCCTGATGATGATGCTGCCTCCCATCGGCCTGCCCGGTGTCTATGTCTATGCCCGGGCCCAGGGCGGGTTGCCCTGGTGGGTGATCCTCGGCGTGGCCGTCGGCTTCGCCATCGGCGCATTGGGCGGGGCCCGGGTGGCGACGCGGACGCGAGGTGCGAAATTGAAGCAGATCTACGCCGGCGTTGTGCTGCTGATGGCCCTGCTGGTGGCGCTCCGGGGTCACTAGGCCCTCCGGCCCTCCTGTTGCGCTATCCTCGACCCGGAGGTTGCCGTGGCCCTGGATGTCCCGACCCCCCTCTACGTGGGGGAGCGATTACGAGATCTGATCCTGTGCTATTCCGGGCCCTGGGCCTTCCTGCCCTACATGCGGAATCGCGAGGATTCAGAACTGCTATGGCACGCGCGCCAGGGCGTGATTCTGGCCTTTGCCGAATGCGTATTCACCCTGGCCTTGGTGATCATCGGTCTCTTCCCTATCTTTGGGACCGTAGCCACACGGGTTCTTCTGCCCCTCTGGCTGCTCTGGTGCCTGGGCATGTCCGTGACGAGCATCCTCCAGGCCACCAAGGGCAAGAAACATCGGATTCCCGTGATCCATCAGTTCGTGGAATATCTTTAGGACTTAAAGATCCACCTGGTGAATCGGTTTCTTTATCAAAACTCGGATTCAGATCGCGGTCGCGCATTCTGTATCAGCATGGCGTCGCCGTAGCTAAAAAAGCGGTAACCCTCTCGCACTGCCTCGGCGTAGGCGGTCTGGGCTAGGTCGAGCCCGAGCAGCGCCGACACCAGCACGAACAGAGTGCTCTCCGGCAGGTGGAAGTTGGTGAGGAGGTGATCCGCTGTGCGCAGCCGGTAGCCCGGCGTGATGAACAGCCGGGTGGAGCCCTTCCGTGCGAGGCGATTGCCATCCCATGCGCCTTCCAGTGTGCGCAGCGAGGTCGTGCCGATACAGAGAACGGGCCTGGACCGATCCAGAAGAATGGGCTCTAGGACGGCCGCGGTCCCACCCGGGATTTCGAAGCGTTCCTCGTGCATGGCGTGATCTTCGAGGCGCTCGGTGGTCATGGGGCGGAAGGTGCCAAGGCCCACGTGGAGCCTCAGGGGGTGCCAGCCGCAGCCGCGGGCTTGCAGGGCCGCGATGAGTTCCGGCGTGAAGTGGAGCCCTGCGGTGGGGGCCGCGACCGCTTCGCCTTCCCTGGCCGCGAACACCGTCTGGTAGCGGGTCTCGTCGTCGGAATCCGCCAGATGCTCGATGTAGGGCGGCAGGGGCAGGCGGCCGATGCGGTCGATCTCGTCCCAGTCCAGGCCATGTTTCCCGTGGACCCGGACCGTCCGGAGGCCTTCCGGCAGCGTCCCGTGCACGTCGATCCGGGCCAGCTCGGCCGAGGAGACCGGGTCAATGACGGCTGCCGAAGCGCCGGGCTTGAGCCGGGCGCCGGGCCTCACCAGGGCCTCGAACACGCCTCCACCGAGACTTCGCAGCAGGAGCGCCTCCCCCGCCCCGCCGCCGGCGCGGCGGAGGAAGAGGCGGGCATGCCGCACCCGGACATCGTTCGGCACGCAGATGCAGCCCGCTGGGAGGAGGTTTGGAAGGTCCCGGATGGTGTGGTGGGTGCGGATTCCAGTCCGGGCGTCCACCACCAGCAGACGCGCGCCATCGCGGTCTGGCGTGGGGTGCTGCGCGATGAGGTCCGGCGGCAGATCGAAATGGAAGTCGGAGCGCTTCATGGGGATGCAGGCTCCAGACTCAACTCATGCCTGGGCAAACTGCAGCCGGTACAGGCGGGCGTACTCGCCATCGCGGGAGATCAACTCATCGTGGGTGCCTTCTTCGACGATGCGACCATGCTTCATGGCGCAGATCCGCGTGGCCCGCTGGATGGTGCTGAGGCGGTGGGCGATGACCAGGGTGGTGCGATTCTGCATGAGGGTTTCGAGTGCCGCCTGCACGGCGCGCTCGCTTTCGGTATCCAGGGCGCTCGTGGCCTCGTCCAGGATGAGGATGGGCGGGTCCTGCAGGAGGGCCCGGGCGATGGCGAGGCGCTGGCGCTGGCCGCCGCTGAGGCTGGAGCCCGTCTCGGCCAGGGGCGTGTCGTAGCCCTTGGGTAGGGCCGTGATGAACTCGTGGGCATGGGCCTTTTTCGCGGCCTCGATGACGGTTTCCCGGCTGGCTTGCAGGCCGTAGGCGATGTTGTCATGCACCGTATCCATGAAGAGCAGGGTCTCCTGGGTGACGATGCCGATGTGCTTCCGCAGATCCCGGGGGTCGAAGTCCCGCAGATCGATGCCGTCCAGGGTGAGGCGGCCCGCCGTGGGATCGAAGAAGCGCGGCACGAGGTTCACCAGGGTGGTCTTGCCCCCGCCACTGCCGCCCACCAGGGCCACGGTTTCCCCGGAGCGCACTTCGAGGTCGATGTCGCGCAGGACTGGATGCTTGGCATCGTAGGCGAACTGCACGTCCTCAAATCTCAGGATCGTCGGGGTGGTGGGAACGGGAGTGGGAGCAGCCACCGTGGGGAGTTCACAGGTCCGGCTGAGCATGCTGTAGACGCGGTCGAGGCTGGCGGTGGCCACCTGGACCTCGTTGTTGAGCTTGGTGAGCCGGCGAAGGGGGTCGTAGAGCTGGTAGACCGCCAGCAGGTAGGTGAAGAAATCCGCCCCGGTGAGGCGACCCGAGCGGATCTCCGCCGAGGCATAGGCCACCAGTCCCGCCAGCAGGCATCCGCCCACGAGTTCCATGATCGGGGTGGATAGGGCGGAGGCCCGGGCGCTCTTCATCCCCAGGCGGTAGAGCTCGAAATTTTGCTTCTTGAACCGCTGGACCTCGAAGTCCTCGCGCGCGAACCCGAGCACCACGCGGATGTTGCTGAAGACCTCCTTGAGGCGCTGGAGCAGGTGGCTGGAGGCTTCCTGGTTCCGGTGATTCACGGCGCGGATCCGGCGGCTCAGCTTCCGCACGGGGATCACCACGAGGGGCCCGGCGATGAAGAGGGTCAGGGAGAGCTTCCAGTCCATCCAGAGGAGGGCGGACACCATGGCTACGGCCAGGCAGATCTCCCGCACCGCTTCCGCCAACTGGTTGCTGGCGATGCCCTGCACGGCGCCCACATCCGAGATGCAGCGGGTGATGAGCTCCCCCACCGGATGCTTCTGGAAGAAGGCTGGCTCCTGGGACAGCAGGTGGGCGAACAGCCGCTCCCGCAACTCCTGGGTGGCACGGATGCCTGAGCGGACCATCAGCAGCGTGCCCGCATATCCGAGCAGACCCTTCATGAGGAAGAGGCTGACCAGGAGGATGGGGACGAAGTGCGAACTCTGCTGCAAGTCGGAGCGCTGGGGCAGGTGGGCCATGAGCCAGAGCTTCAGGTGGTCCAGCGCGGCGAAGGCCCCGGTGGCCTTGGCGCCGGGGGGGGCCATGTGCAGGTTGTCCTTGAAGACGAAGTTGAGGCTGCCGATCAGCAGGGACTGGCAGAGCCCGGCGGCCAGCAGCAGGAACATCCCGCCCAGGATGGCGGGCAGGAACCGGAGCAGGTGATCCCGGTAGAAACGGCGAATGCTGGACATGGGCCCTCGACCCTCCAGCTTAGCGGGAACCCGCTTACTCGACCGTCACCGTCACGGTGCTCTTGCCGTCATCCAGGCTGAAAAGTTCCGTGCCCTTGGGTGCGTTGAGGGCCTGGTCCATGAGCCGCTCCAGATCCACGCCTTTCTTCTTGGCCTGGCGGAGCTGCTCGTCTGACAGGTACCCGCCGACGGCCCGGGCGAGGCCCAGGGCCAGGCGCACGGTGAGGGCCTCGGCCTTGCCACGTTCCTTTACCCGCACTACCAGAAAACGTCCCTGGGCCGGGCCCGCGGCCTGAGGCTGGGCGCCCATGGAGAGGAGGGCCAGACGGCAGGCCTCGGAGGAGACATCCACCCGCAGGCCGGCCTGGAGCACGGGCAGCACCCGAGTGTCCCGATGTTTGGCCAGTTGCAGGGCCGCGGCGATACGGACCTCCTCGCGTTCATCGGACAATGAGCTGGCCAAGCCCGCGGTGGCTGTTGGGCTGTCCCACTGGCGGATGCCCCAGCAGCGCACGCGATTGAGCCGGGCCTCCTTGCCGAGCATTCGCTGATCGGGATATTTCGCCAGGAACTCGGTGTAGGCTTCTGCGGCCTCGTCCCAGCGCTGATCCTGTTCGAGGCTGGAGGCCAGCCAGTAGCGGGCATCGATGGCTCGCGGGGAGGAAGGGAATTCCCGGAGCAGGGTGCGGTAGGCCTGGGTCGCTTCGAACCAGCGCTGGGCATAGCGGAGATCCCGGGCCTGACGGAACAGTGCCTCGGCCGCGTTGTCCGGCGCCAGGACGACCAGGGGCGCCGGGAGCACCAGGGCCGGAATCACCATGAGGAGGCCCATGTTCATGCGCCATCCCCGCGGAGGCGGCGTTCCATGCGCCCGGCTTCGGATTCCAGATTGTGGGCCTCGGCCCACTGACGGAGCTCCCTCGCCCGCTCAGGGCTGAGACAGCTGTCTTCGAAGGCCACCTCAGAGAGCCAGGTGTGCAGGCTGGCGCGGATGATCTCGGCGTCCTTGCTGGGTGCCCCCTGCGCGGCCAGCTGATGGCTGGCCTCGAGGAGAACCACGGCCATGTCGCGTTCCTGCCGCCGATCCTCCTCACCCTTCTTGCATAGGGCCGGGTTCTGCTCGAAGTCCTGGAGCAGCGTCGTGCTCTGCTGGAAGAAGGCGATCCAGGCCCGGTCCTGGGTGCGCTTCCGGGCCAGCTGTTCCAGGCGGACAGTGTCCTGGGCCAGGACCCGCAGGGTCTGGGTGCGCCGGACCGTGTAGGCGGCGGGAACCAGGGCCATCAGGAGCACGGCCGCCGCGGCCAGAGACCAGGACGTCGTCCAGCGGGCGCGGGGCGCGGACGCCAGGTCTTCGGCCAGGGCCGGACCGTGGATTCCCAAGGCCAAGTGCAGTTCCAGCAGGTCCACCAATTCGGCCTGGATGGCGGGATCCTCGGGCCAGTGTTCGGGCTGCTCAAGCAGCTCGAAAAGCCGGGCTTCGTCCAGGGGACTGGAATCGCAGCGCTGGGGATCAAAGGAGGCGGTCATGGCTGGGGTCCGAGGATTTTGCGGAGTTTCTGGAGGCTTTGGAAGAGGGTGGCTTTCACGGTTCCTTCGGCGCAACCCAGATCCTGGGCGATCCGTTTCACCGGGAGTTCGTGGACGTAGTAGGCCAGGACCATGGCCCGCTGGCGCGGGGTCAGGCCCTCCAGGGCTCCTCGCAGGGCCTGGATTCGCCGGCTTTGGTCCACGGATTCCCAAGGTGAGGGTTGGTGGGGATCCGGTGCGTCAAAGGTCTCGGGAGGGGGTACCTCCCGTCCTCTTCTACGCAAGTGATCCGTCGCCGCATTAGCCGCCAACGTAAAAAGCCAGGCGGCCACCGGTCGGCCATCCTCGAAACGTTGGCAGTGCTGGAGGCACTTGAGGAACACCTCCTGGGCCAGTTCCTGGACCACCCCGGCCTCCCCCAGGAGGCGGCGATGCAGGAAGGCGAGGAGGGGCCGCTCGAACCGGGCCATGAGATGGGAGAGGGCCTCTTCCCGTCCGGCCTTCAATTGGGTCATCCAGTATTCGGGCGAAGGTTCCTCCGGCGATGCGAAATCGCTATTCGCCGTGAGCGGGAGTGCCGGGCTCATGCCTTGCCGCCTCCTCCGGGGAAGCTGAAGGTGAACCCGGGCTGGCCGAGCTTCTCCATCACCAGCCTGAGCTGCTGAGCGGTGAGGGAGCAGCGCAGGCTCACGCGACGCTTTTCCTGAATCAGCTCGGGAGCCGTGCCCGGGGCGGACTGGACGGCATTGGCGGCGGCCACCAGGCGCTGCAGCCAGGGTGTGACCCGGTTGATGCCATCGGGTGTGCCAGCGAGGGCGAGCTCGAACCGGACCGGTTGATCCTTCTCTTCCGCCGGCGTGATGCTCCAGAACAGCGCGTCGACCCCCTGGGGGAGATCTTTGACGATGCTGCCCTCCAGATTTTTCCTCAATCCACTGAGCAGTGCCTCTGGCTGGAGATAGCCCTGGAAAGGGGCCCTAGGATTGATCCATTCCGCCGCCAGCGCCACATCGGGCTGGGTACCGAGGCTTTTCCCGGCGGCCAGATGGGCCAGGGCCTCCAGGGAGCCAATCCAGACCTGGCCTTTCTCATCGCTGGCCGCACGGATATGGGCCTTGGTCCCGCCGGTTTCGATATCCAGGATCACATAGAGGGGCCAGTCCCGGCCCTGGATCCGCAGACTGCCTTCCTGGGGGAAGGATTCGGCCAGGGCCCCGACCAGGGCGGCGGAGTCCTTGAACTGGTTGAGTTGGATGAGGACGTGCTCCAGGCCCTTCTGAAGGGTTTCATCACCCTTCTGCGACATTCCGATGACATGGAAGGTCACCCGGCCGGTTTCAAGGCGGGGGCTGATATGTGCCTTCTGGAGGAAGAGATCGAGGGCCCGTTCCACCATGGGATCGCGGGAAATGAAGGACTGGATTTCCTTGTGGGTGAGCATCCACCCGGCTTCCCCGGAGAAGGCAGCCAGGCTATCGCCAGGGGCGGCCAGCACCCAGCCGGGCCCGCGGTTCCTGGGGTGGCAGGAGAAGCCAAAGGAGAGACAGGCCATGGCTGCCGCGGCGGGGATGAGGATGGCGGCGGGGCGTCGCATGATGGCTCCTGGGTGGGGCTACGGAGTCGCGCGGCCGGCGTTTACGCCAATCACCCCAGGGAACGCAGGGCGGAGGGCAGATGGGGGCTGCGGAGAAGCTGTTGCTGCTCGGCCTCGGAAAGCAGCCCCCAAATGCGCATCGAGGCCTCGCGTGGTGTTTTCGGATTGAGCAGCAGCTCAGACATGATGGCCGCATGGGCCATGAGGACGGGGTGTCCCGCAATCTGCTCGAGGACGGCCCGAGGGGTGAGCTTGTTGCGGGCGAGACGCAGGAGGATGCCGGGATCCAGCTGTCGATCCGCCACCATCCGCCTCAAGGTCGCTTCGTCCTGGAGCACTTCCTGGGGCAGGTGACGCATGAGTTCGCCACCGGAGGTGCGAAGAGCCGTGATCCGGTTGGGGATATCCATGTCCTGGTAGAGCTGGCGGAGGTATTCCAGGGCGCGTCGCTTGACCTCCAGGTGGAGGATCCGGGCGTCCCTCAGGATCTCGATCGAGGGCTTCATTCCCGGCAACCGAGGGAGCAGCCGCAGCGCCGAAGCCTCGGATAACTGGGGGTGATGCACCAGGGCCTCAGCCACCATGGGGTCCTCGGACCAGGAATTATGCGCCGCGATCGCCTCTACCCGTGTGTGATCCAGGGCGGAGACGGCGGAAGCCAGGAGGCGCGGGGTCAGGGCGGGGTTCTCCAGCGCCAGCCGGAAGACCTGAAGGTCGGGGTCCCTCAGCACCTGGCTGATCTGTTCCTCTTGGGTGGCCTGGGTGGCCAGGAAGACCCGCTCCTCCAGGGTCGCCCAACGGCCCTCCTCACCCCGTTCCGGAAGGGCTGAGGCCAGGTTCGACTGCTGCCGTTGCAATCGATCGTAGAAGTACTTCACCACGCGAAGCAGATCGGGAGACTGCCGCTTGGCCCAGAAGGTGATGAACTGGTACTCGCTCTCAGCCAATTGACTGAACAGGCTCACGATGCGTTGGAGCGAAAGCCGGTCGCGAGCACCCTGCTCCAGGGCCGTCACCAGGTGCTGAGAGAGCCCTACGCGCCGGGAAAGGTCCGCCGGGCATCCCGGGGCGTCCCGCAGGCTCCCGCGCACTGGTTCACGGAAGTACCACCGGGCTTCGGCATAGACTTCCTCGAAGAAGGACGCTTCCTCACTCTGAGCCAGGGCACGGCAGATCAGATCTTCCGAGACCAGGGGGTTCTGGAGGGCCGCTTGGCGGACATCAGGGTCCGGGTCCACCAGGAAGGAGAGGAGTTCCTCGGGTTGCGCTGTGTGGCCTGCCCGAGCCAGGCGTCCGGTCCGGTCCAGGCCTTCTGCCTGCGGTTGCGGAGGCAGTGCTGCCGGAAGCGTCGTGAGTGCCTCCCAGTCGGGGTGCTCAGAGGGGAGTGGGGGCAATTCCTGGGTGGTCCCTGAGGCGGTCACGGTCTTCGCCAATTGTTTCGCGAGGAGCTTGGCAACGGGCTTTAGTTCGGCGTGCAGCTGTGAATAGAGAGTCCTCACGGATTCGGAGCGGTCGGCTTTTTCGGCGATGGGGGCCTTATCCATCTCCCGCATCTGGTCGAAGAGCGAAACCACCATCTCCAGGTCCCGACGGATGGCTTCAGGCGTGGCCTCGTTCTCGGCAAGGCCAAGCAGGATGGGCCAATGAGCCAACCAGTGAGGGGTGCGCGCCATGAGCGCGAGGAGGCGTGGAGAGGCCAGCGACCGTGCCAGTCCCTCCAGCATGTGGACCTGGCCCTCTGAGGGAAGCTGGGGCCGGATCAACATCAGGTGGCGGAAATGAATGCGCTCAGCCTCTGTGAGGGTTTCCAGGAACTTGGATTCCCCTGCCGTCACGTTTCCTCCAGGGTCAGGCGCAGGTGGCCTGGAGGAAGGCCAGAAGCCTCGGGTTCTGGTAGAACATCAGGGCGTCCACCAACGCTCCCTTCAAGCCAGGTTTGGAGTACACCGCCTCCAGATGATGCGGAGCCGTGAGACTCCCGCCCATGAGCAGGGGCAGGCCGGTCGCTGCGGCGAGATCCTGGGCCGTCTGGAAATCCGGATCGGCGGTGGGGTCCTTTGGGATATCGACGAAGATCAGGCGTCGGAATCCGTAGGCCTTAGCCCGCAGCGCAAGATCAAGCGCACTCTGGCTCGTCGCGTCCGTCCACCCGGCACGATGGACCATGCCCCCGCGCGCGTCGATGGCGGCGGTGAGGAAGGAGGGGAAACGGGCCATTAGTTGTTCAGAAACCATGGGTGATTTGTGGAGGATGGTTCCCACCACCAGCCAGGTGGCACCCTGATCGATGAAGAACTGGGCCTGGTCGGAACTGCGGATGCCGCCGGCAACCTGCACGCAGACCTTCCGGTCCCGGGTGCGGCAACGGTGGAGGATCTGGCCGATCAGTTCGCGGTTATTCCCACGTCCCATGGCAGCGTCCACGTCCACCAGGGCCAGCCGGGTCGCGCCTCCGTCGAGCAGTTGCTCGACGAGGTCCATCGGCATCGGAGGACAGGCGTCCCCCTGCCATGCGGTGGAGACCACCTGGCCTTGCTGGAGGTTCAAGCTGGGGTAGATCTTCAAGTACACACCCTTATCAGAGGCAGATGGGAGTGTAACGCAAGGGTCAGGTTTCTGTGTGGGTTCCGAGACGGTCCAACAGCCGCCGGGCGGCATCCCCCTCGGCCCGCTTTCGGGTAGAGCCTTCGGCCCGGGCCGACAGGGAACCCACCGACACCTGCATGGTGAACCGGGGGGCATGGCCGGGGCCCGCAAGTTCCACCTGGGTATAAACCGGGGCGGGGAGCCCCCGACGAGCGGCGGTTTCCTGAAGATGGGTCTTGGGATCCATCTGGGTCCAGCTTTCCAGTCTGGCCTCGCGGATGGAGGTCAGAAAGCGGGCCTCCACCAGTTCTGTCACCCGGAGAGTAGCATCCAATCCCGCTGACTGGGCATCGAGGTAGATGGACGCCAGCAGGGCCTCAAGGGCATCCGCGAGGGGCTTGGGACCCATGGGTGGCGCCTTGCGGGGATGTACGGACTTGAGGGCCCGATCCAATCCCAGGTCGAGGGCCCAGGCGTGAAGCGACTCTGTGCGCACCAACACCCCCCGGAGCTTGCTCATGGAGCCCTCCTGCCAGTCCGGGCGCTCGCGGTGGAGCAGGAAGGCGACCGTGAAGTTCAGCAGCGCATCGCCGAGGAATTCGAGACGCTGATTATCGCGGAGGGACCCGGCCGAAGTATGCGTGAGGGCTTCCCTGAGCAGGTCGGGATCCTTGAACCGATAGCCCAGACGGTCTTCCAGATCGCCCGGATGATCCTTGCCCCGCACCACGGTCAGTTCGCCAGATCGGATGGGAGACTCTGGTTGAGCCGGGCGTGGTTGTAAGCCGATCTGAAGCGTGCGTTCTGGGTCATCTGGCCCAGGAGGCCATGCCGCCGGGCGTCCCGGAGTTCCTGGATGAATTCGCCCGTGCGGCCCTGGTCGTGCAGGACTACCGCCAGCCAGGCATGCGCGTTGACATTGGAGGGATCGGCCTTGATGGCCTGCCTGAACCCCTGGATGGCCTTGTCGGGCTGGCTGTCCGCCAAGCGGATGGACTCGCTGAGAGACACGTTGCCGAGGTTCTTGCGTTCAAAGACCTGCTGCTTTTCAAGCTTCGCGGGTTCAAAGAGCTCAGGCTGGTCGATGGTTTTGGGTTCGACGGGTTTCGCTGGCGAGGGTCGGCCAGGCTCCGGCTTCGTCTCGGGCTTGGGTCCAACCTGGGAAGGCGGGGATGCGACCAGCGCGGGAGCGGAACCGGGGCTGTCCGCTTTCTTGGATGGGACCATCCCCTGGGAGGCAGTTGGAGCCTGGTCGGACTTCGTTTCGCCGAGGTTCGATGCCTGTTCCGCCTTGGCATCAGCCTGAACGGCAGGTGGCCCCGAAGCGCGACCCCTCAGAACCCACCAGGATGCGCCTCCGAGGCCGGCCAGGACCAGAGCGGCGAGGCCGATCCACAGGCCCTTCCCCTTTCTGCCGGAGACGGGTGCGACACGAGGTGCAGAGGTCACCACGGGAGGTGCGACGGGGATTTGCAGCGTGGCATCCACCGGCGCCGGACGCGCCGCGGCCGTAGGAGCCGCCTGAGATGCGCCCCGAAGGACCGTGGTGGCCTCCTCGATCTGCCCCGTCCAGGAGGGGTCCTTGGCGGCCCGCAGCGCCTTCGCCAGTTCCTCGGCAGTCTGGAAGCGCTCGTCGGGGTTCTTGCAAAGAGAGCGATCCAGCACCGTCCGAACACCGGGGCTGATGCCCTTCAACCGCTCGATATCGATCGGGTCCGGGGCCTCGTTCACGATCTTGTAGAGCACCGTAGGCGTGGTATCGCCCGCAAAGGGCTTCCGGCCGCTGAGGCATTCGTAGAGCATCACCCCGACGGCGAAGAGGTCGCTGCGGGGATCGGGCTTGCCGGTCCGGATGTACTCCGGCGCCATGTAGCTCACCGTGCCCATCACCATGCCGGTGGCGGTCATGTCGGAGTTGCTGATCTTGGCCACGCCGAAGTCCATGACCTTGGCGTGGAGGCGTTTGCCGTCCCGCTGGACGCGGACGTTCGAGGGCTTGATATCCCGGTGGACGATCTGCTGCCGGTGGGCGAACCCGATGCCGTCGCAGACCTGGGCCAGAACCTCCAGGACTTCGGAACGGGTGAGCGATTGTTCCTCGAGTAGCTCCTCGAGATCGTGCCCTTTCACCAACTCCATGGCGATGTAGAGGACGCCTTGGTCCTCGCCGAATTCATAGATGGTCACCAGGTTCGGGTGGTTGAGCACGCCGGCGGCACGGGCCTCGCGGGCGAACCGCTCCTTGGCCTCACCACCCTGGGCTGCCGCGGGGAGAATGGTCTTGATGGCCACCTCGCGACCGATCGAAGGATCCACTCCCAGGTAGACCTCACCCATGGCGCCGTTGCCGAGGACACGCTTGATCTCGAATTTTCCGAGCTTCTCGAACATGGGGACCCTTCCAGGTTCGGCGGGGGACGGGAGAACAGGATAGGCCCTGGCGGGATCCGGGCCAAGAGACAGTGGATCATGCAGCATTTACCTGGCTGTTTCGGGGCTGGCATCCTGGCTCGGTACATGCACACTAGGAGCCACCCCTGGAGCCTGAGTGCCCGAACTTCGCGTCCGCCATTTCCTGCCGGCCCTGATGGGATCCCTCCACCAGCAGAAGGCGGAGGGTGAGCTCGTGCTGGAACAGAATGACGGGACGAGACGGCTCTACTGGGCCAACGGCGACCTGAAGTACCTTCGCAGCGATTCCATCGGTGAGCAGTTCGGAAACTTCCTCATCCGGCGCGGCGTGCTGGACATGGCTGCGTTGAAGGAGCTGCTCTCCGACGGTGAGGGAGCACGCATGGGTGACCGTGTGGTTCAGTGGGGACTGATGACCCACCAGGAACGTGACGAGCGGCTACACGAACTGCTGGGTTCCGTCCTCCTGCATGCCATGGAACACACGATCCTCAAGATGACCTGGATTCCCGGCGCCCTTGATGACAATCTCAGCGGCGATTTGCAGTTCCGCCTCGACCACCGCAGGTTGGTCTGGGACACGTTCCAGCAGGCAAAAATCGATCGAGAGCTGGTCGCGATGTTTCGCAGCGAGCCCGATTGGCGCTGGCAGGCGCTGCCGGACCTGCTGGAGGCGCTGAGCAGCCTTCCCCTGACACCCACCCTGGCCTATGCACTCTCCTTGCTGGGCACGGAACCCCTGGGGTGCGACACCATCGCTGGCCTGACAGGGTTTCCACAGGCCCAGGCCGCCCAACTGGTGGCCACGCTGTGGGCACTGGGAGGGTTGAACCTGGTCTGCGGGGTACTTCCACTCCTACCGAAGGCGGAGCCACCGCCACCAACCCAAATGCCTGTACCAGAACTGGAGCCAGAGCCGGAACTAGAGCTAGCACCAGAACCAGAGCCAGCATTTGAACCGATTCTCCTGGTTCAGGAAGATCTGATCCCTCCGCTGGCCAGCTCCTTCCATGAGGATGGCGCGGAACTCGATTTTCCCGAGCCGACGCCCACTGCCCTGCCGCCCATTTCCGAGGAAGACGAGGAGCCTTCCGCCTCCGAGCGGGCGCACTCCCACCTTGTCAAAGCCAAGTCGTACCTGCTGCAGGATCGCACCAGCGAAGCGATCCGGGCGCTCGAGCAGGCCATCAAGCTGGATGGGGATTCGCCTGGTGCCTTCGAGTCCTGGCTGCTGCTCGGGCGTCTCCGGATCAATAATCCAGCCTGGTCCACGCGCGCCATCGAAGCGCTGCAAGTGGCCTCAAGGCTCAACTCGCGAGCCGCCGAGCCATGGGCCCTCATGGGTGAGCTCTACCATCGCAAAGGCTTCAAGGCGAACGCCCAGGGCTGTTTCCGCCGCGCGTTGGAACTGGATCCCTCGGTGGCCGTGCCTGCCGGCTGGTCCCAGGAGGCACCGGCTCCGCCGGCACCGGCCCCCAAGGAAGGCCAGGCCGGTCTCATGGGCAAGCTGCGGGGGATGTTCGGGCGGGAGTAGGGCCGAGCGGGACGCTCCCGGGCCTGGTTTTCTTTCGTACCTGTGTGAATTTTGCGAGCCCTGGCCAGGGTTTGAAGCAGCGCCAGCATGGCCGTCTGAAAAAAAATTAAAGGTTTCCAGCACCAGGTCCGAAAGAGGAAAGGTCGGGGGTTCCCCCCAACAACCTAACCAGCCGACAGCACGGATGCTGTCAAGGCATATCACGGAGGATGTCATGCCCCAGATTCTTGGGAACTTAACGGCGCTGCAAGCCAGCCGCCAGCTCAACGTCACCAAAATCGGCCTGGATTCAGCCATCCAGCGGCTCACCACCGGCAAGCGCATCAACAGCGCCGCTGACGGCGCCACCGATCTGGCGAACGGTACCTCGCTGAATGCCCAATCCCTCACGGCCAACGCCCAGGTGATCGGCTACCAGCAGACCTTCTTCACGAACCAGGCCAACGATTCCAACCTCCAGGAGGCCACTGACCAGGCCACCCGGCTGGCTGAGCTGGAAGGCACCACCGGCGGCTCGACTTCCGCCGAGTACACTGCGGTGCTCGGGCTGGTCACCGCCGCTGCTGCTGCGGGTGGACTGACGATTTCGGCCACTAATTCTACGGCCGCCTTGACCGCCCTGGCTGCCGCTCGCAGCACCCTGGCCGCCAATATGGCCTCCGCCCAGAGCAATACCAATCTGCACCAGATCGCCTCCGAAAACGATGCGGCCCAGGCCGATGCCATCATGGGTGCGGATATCGGTGCTGAAACGGTAAACCTCACCAAGTACCAGATCCTCATGCAGGCGGGCACTAGCGCCCTGAGCCAGGCGAACCAGTCCAGCCAGAGCGTTCTCGCCCTCTTCAGGTAATTGGGCTTACCTAGACTTCCGGGGGGGGTGGACCATGTCTGCCCCCCCTTGAATGCTGAGGTTCGAAGAGGAGGCTCGTCATGACAGATCAGGTAGGTTCTAGCATTAGCGTGGCGTCCGGACTTCCGGTGGCCCTCGCGGCGACGGGAGTGACAGGACTTGCCCCTGGAAGGGATGGATCGGCCAAGATTGCCGACCCTTCGCCCCAAGGCTCGGACAGTCCTGCCGCTGTTTCCACCACCGGTTCACCGGATAAGGCCGTCGAGCAGATCAATAGCCACCTCCGGCAGGCGAGTACCCAACTGCAGCTCCAGGTGGATACAGATACGGGGAAAACCATCTACAAGATCGTGGACCCCACCACTGGGCAGGTGGTGTTGCAGGTGCCTTCGGCCCAGGTGCTTGCCATGGCGCACTCTTTGCAAGCCATGGACAAGCAGACGGGCGCTCCAGGCGTTCTGGTCGATAAGAACAGCTAGATTCTCGGCAAGCAAGAGGTGCGTCGTGTCGACTTCAGCCAACTCTGCCCTCAGCTTCCAGGGCCTTTCCACGGGAATTCAAACCGATGCACTGGTCAGTGCCATCCTTGCCCAGGATGGGGTTGGCGTTGTAAGGATGCAGGCACAGGAGACGCAGAATACTGCCACATCCACGGCCTTGACGACCATGAAGACACAGTTGAACAGCCTCATGGTCAGCTTGGCGGCCGTCCAGGACACCTTCAATGCCCGGACCGTCACCAGTACCGATACCACCAGCACCTATGCCACCGCCACCGCCTCGGGGGCGGCAGCTGCCAGTTATGATCTGAGTGTTGGTACCGTGGCCACCAAGGGGCGCATCTCCGCCACGATGGTGAACGGGGCGCCCACGAACCTGGCGGTGGCTGATCCCACCGCTCCTATTTTTTCGGGCACCGAGGCCAGTTTTGCCGTCCAGGGGACGGATGGCGCCACCCAAGCCTTCACGGTGCCCAGCAACAACAACAGCCTCAATGGCCTTCGGGATGCCATCAACGCCTCCGGCGCGGGGGTGACGGCTTCCATCATCAATACGGGTTCGGGCACCAGCCCCTATCAGCTGGTCGTTTCGGCCAATGACACCGGCACCGGTACCACCAATGGCGTGGTCACCCTGGCGGCCATCAACAACCCCGATGCTAATGGGAATCCCGACCCGACGAACCCCACCGTGGTGAATCCAGCCTTGGGGATCTCCCTTGGAACCCTGACGGGCACCTTTGCTGCGCCGACAGCGCTCACGGGCGGCCTCAGCTCAACCGCCTCGGGGGCATCGGGCGTGAATGCGGTCTTCACCCTCAACGGCGTCCAGCTCACCCGGCAATCCAATGCGGTATCCGATGCGGTGGACGGAGTCACCTTCAACCTCCTGAAGGGGGGAGAAACGGGAACGACCACCTTGACCGTGGCCCAGGACACTGGCGCTGCCAGCGCTGGCATGCAGACTGTGATCACCAATTACAACACCTTGATGACGACCTATAAGACGGCCTCTGCCAGCACCAAGAATGCGGACGGGAGCATCAATCAGGCGCCCCTGGGCGGGAATCAAACCGCCAGCGGCATCATTGCTCAGATTCAAGCGGCCCTCACGGGCACTTCGGCCGGATTGGCGGGCACGTCGGCCTACACAAACCTCTCCAGTCTGGGCGTCACGACGAATACCGATGGCACCCTGAGCCTCAATTCCGTGACCTTCAAGAGTGCACTTAACAAAGATCCCGCGGCCGCCCTGCGACTCCTGATTTTTTCGGGTCGTTCCACCAATGGAGCTGTGACGGTCAATGGTGGAGGCCCGCAAACGGCCACGGGTGCCGTGGGATTCACCATCAACAGCTTCACTCCGGGAGGGGCTGTCTCCGGGACCTTCACGACAGCCAACGGCACCATCACCTTGACGGGGACCAATGGGACCCTGTCCGGCACTGGGGACCTGGCCGGGCTCAGCCTCAGCGTCACGGGGATCGGTTCCGGCACCTTGACCCTCTCGCGAGGCGCCGGCCAGGCCACCAGCGATCTGATCACCCAGGATGTGGCCTATGGGACCGGGGCTCTCTCCGCCGCCCTGACCAATATGACGACTCAGAATAACTATCTGGATCTTCAGATTGCCCAAGGCCAGGCCATGCTCGCCCAGCGAAAGACCACCCTGCAGAATCAGTTCTCCCAGATGGAAGTGGCCGTGGCCAAGTTGAAAGCCAGTGCCTCGAGCCTCATTGGCGCCTGACCCAGCCTTCATGACAGAACGCACACCTGCCGAAAAATAAAGAACGGGGACCCACCATGAACAACTACGCTCAATCCGCAGACCAGTACCTTGCCCAGCGCGTGCTGGGAGCCAGTCCAGAGCAGCAGGCCGCATTGCTCATGGAAGCGGGGCAGCTGTTCTTGGGAAAGGCCATCAGGGCCATGGAGCAGAAGGAGCCTTTCGAGGTGGCTCGCCACCTAGGCCAGGTGGCGAAGATCATCAATGAGGCGGTCATCCGGTTGAACCTGGAAGACGGGGGCGAGCTGGTCCAGAACCTCCTGAAGGTCTACAACTGGTGGACCTCGGAGCTTTTCGAGGCCGGCAGCAGCAAGGACACGGCTCGGTTAAGGATGCTCTCCCACCACATGGGCCAGATCCGCCAGGCCTGGGAACAGCTCCACCAGAAGCAACTCATGGCCTCCCCGGCGCCGCGATTCGACCTGAGGGCCCAGGTCGTATGAGCCATGAGAGGCTTCGCGCTTCCATCGACCAGATGGAGGCCTGGGTGGCGGATCCCTCCTGGGAACCGGATCCCGAAGCCCTTGCCCGATGGGACGCGGATTTCCAGACTGCCCTGGCCCACGCAGCGAAGGGTCCAGACTGGCCGGACCTGATGGCCAGGGCCCACGCCGTGGGTCATCGACTGCAGGCGCGAACGGTGCGGTTCGCCCAGGTGCGGGATGAACTGAGAGCCCAGCTGGACGCACAGGAACGGGGAAACCGGGCCCTAAAGGGCTATCGGGCCGGCGTTCGCTGATTCGGAAGCCAACTGCCCGCATCCCCTGCCGAAAATCCGCGATCTGTGCAAATGCCTGTGGGTTTCAACCATTCAATTAAGGCCAGGGACTCAGGGTGGATCCCGAACCATCGCGAAGGCTCGGGGCCTATAACGCCATGGGCCTTCTCATCACCATGGACACGGCGGTGGCACCCCTGGCCGGGGCCTAGGGCAGACCAACCCCGATTGTGGTGACTGGACCCTTCCCCATAGGCGCTGGCTGATAGACCGGAACGGTAGTTCCCGGTTCCCTACGCTCCGGCTCTACCGCCAACCTGTGCCCGGGGATTGGGATTCGGCGGTGCAGTGCCTCCTTGCGGATTTACTGAGTCATGCTTAAGCGACACCGCTCCATGAAGGATGACCCTGTGAATTCCAACGCCAAGAAGGAGCTGGAAGAGGCCGATAAGTTGCACCGCTCGGGTCAAAGGAACGAAGCCCTCTTGGGCTATCGACACTACCTGGCGGTATGGCCGAATGATGCCCGGGCCTGGACAGCCTTGGGAGGTCTCCTCCTCGAAATGGGCCAGATGGAAGCATCCCGGGAAGCCAGCTCCAAGGCTCTGCGTATGGACCGAAACCAAGCGGCCGCCCAGGTGAATCTGGCCAATGCCCTCTGTGGATTGGGTCGGTTTGGAGAAGCTGAAATCGAGTGCAGGAAGGTTCTGGGCAAGAACCCTCGTTACCTGGATGCCAATCTGGCTCTGGCCCGCTGTCTCTGCCGCAAGGGGGATCCGGTGCAGGCCCGCTCACTCCTGGAAGCCCTGATCGCGCGAGATCCGAAAAACAGAGAAGCCCATGGCCTCCTCGTGGAGGTCCTCATCCACCTGGGCCAGTGGGAGGCCTATGGGACGGCCATGGGCCACCTCATAAGCCTCCACGCGCATCCACCGGCCATCGAGGCCCACGACCGAGGGCTCTTGGATCTGCGGCTGGGGAACCTGCCCCGAGGTTGGGCGAGATACGAAAGCCGCCTGGAGTGTCCAGGGCTGATCATCCCGAAACGGAACTTTACCCAGCCCCGATGGGATGGATTGCCATTTAAAGGGAAGACTCTCCTGGTCCATTACGAGCAAGGTTTAGGCGACACCTTCATGTTCGTTCGCTATGCGACCCGGGTGAAGGCACTTGGAGGCCGGGTGCTGCTAGAGGTCCAGCCAGCCCTCGCTGACGTAGTAGCCACCTGCCCCGGCGTCGATGAGGTCGTTCCCCATGGGAGTCCCCTTCCAGCCTTCGATCTCCACATTCCCTTGCTCTCTCTCCCATGGATATTTGGAACGGATCTGGCGAGCATTCCGGCCGAGGTGCCGTACCTGAAGGTACCCGAGCGGGTGCCCAACCGTGAGCGCATCACGGGCCTGCTTTCCGCCTCGGAGGCCTCGATCCGGATGGGGCTGGCCTGGGCCGGCAGTCCCATCCATAAACGGGATTCGGAGCGGTCCCTTCCGCCCGCAGTATTGGCGCCTCTGGCGGCCCTGCCAGGAGTGTCCTGGTACAGCTTTCAACTTGGATCCGAGGAGGAGCCACCCCTTCCGGGGCTGGTTTCCCTTGATCCTTCCATCCGCAACTTCTCGGATACCGCCTACGCGCTCAGCGGCATGGACCTGGTGATCACCGTGGATACGGCCATGGCCCACCTGGCGGGTGCCCTGGGCATCCCCACGCTGCTTCTGGTGGCCTTCTTCCCTGATTTCCGCTGGATGATGGGGAGGCACGATACTCCGTGGTATCCGACCATGCGCATCTATCGCCAACGGTATCCCGGAGATTGGGGCGCGGTCATCAGCCAGATGATGGATGATCTGACCGCCGAGCAGGATGGCTTGTAGCCACTGAACGCGGGCCCTGTAACGCTTGATACAGGGATGCAGTCGTTCTCCCTCCGGTCCATGGGAAAGGATTTCACGGTGGCCGAAGCCCATTGGAAGCTACTTGAAGAGGCACGGGCCTTGGGGCGCTCCGGCCAGGACAGAGAAGCCCTCATGGCTTATCGCAATCTGTTGCTTCTCTACCCCGAGGCTGCGGATGCATGGACTGACTATGGGGATCTTCTGCTAACCCTGAACCAAGTGGAGGGAGCCCTGAATGCGTATTCCAAATCCCTGGCTATTGAGCCAGATACCATTCATGCCCTGGTGGGCACGGGGAGGGCACTCCTGCGGCTGGGCCGAACGGAAGAGGCTGAATCTCGGCTTGAACAGGTCCTTTCCCTGGCTCCCCGCCTGATCGAGGTCCGCCTGGATCTGGCCCGTTGCCGGATCAAACGGGGCGATCTGGATGGGGCGGCGATGGTCCTGGGGCCAGCCATTGACCAGGACCCCGCCAACCCGGAGGTCACCTCTCTGTTCATCTACATCTTCATCCGGCAAGAGAATTGGCCCGAGCTGCACACGGAGATGCTTCGCCGAGTGAATGAAGACTATGCCGATGCCACTTTGGATTGGGAACGCTGTTGCGTGAATCTCACCTTCGGAGCCATGTCGGAGGGCTGGGGACAATTTGAAGCACGCTGGAGCCTTCCAGGCGTCGCGGCCCTGGAACGGAGATTCTCACAGCCTCTCTGGAACGGGGAGCCCTTCCCCGGCAAGACCCTCCTGCTTCATTTCGAACAGGGGTTGGGCGATACCCTGATGTTCGTCCGTTATGCCTCACGGGCGAAACAGCTGGGGGGCCGCATCATCCTCCTGGCCCAGTCTCAGCTGGCAGAGTTAGTAGCCACCTGCCCAGGGGTGGACCTGGTCGTCGGCGAGGAGGATCCTCTCCCCCCCTTCGATCTGCATCTTCCACTGCTAAGTCTGCCCCGCGTGTTCCAGACGAATCTGAGGTCCATCCCTGCGGAGATCCCCTACCTGGACGTTCCAAAAAGGGTGCCGAACCAGCAGGCCATTGGCGAACTCCTGGCAGGTTCCAATGGACGCACCCGGATTGGACTGTCCTGGGCCGGCAGTCCCACTCATACCCGGGACGCCCAACGATCCATCGCGCCGGGAGCCCTTTCTCCCCTCCGGGCCCTGGGGGATGTGGCCTGGCACGCCTTTCAGCCTGGTGCAACGGAATTGCCTCCCCTGCCAGGAATGGTTTCAATGGCACCGCTCTTGAGCAGTTTCTCAGACACCGCCTATGCGCTCCGCAGCATGGATCTCCTGATCACCGTGGATACGGCCATGGCCCACCTGGCTGGCGCCCTAGGCGTTCCCACCCTGCTCCTCGTCTCCTACATTCCTGATTGGCGCTGGATGATGGGAAGGGTGGATAGTCCCTGGTACCCCACCCTGCGCATCTATCGCCAGCCCGAGCCCGGGAATTGGGCCTCAGTCATCGAGCGGGTGGTAGCTGATCTAAGCTCATGTGGATGAATGCCGCTTAAGTGTGCTGGAGGGGAATGGCACAGTGGATCCAGAAATAAAATCAAATCAAATCAAATCAAATCAAATGGCTCAAGTCAAAGGATGCCGCGATGAATTCTAATCCTTCGAAAGTACTCGAAAAAGCGCGAAAACTTTGCAACTCCCATCAATTCGAAGAGGCCTGTGGGACATATCAGAGATATTTGGGCCTCGAGCCGAGCAATACTGCGGCATGGGTTGACTTTGGGAACCTGCTGCTGGATTTAGGTAGAGTGGAGGAAGCCTGCGGTGCCTGTAAGCAGGCCCTGATCCTGGATCCGCAGCACATGGACGCGTGCCTGACCCTCACAGAAGGGTTGGTCAAGAATAATGACCTGAGCCAGGCCCATGTGCTCTTGTCCGATGTGATCCAGCGGGACCCGGGCAGTTTCAGAGGACACCAACTGCTCCGATTGGTCCTATTTCGCCAAGGTGACTGGTCCGGATTGCACTCGGAATTTGAACGACACATCGATGTTCATCATTCTTCCCAAGCAGCCTGGGAAAAAGCCTGCCTCAACCTTCAATTCGGTATCATGCCGCTGGGTTGGGATCAGTACGAATCGCGCTGGGATACTCCTGGGATCGAGCATCGGTCAAAGGAGCATGTGCTACCTCAGCCCCAATGGGAGGGCGAGCTTTTTTCAGGCAAAACCCTGCTACTCCGATGGGAACAAGGATTTGGTGACGCCATCATGTTCGTTCGATACGCGCCCATGGTCAAAGCTCGGGGGGGGCGAGTCCTTCTGGAGGTGCTCGAGCCCTTGGTGGACTTGATGGCCACCTGCCCAGGCGTCGATCAAGTCGTCAAGGACGGGGATCCCATCCCCCCCTTCGACCTCCAAATATCCCTCCTATCCCTGCCGCGGATCTTCCAGACGGCCATGAATTCGATCCCTGCGGATATTCCGTACTTGTCTGATCCACGGAATGTGCCGCACCGGGAGGGGATTGACAGAATCCTCGACGCGACGAAAGGCTATACCCGAGTGGGATTGGTTTGGGCCGGGAGGCCGAGGTCTGAAAGGTTCCCAGTCCGGTCTGTATCCCCTGCCCAATTGAAACCTCTGGCGGCTCTACCTGGGGTGGCCTGGCATAGCTTCCAGGTGGAACCCGGGGGTGAGCAGCCCTTTCCAGGGATCATTCCCATGGGACCCGTGGTTCGGGGCAGCTTTTCTGATACTGCACATGCCCTTTTGGGCATGGATCTGGTCATCACCGTGGATACCGCCCTCGCTCATCTAGCCGGTGCCTTGGGGATCCCGACTTTTCTACTGGCTCACACATTTGCAGATTGGCGCTGGCTGATGGGGCGGGAAGATAGCCCCTGGTACCCCACCATGCGAATCTATCGCCAGCCGGAGCCCGGGGATTGGGCCTCAGTCATCGAGCGGGTAGTAGCCGATTTAAGTTCCTGTGGATGAATGCCGAAGCAAGGACACCGCGATGAGTTCAAACGCAAATAGATTGTTGCTTGCCATGGCCCAGAACCTGCGGCGTTCGGGCCAGAACGACTTGGCTCTTTCCACCTATCGAAGGTACGTAGGCCTCGAGCCGAACCATGTGGAAGCTCTGCTCGACCTCGGTAGGCTATTGTTCGATTCGAACGAACCAGAGGAAGCCTGTGGAATGTTTGAACGCGCCATAAATTTGGATCCACAGCGGCTGGATCATCGGCTGACTTTTGTGAAATTCTTGATAAAGAACCATAAATCGGACCAGGCTAATTCGGTGCTTAGTGAAGCCCTACGACAGACACCAGCCAGGAAGAGCTGTCTGGTCCGACATACCCAGCTGGTTCTACACAAAACGCCTGAGAGAACCATTGAAGCCCTGCAATGGGTGATCCGGATAGGGGACCTCGTCGGGCTCATGATTTGCGCCGAATACATGAAACGGTACGAGGGTCGCCGCATCGTGTTCCAGTTGATGGATGAAACCCACAAGAATCTGAAAGCGGATGTCCTCTTCAAGGACACCATCGATGAGATCGTCACCGATGAAGGCCCGAACTTTGGGTTTGGGAACCCAGAAGGCCCTGAAGTTTATGACCCCGGCAATCTCTGGATCGCCTCGACCTTCTATCATGCGCGGCACGGGGGGCAGGTCGTACCAAGGTTAAATCTTGATCCGTCCCAGTACCAGGGCCCGGCCATGGAATGGGGCACCTACGCTGTCTTCTCCCCTCTTTTCGATCCGCCCTACAACAAACCCAGAGGCATGGAAGAGACCTTCGTCAATGAACTCTGCGAAAAACTTTACGGCACACTGGGAGAGCGGGCCATAGTCATTACCAATCAACCAGAAAAAATCCATTCCAAGATTCGCACCATAGCCAGCGAAAATCTCTACGATCTGGTTTATTTGGTTGGAAGGTCGAAAGTCTATCTCGGAGGCGATACTGGGTTCACCCATTTTGCCGCTGCCGGGCGGGTCAAGCATCTCTTCGCCTTGTACGGCGCCAATCATTCCCGTGATTTCGCAACGGCCATTACGGACCTCTGTTTCAGTGACACGATTCATGCCTTCACGGCCCCGGGGAAGTATTGGGGCACGGGCACAGACACGCGACCCAAGTGCGATCCAGTCGAAACAAGCATGCATTTCCACCTGCTCCAGGACAACAGGCTACCTCCCGCCGAGGTGGATACCATTGTCCAGCAGGTCCAAGGCATTCTGAGTAAGTGATGGTTGCTTTGGAAAGCTTGAACGGCTATTCAAGAGCATAATTCAGCAAGAATTTAGGACCACCAATAGACGACCTGCCATGCTAGGCCTCCCCCGGCAGTAAACCATTTGATGCGACCGCTCGCCCAACAGGGCCGTTTTCTGAGGGAGAAATGAAGAGACATGCTTTCTGGGAGTGGTTTGACGAGTACGCGGCCCCAAGGCTGGCAATAAGGGAGATTTCCTTTAGAAAAATATTTGAATACCTGGACACCATACAGGATCCGATCACCATCGTTGAAACCGGGTGCGCGCGGCAGGCTGACAACTGGGCAGGGGACGGACAGAGCACCGTTTTGTTCGATCAGTATGTCAAAAGCAGAATCGCGGATGCCATAGTCCATACTGTCGATCTGAGTCCAGAGGCGACAAATGCCTGCAAGGCGATGGTAAGCGACAAAGTTTTCATCCACACGGGGGATAGCGTTGCGGTCTTGCCCCGAATTGCCAGGCAACTGAATACCGAGGGCCGGAGAATCGATTTGCTCTACCTGGATTCCTACGATCTTGACTGGCAGAACCCCACTCCTAGTTCTGTGCATCATTTGAAGGAACTGGTGTCCATCATCAGCAAGCTCAACCCGGACACCTTGGTCGTGGTCGATGACAGCGCCATGATTTGTCGGGCCGTTGCCGATGCGGAAAACAAGCTGAACCTCATTTCAGAACCAGTGGCCGGGGGGAAGAGCACCTATGTGGCCCAATATGCAGCCCAGGTAGGGGCGCAATTGAGGTTCTCGCACTATCAGATTGGCTGGACAAACTTGGTTACTGATACGTGGTCATGAACTCCGCGCGACCAGTTGGCGAGTCCGAAGGCTTCCCAGCCAAGTCGGGCTCAAGCAAAAAGAGGGAATAGGCAGGGCAGGAGATTCGGCGATTTCCTGCCTCTCCCATTTGTGAAAATGAGAACCTCTTTGTCCTCATCATTCACGGAAGGGCGCCCCTGCTCTGCCCAGATGGGCAAAAAGTTCTGTCGCTTGCCAGCATAAGAGAAACAGGTCTGTGGCTGGACTGGCCTTATTTGCTTTACGGTTACATTAGTCTTATCCTTGCCGCAACAGAAGAGAATCGCTGTTCTTCCTTCAGCCTCGAAAAGGTAGTCGCTATGGGACAAGACAAGGACATCATTGTTGCCATGTCGGGCACTGGTGACAATGATGCAATAAATTTCATCATGCATAACATAACCAAATATTTTGCCGATAAATTTGATGTTGAATATTTCGATATCGGCAATTTCGGCAATAAGGAAGGCGCAAGATTTTTTAATGTCATGTCCTCTGGGAAGGTCAAGTTCGGGATGACATGGTGTGGCATTGGTCAAGATCTCAAGGTCGCCTTGAAAAATGGGGATGAGACCAACATCTGGGAACACTTCAATGTGCCCCTGCTGAAATTCCAAGGTGACACGCCCGCTTATTTTTTGGAAAGGCACATGGATATTCCATCCAACGCAGTGCTTCTATATGGCTGGGAAGAACACCTTGCGGTTCATGATCTCATTTTTCCAAATAGCCAGTGTGTGGCCGCGATTTCGCCTGCTCTTATCTTTTATGACACACTCGAAAGTAATATTGATTTTCGATCTCGCAAAAACGGCAAATTGTATTTTTTGAAAAATGGGAAATACCCCCACCTTTTGACCAGGTACTGGGAAGAAGGTGTACCACACGAACTTGGTAAGCACCTAAAAAACCTCGCGTCTGAATTGCTGTCCATCGCTCTTGAGCCGGGCAGGGTACAGATAAATGATGTGGTGGTTAATTATTTTTTGGATCAAAAAATTAAAATCAACAACATAAATCTGATCTGCTTTTTTGTGGCACAGATGGATGATTTTTTGCGCCGAATCAAAGGCACCATGGTGGCCCAAGCCCTGTTGCCATTTCCAGTGATGATCCTAGGAGAAGGATGGGGCTACCTGGACACAGCAGGTGCGAAGGCGATTGTGGCTCCTTCCCAGCATCCGAGCCTGACAGAGGATCTCTACCGGTCGCAACTGGGCATCATAGACATGTCGCCCAATGTGGATACGGCTGGGCACGATCGGATGGCCAGGGCCGCGGGAACCTATTCATTTGCACTTGCCAACCAGACGACCTGGTTGAACAAATTGTCGCCAGCCTTGAATGATGCGGGATATCGCTTCGATTTCGAGAACATCCAGTACGCCGTGAACGAAGCATTGAGGAAGCCTGATGATTGTATAGAACTCGGCCGCCTCTATGGTCGGTCATTCCGGGAACAAAACCTCCCTGATGCCTTTGTGGACAGAATCTGCGAGCTTGCTGAACTGGCCAAGGTGAGACACGCCATGCCGCCCGGTTGCCACCCGCTGTAGTTTTCAGTAAATGTGGCTCTCTTCTGTCCCCCTCTGAGGTTGGACAGGCAACAAGGAGTCGGCGCTGAAAAACTCCGTGCGAACAATCATGCTGCCCTGATTGAAGTTCCATATGAATCCAGCGAAAAATCATATGTCCTGCTTGGGTTCGCGAGGAATTAGGATGCTGGATATCTGCCAAGCACTCCATATCAAACCGGCTCGGCGTGATCACACGCGCTTCGGCCAAGCAGCCCGCGAAACGCGCTGAAGACATTTTGCATTTGCGGCTGCTTGTAGGGGAACACGTCCACGGGATCGTTGGCGTGGACCATCGCGGCGCTGTCGGCTTCGAATAGAAGTAACTGGCCATCCCCGGTTTCGGCGCAGTCGAGGACCACATAGTCGAGCCGGAGGCGGTCGTGGATGGCGCTGAGTGCGGCGGCATGTCGGCGGGCGAATCCCTCGTCAAATTGGGCCATGAAATTGGCTTCTTCGGCGCGCTTCCATGCGCTCTTCTCCATGCCCGAGTTGATGTAATTGACCATCCAGTGCTCGGAGATCGCCAGATGGGAGGCGAAGGGATGCCCATCGATCAGGACGATCCGGTATTTGCGGAACAGGCCGTCCGGACTGCGGTAGTCGACATATTTGGAGATGTAGAACTCGGACGCGGTGGAGGCCCGCAGGTACTCATCGAGGCCGGAGGCATCCTCGAGCTTCAAGAGGCCCTGACCGCGGTGGGCCCCGACGGGCCTGGCAATGAGCGGGAACTCTGCCTCTTCGGATGAAAGCCGCTGGAGCCCCAACCGATCGACCCGCACTGTGGGCGGCATGGCCAGGCCGGGCGATGATCCCAACAGTGTGCTGGCCCTATCTCGCGCCAGCAGTGGAATGCGGCTGGGCCTGTTGACCACCATTTCCGGGCACCGGGCTAGGTAAGACTCAATCAACTCCAGGGTCGGAAGGTTCTCATCGGACTCGCGGACTGCCGTGAAGATCAGATCATGGGCCGGAAGCGAATCGGGGAAGGGAAGTCCGGGTCCCAGGAACAGGAGTTCGAGCTGGACATCCGAACCTTCAAGCAGGAACTCGAGAGGCGTGTTGTCCAGGTAGTCTCCGGGCGCCATCAGGGCGAGCAGGCGCAGTCCCACCCGGCCACCCTGAGGCTGGAGCGTGTAGTGTTGCTGCAGCCTCAGCGCCAGGGCCTGGGTCGATTGGGCCATGTCACACTGGCCTTTAAAGGTGAAGATCCATGAGAGGTCCATCAGCGAGTTGGCGGCATTCACGTTCCCTTTCGCCTGGTCCAATAGCCCTGAGGCTACGGCCGTCATGTCGGTTCCCGCCTTCTCCATCCTGAACAAGGGAAGGCAGCCGATCAGCCGTTGATCATCTTCCATGACTCGTATCCCCCCTGACCCAACCATGAAGATCCTAAGCCCACCCGATCATCACGACGTGGAAAGAACGAGGAGTATCAGCTTGTATCGAAGGACCGGTCCTGACCCGATGGTACCGAGGTGAATGACATGCCGACCGTGGAATCCTTTTCCCCTAGCCTTGACCCTGAGGACTGGCCACAGGCGCGCCTCCAGGCCCACCGCATGCTGGACGACCTGTTCGACCATCTAGAGAGTCTGCGGACGGGTCCCGTGTGGCGGCCCATGCCAGCCACAGTCCGAAAAAGCTTCGACGTGCCGCTACCCACGGAGCCCACTCCGCTCAGTGATGTGCACCAAGAGTTTCTCCAGCATGTGCTTCCCTACAGCACGGGCAATCTGCACCCAGGCTTCATGGGCTGGGTCCACGGAGGCGGCAACGTTGCGGGCATGCTCGGGGAGATGCTCGCCGGGGGACTCAATGCCAACCTTGGTGGTCGCGACCATGCGCCCATCGAGGTCGAGCGGCAGATCTTGCGATGGGCGCGCCAGATGTTTGGCTTCCCCGAAGCGGCCAGCGGGCTTTTTGTGACGGGAACTTCCATGGCCAACTTCATGGGCCTGCTTGTGGCGCGACATACGGCCCTGGAGAGGCTACCTCCGAGCTCCGCACAGGAAGGCCTCGTGGCTTATGCTTCTGCGGCAGTCCATGGCTGCGTTCCACGGGCCATGGACATGTCCGGGCTCGGACGAGGGGCCCTCCGCCTCATTCCAGTGGATGGTGAAGGACGAATACGGCTGGACTCCCTTGAAGGGGCTATTGCCGAAGACCGGGCCAGGGGCCTCCATCCTTTCCTGGTGGTGGGCACGGCCGGTACGGTGGATATCGGCGCCGTGGACGATCTGGCAGGGCTCGCCAGGCTGGCCGAGCGCCACGGCCTCTGG